>JAFGLY010000049.1 GCA_016927815.1 Deltaproteobacteria bacterium | reverse complement strand
GCGAGTGATGAGATTGGAGGCGGCGGGAGTCTTCTGCCGGGCTCCCCCCTCCTCGTCAACCTCGCCGCCGCCGCGGCGTGATCCAGGATCAGGCGATCCCAGCGATCCACCCTCGGATCCTCGTACACGCCTCGTCGAGCGATAGGCGCTGGCCCCAGTACATGGGGGCGATCGCCGCCCATACCCTGCGGACCGCGGCCTCTCTCGGGCTGCCGGTCAGGAGGAAGGCTGGATCGTCGGGGCTCGGCACGGCCCGGATCTGCCGCTCGGCGACCATCTCTCGGACGAGGGCGGGCAGGCTCCCCTCGATCGGAGGCAGCCGGGGGAGCGCCTCCGCGATGCGTGCGGCGTCCTCGTAGTGCCGGACGAAGGAAGCGGGAGCCACGTCGTCGCGCCCGAAGCGGCGGCTGACGGCGTCGAGCTTCTCGACGAGGGTGACGACCGGGTGGACGCAGCGCACTGCGGGTGGACGGTTGTCGGCGAACCCCTCGATGAGACCGCTCTCCACGAAGAGGTCGTGTACCCACGAGGTGACGGGGCGCTCGACGAAGGGCGCGACCCGGGCGGATCCGACCTCGAGACGGACCACGGGCAGAGCGGGAGCGCCGATCTCGGGGAGGAAGAGACCCGGGTAGGCGACGTCGAGCACCGCGCTACGCCAGCGGGGGTCCACCAGGTCGAGGTTCAACGTCACTTTGCAGCCTGGAACACGGATGGCCGAGGCCAAGGCGTCGAACCACGCGCGCCGAGCCCGCTCGTGGGCCTCCTTCCCGCCCTTCCAGTTCGGAACGGGGGGCACTCCGGCCGCGGTACCCGGCTCCAGCTTGAGGTCGAGATCCTCGGAGAAACGCTCGATGATGCCGAAGCCCTTGGAGAGCGAAGTGCCGCCCTTGAACCAGACCTCCAGGCCAGCAGCGTGGAGCGCCCAGAGCGTGTGGGTGACGAAGTAGTCCTTCTCGACGAGGGCGCGGCCGATGTGCATACGGGCCGCCATGGCGTCCACGGCATCGCCAAAGTCGCGGCTCTCGTGGATGAAGGTCACCGGCCCGCCTTCGCCGCGGACAGCGCCCGCTTTACCCGCGCGAGGGTCTCGCGGGTGCCGTACTCCTCAGCCATCCGGAGGAGCCGAGCGGCATCGAAGCGCCCGTTTCGGAGCGCGGAGCCGAGGGCGGTCTCCAGCACCGCCGGGTCGGCTCCGGCCATGTCTGCGTTCTCGAAGAGATCCACCACGAACCACTCCCGCGGCGCTGGCTCGGGGAAGCGCACCCGCCGGAGAAGGTACCGTTGCCCGCCGAACGTGAACGAGCCCGACCGGTGGAGGTTGTAGACCAGGACCGCCGCGAAGAGCGCCGTGCTCCCCAGACCCTGGGCGTTCCAGGCCGGCGGGCCCGTGAAGACGAAGTGCGAATCACCGAGGAAAGCCCGCATCAATTCGCGATCATCGGGCAGGCGAGGGCCGAACCGACCCTGGCGCGGGCGGTCGAAGAGCCCCTGTGCGAGCTGCCGGATCTCGCCCCGCTCCACGAGGCGGCGAGCCCAGCGCGTCGGGTTCGCGCTGAACACGGCGAGGTCCCGGGTACGGTAGACCCGGCCGGACTTGAGCGAGGTGGCGGTGGCTGTCATGGTGTATGGTTTTTCCGGGAAAAATCATACACCCAGGTTGCCACTGCCGTCAACCCGCGACCCCCCGCCGCCCCGGCCAGCCCTCCCAGCCGGGGGCACCGGGTCCGGCGTCCCGCCGCTCGAAGTGGGTGTAGGCGACCGCGAGCACCTCGATGTGGTGGACGGCGACGGTGATGGTGCCGAGTTCGAGCTTGCTCACGGTGGACGCGGGCATCCCGATGAAGTCGGCCACCTCTTGCTGGGAGACGTCCAGCGAGTGCCGGATGAACCACAGCACCCGGCCGAGGAGTTCGGGCATGAGGATCCGCCGGCCGGGCTCCTCGGTGAGGGGCCGGGCGGGAACGAAGCGGGGACCACGGTTTCGGGTGCGGGCTCACCCGCAGCCGGGCCGTCTTCCGCACGGACGGCCCCTCGGATGTGTCCGTCAAGGGGGATCCGATGCGGGTGGATGCCTGCCGCCCGCCATCGCCACGACCGCCCGGCAGAAGGTCACGAGCTCCTCGTCGCTGAATCGGTGCCGCGCAAGGTTGGCGATCACCGCCACGAACCGGACGTTGCCCTTGAAGTACCCGCGGCTCGAATCGATCCGATCCAGGCTGGGCTTCCAGGGATCGTGAGTCCGCCGCTCCCACTCGAGTGAGTTCCTGGGCAATGCGAGGCGCAGCCCCGACACCTGGCACCGGCCGCCCTGCTCGGCCCACAGGTGCTGGAGGTACCGAAGATCGAGGTTCGTTCCCACATTGCGGCAGCGCGCCTTAAGCAGGAAGTACCGGAAGGGGGAGAATTCGTCCTGGCGGTTGCCGGCCCGTAGGATCGAGACGTTACCCCGACCCAGGTGGGTGCCGAGGTTCACGTGGCCCCGATGAACAGCGTAGCAGTGCATCGAGCAGAAGAACTCCCTGTCGGGGTTCCGCTTCCGCTGGCGTCGGACCTCGGCGGATGGCTTCAGGATGGTCGTCCCACACCCCGCGCAGGTGACTTCGACGTCCCTCATCGTGCACTCCCGGATGCACGTATCCGCTTTCGAAAGACGCTGCGGTCATACTTCGACCGTTATCATATACCTACGGACATCCAACGACCATGGATGCCAGTCGGCCCATCCGTTCCTTGG
>JAFGLY010000048.1 GCA_016927815.1 Deltaproteobacteria bacterium | reverse complement strand
CCCCGCAACAGGTCCGACCCGACGCCGCCCGGCCCAGCGCTCCCCGGGCGGCTCCCGCCCGACCCAGCGGTCCCCAGGCGAGTCCTGACCGGGCCGACGCCCCTCGCCCGGTAGGCCCCGGTTGGACGGGCACCCCCCCGACCGGCCCGGAGCGCCACGACGTGCGCTCCGGCACCCCCCAGGCCGGCCCCGAGCGCCACGACGTGCGCCCCGGCACCCCCCCGACCGGCCCCGAGCGCCACGACGTGCGCCCCGGCACCCCCCAGGCCGGCCCCGAGCGGCACGATGCACGCCAGGTCGGCCCCGCGGGATCCAGCGCGTTCCGCCCCGGCACCCCTCGGGCCGGCCCCGACCGGCCCATGGGTCTGGGCGACGGTCCGGTGCGCGCCCGCCGGGAGTCCGCAGGCAACCGCATCCCCGATGCTCGATCCAGCCGAGCCTCCAGCCCACGGCGTCCCGACGCACGGTACGTCGATCGCGCGCGTCGCGTCCACGTCCACCGGCACACCCTCTCGTCCCACCACAGGTACGGCGTGCACCGTACCTGGGCCTGGCGCTCCCGCTGGTGGTGGTGGGGGCCCAGCTACGTCTGGTGGCACTACCCCGTCTACCCCTGGTGGCGCCCCGCCTGGACCTGGGGCGTGTTCTACGACTATCCCTCCACCTATGCCTACTACCCGTACCAGGGGTACGTGGACACCGGTGACGTTCCCTCCGAGCCCCAGGCGGAGGCCCACCGGCAGGTGGAGCGCGCCCACACGTTCGCCCTGGGCGTCCGCGGGGGGTCCTACCTCGGGGACTACCATGGATCGGGCGGATTCGGGGACTTCGGGCTCGGGATCGCTGCCCGCTACCGTGCGGCCGAGGCCCTGGGCTTCGAACTGGCCTGGCAGATCCACGACAACACCTGGAGCCAGGATTCCGAGCGGATCACGAAGCCCTTCTCCGCATCCGTGGAGCTCTTCGCCTTCCCGTGGCGCAAGGTCAATCCCTACGCGCTCGCGGGCCTGACCTGGACCCGCCGCAACTACGAGGACGTGCTCCACGACGTGTGGGGTGAGGAGTCCGGCGACGTGACCCGCCAGGACACCCTCTTCGGACCTCATTTCGGCGTCGGGCTCGAACTCGGCGTGGGCTCCCGGGCCTCGCTCAACGTCGAAGGCCGTGCGGTCGGCTACCTCAACGTGGATGCCGAGGATCCCACCGTGCCTTCGGCCTTGCAGGGCACGCTGGGGATGAATCTCTATTTCTAGTCGTTTCAAGTGCTTTTCTGCTTGCGATGCTCCGTCGATCCGGAGCGCGAGGTGGACGCCTTTCACGGCGGATCCTTGCAGGGGACGGGTCCATCGCGATAGGCGCCCCGCGCACCGCGAGCAAGGAGATGCACCATGCGGTACCTCGAGATGCTGTTCCTCGGTCTGGCCCTCACGTTCGTCACCGCTTGCGACAGCGAGGAAGAGACCGGCGATTCCAACGAAGCTGACACGGACACCGACACCGACACCGACACCGATACCGACGTCTACTAGCCCGAGGTCGCGGTGACCCGGGCCAAGGCTTGGCTTTGGCACGGTGAGGCCGTTTCCTCCAACCTACCGGCCTCCGGCGGTCGTGGTCCTCCATGGCCGCCGGAGCCGAAGGGGATCGCTGTTCGATCCCGACGCGATGCGCGTCCCTGACGGATGACCGCCCAGGATCTCCGCTGGAACCGGGTGCGCGAGATCCGGCGTCGCGGTGCACTGGAGCGGGGGAGGCCCTTTCCGGTCGGCCATCCCCGGCTGGCCCTCCTCTACCCGGCCCCCTACCGGGTGGGGATGTCCTCCCTGGGGTTCCAGCAGGTGGCGGACCGGATGTCCGACGCAGGGCTGGGGGTGGAACGGGCCTTCGCAGATCCAGGGGCGATCCTCACCGAGGAGAGCACCTCTCCCCTTTCCGACTTCTCGCTGGTCGCCGTGTCGGTGGCCTGGGAGTTGGAACTGCCGGACCTGGTGCGAGCGCTCGCCCGATCCGGGATCCCTCCGCTCGCCCGCGACCGAACCTCGGTGCATCCGCGGGTGCTGGCCGGAGGTCCTTTGACCCTGGTCAATCCCGGGCTCCTGGCCCGGATCGCGGATGCCGTCCTCGTAGGGGAGGCCGACGCCACGGCCGCGACTGCGGCAGCAGCCCTGCTTCGCGACGTCGGCTGGCGGGCGGTCGTACAGGGTCTTCCTGGCGGATGGGTGCCGGACACATCCGCTCCGCCCGCCCCGGCCCGGGCGGACGACGCGCTCCTGCCCGCCCGCTCCCGTCTGGCCACGCCTGAGGCCGAGTTCTCGGACATGCACCTCGTGGAGGCCAACCGCGGCTGCGGTCGATCCTGCACCTTCTGCGTGATGGGGAGCCCGGGTCATGGAGGGCGTCGTGACGTCCCCCTCGAGCGGATCCTGGCCTCGGTGCCCCAGGATGCGCGCCGCGTGGGCCTCGTGGGTGCAGCCGTGAGCGATCATCCGGACCTGGAGGACATCCTCCTGGCGCTCGCAGAACGGGGCCTCGGCATCGGCGTCTCCTCGCTCAGGGCCGATCGGATCGCGGCCCGATCGGGGATCGCCACGCGACTGCGCCAGGGAGGCATGCGTACGCTGACCGTGGCAGCGGACGCCATGAGCGAGCGGCTCCGTAGGTCCATCCGGAAGGGGGTTCGGGAGGCGCACCTGCTCGCCTCCGCTCGCATCGCCGCGGCCGAGGGATTCGAGGTGCTCAAGCTCTACGCGATGATCGGCCTGCCCGGCGAAGCGGAGGAGGACGTGGACGAGTTCGCCGACCTTGTGGGGCGCATGGCCGCCATTCACCGGGTGGAGGTGGCCCTCTCGCCGTTCGTGCCCAAGCCGCACACGCCCCTGGCAGCCGCCCCCTTCGCCGGGGTGACCCGCGTGGACGCTCGCACGAGGCGCCTCGCCGAGCGCCTGCGCGGCCGTGCGAGGCTGCGACCGTCCTCTTCCCGCTGGGCGTGGGTCGAGGCGCGCCTCGCAGGTGCCGGCCCGGAGGCCACGGAGCGGATCGTGGAGGCCATGGCAGAGGGGGGCTCGTTCGCCCGACTCCGTCGCGCCCTGGGACCGGATCCGCCCCACTGGACCTAGGCGGCCTCGCACGCAGGGTGGGAGGTACGGGCCGTGTTGGACGCCCAACGAAGCGACGGCTACGGGGGTCGTTCCCCCCGGCGGCACCATGGGATACGCCCCATCGGAACGGAGGCGTGATGCCCCTTCCCACCATCCTCCTCCTGGCCCTCCTGGCCGTTCCCCTCGGTGCCGCCGACGTCACGATCACCACGACCGACGGCCTCGGCCTCCACGCCGTCGCGGACGTGCCTGCCGAAGCCTCCCACGGAGTGGTGCTGGTCCACGGGGAAGGGCGCTCTGCCGCGGACTGGCGGTTCCTGGCGCAGCGCCTCTCGTCGGCCGGAATGGCCGTGCTCGCGCTGGACCTGAGGGGCCACGGCACCAGCGCCCGCGCGGGACGCGCCCTGCCGGGCGACGACTGGACCCCGGCGGTGGCCGACGTGCAGGCGGGCCTCCATCACCTGAGGCGCAAGGGAATCCAGAAGCTCGCCCTGGTCGGCGCGGACGTGGGCGCCAACCTGGCGCTCGCGGCCGCCGTGGACGCGCCCGACGTCCAGGCCGTGGTCCTGCTCTCGCCCGGCCTCGTACTCCACGGCGTCCCGGCGGACACCGCCGTCAAGGCCTACGGGGCACGCCCCCTGCTGGTCGCGGTTTCGAGCGAGGACACCTACGCCGCCCGGTCCGCGCTCCTCCTCGAGTCCGAGGCCCTGGGCGAGACGCACCTGCAGATCTACACGGGTGCCGGCCGCGGGGCTGCCATGCTCACGCGAGAGGCCGGGCTGGCGGGTTTGATCCAGACCTGGGTTCTGGGAACCCAGGGAGGACCGTTGTCACGCACCCGTCGATCGCCGGTCAACACCCGGGGTCAGGCCGAGGAGCCGCTGGAGACGACCGGTCCGCCGGCACCCTAGGGATCGCTACCCTTCGATGTCGTAACGACGCATCTTGTAGATGAGGCTCGTGCGGGGGATGCCCAGCACGCGGGCGGCCTCCGTGCGGTTGCCGGCCGTGCGCACCAGCGCCTCGTGGATCCGGGCCCGGTCCGCATCCTCCTCGAGGGCCACCTGTTCCTCCCTGGATCGCGCGGCCGGAGTCATGGTGCGATCGAACGTGATCGCCGTGGCGTCGATGCGCGGACCGCACAGGACGTAGGCCCGGGTCAGGACGTTGCGCAGCTCGCGCACGTTGCCCGGCCAGGTGTGGGCCGCCAGTCGGGCCATGGCCGCACGCGTGAGGCTCCCGGGCGGCTGGAACGAGGCACAGAGGGCCTCGGCCAGCACCTGGATGTCCTCGGTCCGCGCGCGCAACGGCGGCAGCTCCACCGTGAGGACGGCCAGGCGGAAGTAGAGGTCCTCCCGAAAGCGACCCTCGGCCACCTCCACCGGCAGGTACCGGTTGGTGGCGGCCACGAGGCGCACGTTCGGGAAGGTCGGGAGGGTGGCGCCGACCCGTTTCACCTCCCCGGTCTCCAGCGCCCGTAGGAGCTTGGCCTGGGCTGCCTGGGGGATCTCTCCCACCTCGTCCAGGAAGAGCGTGCCCCTGTCCGCCGCATGGAAGGCGCCGTCCCTCCGGCCGATCGCACCGGTGAAGGCGCCCTTCTCGTGACCGAACAGCTCGGACTCAAACAGCGTGTCCGTGATGGCCGCGCAATTGACCGCCACGAAGGGGCCTTCTGCACGAGGGCTCTGGTCGTGGAGACCCCGGGCGGCCAACTCCTTGCCGGTCCCGCTTTCTCCCAGGAGGAGCACGGTGACCGCGTGCGGAGCGACGCGGCCCAGGAGCCCGAAGACCCGGCGCATGGCGAGGCTCCGGCCGACCATCCGCCCGAAGGCCGGGGCTTCGGGTTGCACCGCATCCCGGGCCGTCACGATCCGGAACGTCGAGTGGCCAGCGGAGAAGTACTCTCCCTGTTCGATCGGGCAGATGCCCCGGATCTGGCGCCCGGACACCCGGACGGTCCCGGCGGAGGGCTCCACCATGGGCCGGCCCTCGTTGACCATGAGATGGAAGTGCTCGGGCAGAAGGTTCGGATCGTCCACCACGATGCGACTCCGGGTCCCACCCACGGAGGCCCCGACGACGGGCACCGGGAAGCTGGACTCGGCTGCGGGGCCATCGTGGACCACCAGGATGGATCGGACGACCTCCAACCCCTCCGGTCCCGAACCCACGACGTGCTCGGTCACGTCGACGGGCGTCATGGAGGTGGAGGGCGGTTCGTCTGTCGGGTCCCCGGCCACGATGTGGATTTGGAACGGCCCGACCCCGACAACGTCCCCCGAGGTCACCTCCGAGGAGGTGATGGGCTGGCCGTTGAGCCGTGTGCCGTGCCGGCTGCGGTCCGTGACCTCGATCCGGCCGGAGCGGCTGACATCGACGGCGCAGTGGACACGGCTCACCTCGTGCGAGGGGAGAGCCAGATCGCAGCGATCCGAGCGACCCACGAGGGTGCGACCCTGGGAGAGGCGGACCTCGATCACGAATCGGGGTCCCTGATAGATACGCAGTGACGCCATCGACCGTGCCCTCCCCGCCTCTGGGCGGGAGGCCGCCCTAACCGGAGGTCGCACGGATGCCAGCGCGTGTCCCGAGGATCCTGCTGGCCTGCGTCCTGTCCATCCAGACGGGCTGCGGGCCGGCCGTGCACCGGGACGGGGACCGCCTCGAGGGAATCGTGGCCTTCGAAGTGGAGCCCGGGTGGAGGGTGGTCCGGAACACGCGCTGGCTGGAGGGCGCCCACCTGATCCTGGACGGCCCCGAGGCCGGCACCTCCCTGGCCGTGGACCTGGTCCACGTGGGCCGCAAGGGGCAGGATCTGCCGCTCGACCTCGTAGCCGAGGGCATCGTGGGCAACCTGGGTCGCAGCCAGGGCGTGGAGACGTTCGCGCGGACGCACCAGGAGGTGGATCTCGCGGGCCGACCTGCCGTGGCCCTGACGGGCTTCCGGCGGCACGGGCCGAGATCGGTGGACTTCTCCGCTCTGGTGGCCCGGGACGACCGTCATCTGGTCATCGTGTTCCTCCAGGCTCCGCCGGGCCGCCTGGGAACCGGCGTGGCCGCCATGGAGCGCCTGCTGTCCACGTTCGACCTTCCCGGCCGGCCGGTTCCCCTGGTGATCCTGGAGGAGTGAGCCCTCCTGTCGGGTGCGGGGGGTCCGACCTCGCGCTATGGGGGGGGGCCCCGCCCGTGATGGCGATGCCCATGGACCCACCCCCTGGCGTCACGCCCGAGCAATACTCCCGATGGCAGACCCAGGAGGAGGTTCGCAGCCGCCTGCTCTCGAGCTTCCGGCGGATTCCGCCGGCCACCGTCCTTCTGCTCGCTGCGCTGGGGATCGTGCACCTGGTCACCGGGGCGGACGACTGGCTGTGCGGCCGCATGGTCGGTGCGGGTCGGCAGGCCGCCCTCTACGACGTCCTGCTCGGGAGTCGCAGCCCCGAGGGACTGGTGGCCTGGGGCGCCAACGCCTACGGAAGCGTGGCCTCTGGCGAGCACTGGCGCCTGCCCGCGAGCGTCTTCCTCCACGCAGACGTGCTGCACATCGGCCTCAACGGCGTGGCGCTCTTCGGGCTCGGACGGTTGTGCGAGGCGGTCTTCGGTCCCGGACGGTTCCTCGCCCTCTTCCTGGCGTCGGGCATCGCCGGTGCGACCCTCACCCACCTGGGCGGGACGGATCTCTCGGTAGGGGCGAGCGGCGGCGTGTTCGGGCTCATGGGAGCGGGCGTCGTGTTCGGGCGCCGCTTCCGCACCTCGCTGCCTCCCTCGGTGCGGCCCATCTTCGGGCGGGGACTCGTGCCCTGGATCTTCGTCAACATCCTCATCGGGCTCTCGGTCCCACGCATCGACAACCTCGGCCACATGGGCGGCCTCCTGGGGGGGGCGCTGCTAGCGCTGATCCTCGGATCGCCGGTCGTCCCGGGAGCCGAGGGGTACCGCCGCACTCCGGTGATCCTGGCGTTCGGGATCGCGCTGTGCCTTGGCTGGACTCTTGCAGGGATGATCGGCCACCGCTTCTGATCCCGGAGTCCCCATGTCCCGCATCCCCGTCGTCGTCCTCGGTGCCACCGGCATGGTCGGGCAGCGCATCGTGGAACGCCTGGCCCGCCATCCCACGCTGGCCCTCGCAGGGGTGGCCGCCTCCGAGCGATCCGCCGGCCACCCCTACCGGGAGGTCGCCTCCTGGCGACTGGCCGGAGAGCCCTGGGCGGGCTTCGGCGATCTGCCGGTGCTGCCCTGCGACCCCGAGGCCATGCCCGCGGGTACCCGGGTGGCGCTGTCCGCCCTGGACGCCGGGCCCGCCCGGGAGATCGAGGCCCGGTTCCGGGCGGCCGGGTTCGCCGTGGTGTCCAACGCCTCGGCCTGGCGACGGGATCCGTTGGTCCCGCTCGTCATCCCCGAGGTGAATCCCGACCATCTCGACCTCGTGCACCGGCAGCCGGGTCCAGGGTTCATCGTGACCAACCCCAACTGCTGCGCCATCCCCCTGGCGCTCGCCCTGGCCCCCTTGCACCGGAGGTGGGGGGTGGAGGCGGTGGCCACGTCCACCTGGCAGGCCGTGTCCGGGGCCGGCTACCCGGGCGAGTCCGCCTGGGACATGGTGGGCAACGTCCACCCGCACGCCGGCGACGAAGAGGAGAAGCTCGAGTGGGAACCGAAGAAGATCCTCGGAGAGCCCGGACGGATGGCCGATTTCACCGTCTCCGCGCGGTGCGTGCGGGTGCCCGTGGCGGATGGCCACCTGGTGTCGGCCCACGTGCGGCTCGCCGGGGATCCGGATCCCGAGCAGGTGGCCGAGACCTTCCGCTCTTGGGAGCCACCCGTCGGGCCCCTCCCCTCGTCGCCCAGGCCCCTCTTCCACGTCCACGAACGGCGCGACCGGCCCTCTCCCCGGTTCGACGCCGACGCCGGCGACGGCATGGCGGTGAGCGTGGGCCGCATCGAGCGGTGTCCGCTCCTGGGCGTCAAGTTCTTCTGTCTCGCGCACAACACCGTGCGCGGTGCGGCCGGAGCCGCCATCGCCAACGTGGAACTGCTCGCAGCCGTCGGCCTGCTGCCGGCCTGAACCCCTACGGGCAGTCGTCGTTGACCCCCCCGGGCGTGCCGAGGTCGCCGTCGCCGAAGGTGGAGGTGGCCTCGCACCAGTTGGCGCCTTCGTCGTTGGAGTCGGCGTCCAGCGCGGCAGGGTCGAGCGTCATGGAAGCCCCGCTGGGGTCCGGGAACGTGGCCCCATCGTCCCAGGCCACGCTGTCGATCACGCCCGCGGTGTTGGAGAGTACGACCTCGTCGTCGGAGTTCCCGAGGTAGAAGTCGGCGTATTCGTAGTCCACCGGGGCGCCCCCGTTGACCGTGAGGTCGTCTTCGATCCCGAGGACCACGTAGGCTCCGGCCGCCACCACCACCGAGCCGGCGACGGCGTGGGCATCGCTCCCGAGGTCCGAGATCGCGAGGCCGTTCAGGTCCACGTCGAGGCCCGAGGCGTTGTACACCTCGAACCACTCCCCGTAGGTGTCACCCACCGCACCCGGGTTCTGGATGATCTCGCTGATGACGAGGTCGCCCGCGACCAGGTCGTCCACCGTCGCCGTGGTGGAGGAGGCGTCGGATCCGTCGCAGTCCTGGTCGATGCCGTCGTCCGGGATCTCCTCGGCGCCCGGGTAGATGGTGGGGTCCGTGTCGTCGCAGTCCACGTCGCTGGTGTACCCGTCGCCGTCCTCGTCGGTACCGAAGCAGGTGTCGTTGACCGCTCCGGGCGTACCGAGGTCGCCGTCGCCAAAGGTGGAGGTGGCCTCGCACCAGTGGGTGCCGTCGTCGTTGGAGACAGCGTCCAGGAAGCCCGGGTCGAGCGTCATCGAGGCGCCGGTCGGATCCGGGAAGGTCGCCCCGTCGTCCCAGTCCACCTCGTCGAGGACCCCCGTCCCGTTGGCGAGGACCAGCTCGTCGGCTCCGTTCGCGAGGCTGAAGGCGTCGTAGTCGTAGTCCACCGAGACGCCGCCGTTGAGCTTGCTGTCGCCCTCTATCCCGAACACCGCGAAGGCCCCGTCGGCCACCACGAGGGACCCGCTGACCGTGAAGGCGTCGGTGTCGAGGTCGTAGACCTGCAGGCCCTCGAGGTCGACGTCGAAGCCCGAGGCGTTGTACACCTCGAACCACTCCCCGACGTCGTCGAGCACGGCGGAGGGATTCTGGATGATCTCGGTGATGACGAGGTCGCCCGCGACCAGGTCTTCCACGGTGCCGCCCGTGGTCGCGTCCCGGCCGTCGCAGTCCTGGTCGATCCCGTCGTCCGGGATCTCCTTGGCGCCCGGGTGGATGCTGGGATCCGTGTCGTCGCAGTCCACGTCGCTGGTGTACCCGTCGCCGTCGAGGTCCGAGGGGTCCGGGCAGACGTCGTTGGCCGAGCCGGGCGTGCCCAGATCCCCCAGTCCGAAGGGGGTCGTGGCCTCGCACCACCGGGTCCCGTCGTCGTTGAGCTTCGCGTCCCACTTCGAGGGGTCGAGGCTCATGGAGGCGCCGACCGGATCCGGGAACGCGCCCCCGTCGTCCCAGGCCACGCTGTCGAGTGTGCCGGAGGCGTTCGAGAGGATGATCTCGTCGGAGCTGTTGCCGAGGGCGAAGCCGGCGTAGGTGTAGTCCACGGTGACGCCCCCGTTGGCCTTGGGATCGTCCGAGACCGCGAAGACCACGAGGCCGTCCGCCGGCACGACAAGGGCGCTGCCCACGATGAAGGACGCTCCGTCGAGGTCGGAGACCACGAGCCCATCCAGATCCACGGGGGCCCCGGCCGCGTTGGCCACCTCGAACCACTCGCCGGTGGTGTCGGAGACGGCGTCCGGGTTCTGCATGATTTCGGTGATGACGAGGTCACCGGCGACGAGGTCGTCCACCGAAAGGTCGACATCGGCGTCGGTGTCGGCATCCGTGTCCGAGTCCGTGTCGGTGTCGGTGTCGGTATCGGCATCGGTGTCGGAATCCGTGTCGCCCTCGGGCGAATCGGTCTCCCCGGTGTCCGAGGGTACGCCGCACGCCGTGCCGAGCGTGAGCATCAGGAACGTGGGGAAAGCAAGCCGAAAGGCAGTCATGGCTGAAACCTCCTGTAGGTCGACGGTTTGTGCCTAACCCGACGGATTTCCCCGGTCCCTCGGGGGGTCGGGATGCGGCAGGGCGGGCCCGGACGCCCGCCCTCGCGGGCTCACTCGGCGCCGGGTTCCTGGGGGGTCGAGGGGGCAGGGCCCAGGAGTGCACGGCAGTCCTCCAGCACGTCGCCGGGGTGCGTGCCCACGTCCACCTTGTCGTAGCGCAGGAGCAGCGCACCCGAGGCGTCCAGGAGCACCGTGATCCGCGAAGGCGCGAAGGCCCGGGGGCTGGAGGCCGCGCCGTAGTGCAGGGCGAGCTCCCGATTCCGGTCGCTCCACAGTTCGAACGGGAAGGACTGGCTGCTCGCCCAGGCCCGGTTCTTCTCGATCTTGTTGAAGGACACCCCCACCACGCGCACGCCCAGGGCCTGGAACGCGTCGTACAGGTCGCGGTACCCGCAACCCTCCTTCGTTCAGCCAGGGGTTCCGGCCATGGGGTAGAACCAGAGCACCGTGGGTCGACCGAGGAGGTCCGCCCGGGTGCGGGGTTCGCCGCTCTGGGCCTGCACCTGGAACTCGGGCGCCTGGAGCGGTGCGGCGGGCCGCGTGCCGTGCAGGGCGATCCCCTCCGGCGTCTCCGCGGGGGTGGCGCCGGGCGCGAGGACCGCGCCCAGGAGACCGAGGACGGGAAGGCGACGGCTCATGGATCCTCCGGCAGAGGCCGACTCCTTGGGAGAGCCGACGGAACGGGTGCTGTTTCTTCAATCCGCGCAGATGAAGAGGCTCTGACAGGCCTGGGGCAGCTCGAAGCCCTTGCAGTCGGCGGCCTCGATGTAGTGGATGCAGATCTCGGCGTTGCTCTCGTCGAACGTGCACCCCTCGTAGGCACTCGCGCCTGAGGAGAGCTCGTCCTCGAGGACCGCCACGCAGTTCTCCATGGTCTCGTAGTACGTCGTGAAGAACTCGGGTTCGCACCGCTCGTAGTGCTCGCACAGGGCCGTGGCGTACTCGCCCCAGAAGCTGCCCCCGGGGATCCCGGTGTCGGTGTTCGTATCGATCACGGGCGTGCTGTCGCCGGTCTCCTCGGCACCGCGACCGCACAGGCAGCCTAAAGCGAGGAGGAGGAGCAGGACGCCGAGAAGGCGGAGCCGCATGGGCATCTCCTGGGAGGGGACGGCTCCATCCTACCTCAGGGAACTCCGAGGAGGGAGGAGGGGAGGCAGGCGCGGTCGAGCGGGTCGGGCTGGGTTACCAGCGGACGTCCCCACAGGGAGGGACATACGTGGTTCTCCTGGACACGCCCCGAATCGCCGGCCGCCCCGTCCAGCATACGGTGCGCCGGCCGACTCGGGTACCTGAGTCTGGCGGGTGAGTGCCGTGACAAGGCCACGGGCGGGCGAAACGCAGCGGCGGGGGCCCGACTCGCACGGGCTGAGGCGGCTGCTGGTTCGGGCCGGGCTGGGGCTGGCCGTGGCGCTGGTCCTGCTCGGCGTGGTGGAGGGCGTGGCGCGCCTCGTGCTCGGCTCCCCTCCTCCCCCTCCGACGATCCGTCGGTACCACGACTTCTTCGATCCGCTCCTGGAGATCCGCGACGGTCTGGTCTGCCCCGTCTTCCAGGGGAAGGACGCAATCGCACCCTTTGCACTCCACAAGCGGCCTGGCCGGCCCCGCGTCCTCTTCGTCGGGGGGTCCTCCGTGCGCTCTGGGAGCGGCTTGGGTCCGGAGTCGGAGTTCCCGGCCCTCGTGGAGCGCGCGCTCCGGGACCGCGGCGTGGACGTCGAGGTGCTCAACTTCGGCCGGGCGGGCTTCGACACCGGCGACATTCGCCTCCTCCTCGAGCGTGCCCGGCCGCTCGAGCCCGACGTGGTGGTCTGCTACGCGGGTCACAACGACATCGGAAACCTGACCTTCCACGAACGATACGGTAACGTGCGATCCGCGTTGGCCGCGCGCGTGCGCATCGCTCTCCAGCAGACCCGCACGTTCCTCCTGCTGGAACGGGCTCTGGTCCGTCCGAGCCGGGCCTTCGGGTTGCGCACGGTCGCCCGTCCTGCGGACTTCCCCCGCGTGGAGCCGGGCCGGATCCGCATGGGCGAGTCGCTCTTTCGGAGAAACCTCGATCGCATCGCCCGGGACGTCCTCGAATCGCAAGCCGGCCTGGTGCTCGCCACGGTCATCGCGGACGAGGTGGGCTGCGCCCCGAGTGCGCCGTCCTGTCCCGACCTGATTCCACCGGGCTCGGGTGCCCTCGTCGACGGTGTCTGGCGTCTGGACCTCGATCCTCCGGGCCTCACCCTCGAGGCCGTGAGGGCCGGCCTGGCTCGCGACCCCGACTGCGCGGACCTCCTCTACCTCGAGGGACGCCTGCTCGGACCGGGAGATCCCAAGGGCGTCGAGGCGTTCCGTCAAGCCCGCGACCGGGATCCCGTCCCCATCCGGGCCACCCCCGGCATCCTGGAGGCGATCCGCGACGTGGCTCGGGAACGGGGCGCGACGCTCGTGGACCTCGACGCACTGGCTCGCCGGGAGGGAGGCGGAATCCCTCCGCAGGGATGGTTCACGGACCAGATGCACTTGAGCCCGCTGGGTCATCGGAGGGTCGCAGAGGCCCTGGTCGACCCGGTCGCGCAGGCGCTCCCTCCTGGGGAGCGGCGCGGCGGGATAGACGCCGCCGGGCCACGGTGACGCCCCCCTTTCCCCCCACGCGCATGCCGCAGACCTCCGAACGAACCGTGGACGTCGCCATCGTCGGTGGTGGAATCGTCGGCCTCGCCACCGCGCTCCGCCTGTGCCACTCGCCCGGGACCACGGTCGCGGTGCTCGAGGCCGAACCTCGGCTCGCCACCCACCAGACCGGACACAACAGCGGTGTGGTCCACTCGGGTCTTTACTACAGGCCGGGTTCGCTCAAGGCGCGGTTGTGCACCGAGGGCCGTGAGGCCCTGATCCGCTTCTGCGAGGCCGAAGGGATCGCCTGTGATCGGTGTGGAAAGGTGGTGGCCGCGACTCGACCCGAGGAGATGCCGGCCCTGGAGATCCTGGAGCGCCGGGGTACGGCCAACGGGCTCGAGGGCCTCCGACGCCTGACCCCGGAGGGCGTCCGTGCCCTCGAACCCCACGTGGCCGCCCTCGCCGGCCTTAGGGTCGAGGAGAGCGCCATTCTGGACTACGGCGAGGTCTGCGAGGCGTTCGCCCGCATCGTCCGACGGGCGGGCCACGCCATCCGGACCGACGCACGCGTGACGGCCATCCACCGCGAGACGGGCAGGCTCGTGCTCGAGACGACGTCCGGCGAGGTGAAGGCCCGCACCCTGGTGAACTGCGCCGGGCTCCACTCCGACCGGGTGGCCCGACTCGCGGGGGTGGATCCGGGCCTCAGGATCCTGCCCTTCCGGGGGGAGTACTACGAACTGGTGCCCGAGCGGCAGCACCTCGTGAACCACCTGGTCTACCCCGTCCCGGACCTTGCCTTTCCCTTTCTGGGCGTCCACTTCACGCGCAGGATCCGAGGGGGGGTGGAGGCAGGCCCCAACGCGGTGCTGGCGTTCCGGAGGGAGGGCTACTCCCGGTTCTCCGTCTCCCTGCCGGACCTGGTCGGGTACCTGGCCTTTCCGGGGTTCTGGCGCATGGCCCGGAAGCACTGGCGGATGGGCGCGCGGGAGATGGCGCGGTCCTTCTCCAAGGCCCTCTTCGTACGGGCGCTCCGTGGCCTCGTCCCTGAGATCCGGCCCGAGGACGTCCTAAGGGCCCAGGCGGGCGTACGCGCCCAGGCCCTGGCGCCCGACGGGGCGCTCGTGGACGACTTCCGGATCGTGGAAGGCGACCGCACGATGCACGTGCTCAACGCGCCGTCCCCCGCGGCCACGGCCTCGCTGGCCATCGGCCGCGTCATCGCCTCTCGGGCGGCTTGCGCGTTCGGCCTGCCCGCACCCGAGCCGGCAGCCTGGGACGCCCCGGTGGTCGGCGAACGGTGAGGCCGAGCCCTTCCTGGCGCGGCAGCCGGGAAGATGGCGGGATCGCCTTCACCGGGCCCCTGGCGGACCGGGCGGCCGTTCGACCCGTCGCACACGGCCTCGGGTGAGGTCTGCAAGGGCGTGCTCCAGCACCTCCACGCTGTCTACGTCCACCTCCACCTCCAGGTCGAGGCCCGCTTCGGTCCAGTCCTCTCGCAGCCTCGCCGCGTCGAGGCGATCGAGGCAGGCATGGACCCCGCCCAGGTCCTCGAAGGGAACCCGCAGGGACAGGCGGACTCTCGGACGGAGCTCGAGCGGCGGTGCAGCCGCGAGGCAGCGCGCCGCGATGCCCCCGTACGCCCGGACGAGCCCTCCGGCGCCCAGCTTGATCCCGCCGAAGGTCCGCACCACGACCACCAGCACGTGGTCCATGCCCTGGGCATCGATCGCGGCCAGGATCGGGCGGCCTGCGGTGCCGCCCGGCTCCTGGGCGTCGTGGACGCGTGAGGCCGCTCCCACCCGCCAGGCCCAGCAGGTGTGGGTGGCGGCCGGGTCCGACACCTCGGCCACGAGCCCGGACGCACAGGACGGGTCGTCGAGGCGCAACGCCGTGGCCACGAAACGGCTGCGCTTCACGATCTCCTCGTGCGTGTGGCGGGCGGCGATCGTCCGCACCGTTGCCTCGCGTCCGGAGGATCCAGACCCGCCCCCGCCGCTCCGAATCCCGCTCACGCGCCTCCTAGAACGAACCCGTCAGGGCCAGGCCGCCCCCGCCGCCGGGCAGGGCGAGCGGCACGAGCGCCCAGGAGGCCACGGGCAGTGGCGGCTCCGGGTTGGGCGGCTCGGGCGGCTCCGGAGGGGGCTCCTCCAACAGCCAGCTGTCGTCCCCGTCGTCGCTCCGGCGCTCGAAGCGCCACTCGAGGGCCCGCTGCTCGGCGGCCTTCTGGACAGGGATCCAGGCTTTGCGCACCTGCACGTACTGCGCCACGCCGGCTGCGTAGGAGGCCGCGTAGAGCACGCCCCGCGTCCAGTGGACGGTGGCATCGGACGCAGCCCCGTAGTCCCCGTCCGGGGTGCGCATGAGCTCGGGAATTGCGAGCGCCCCCACGTAGCAGGCCACCGACAGCCAGCCCGAGGTGCTGCCGACATGCCGGCCGCGGTGCTCCAGGACCGTCTGGGCGCGCAGCGATCCCGTCGTGAGCAGCGCGGGACCGGCGGCGAGGAGCGGCAGGGACGTGAGCGCCGCGGGCGTGCTCAGACCCAGGACGGGCCCCTCCGGGTCCGTGGCCAGGTCGCCTGCTGCGAGGCCCCCGAGCACCAGCGCCCCCACGGGGGCGAGCACGAGGCCGGTGGTAGCCAGGTTCACGGCACCCTGGGGGGGATAGGCCTCCGCGGGTCCCGTGGTGAGCAGGAGGGCGAGGAAGGGCAGGAGCATGGGAACCTCCGGGCCACCGGCCACCCACCCGTACCCTACCATGACGGACCGGGGCAGGCCGTAGCCGGCAGGACCGGTGAGCGATGCAGGTTCGTTCCCCGCCGTGCATCCCTCGGGACCCTCGGGGAGGAAATGGGAGGGGTGCTTTCGCCACCCGAGTCTCTCGATTTCTGCCGACCGGACAGGACTTCACTTGGTGCGCCAGCAAACCGAGTTCGTTCACCCGATCCGGGGCTGGAGGTCTGAGCCGACACGCCGGCGTTCGCAGCCGGTGAACGCACGACGCCTGAGTCCAGCCCGGGTCAGTGGGCCGGGGCCCGGCCGCGCGGCTTCTCGTTCCAGAGCGTGGCCATGAGCACCGTGCCCACCAGCGCGAAGGGCAGGGGCCACAGCTTCCACACCTGCCAGCCCCAGGTCTCGGTGATCCAGCCCACGAGCAGCCCCGTGAAGGGAGCGGCCACGAGGTACTGCATGCCGTCGAAGAGGCCCGCCGCGGTGGCGGCGCCCCGCTTCCCGCCGAAGTCCATGGAGGCTGCGCCGCCGATGACCCCGTGGGCGCCGTTGATGAAGAAGGAGAGCAGGCAGAGGGCCAGCACCGCCTGCCAGGCGCCGTTGCCGAGGACGCGGAAGAGGACCAGGCACAGGGCCATGCCCACGAAGCCGATGACCACCACCGGCGCGCGGCGGCTCTGGAAGACCCGGTCGGAGAGGGGGCCGAGCACGAAGCCGCCCGCGATGCCCATGAGCGCGATGCCCCAGGCGGTGGTCTGGAACACGGCTTCGGTGCTGGAAACGCCGAGAATCTCCTTGAAGTAGACCGGCCACCAGGAATCGATGACGCTGCGCCGAACGAACCCCAGCATCACCGAGGCGAGCGCGATGGTCCACATCACGCGGCTCGTGAAGACCTTCTTCGCCACGTCGAGCACGCTCACCCTCTCCTCGGGTGCGCCGATCTGGGCGTCCCCGGTGTCGAGGGTCGCGAAGCCGGCATCCTCCGGCCGCTCCTTCACGAAGAGGAGCGTGAGGACGAAGAACACGGCCACGAGGAGCGCCGGGAGCCACCACGCCCAGTACCAGCCGAGACCCTCGGCGAGGATGGGGGTACCCGAGAAGGCGAAGATGAGTCCCAGGCGGATGAGCACGCCGAAGATGGCACCGAAGGTGCCGCGCTCGCTCAGGTGGAACCACTGGGCGTTGATCTTGACGATCGAGAGCGCGCCGAAGGACTGGAAGTAGGCGTTGACGGCCCATACGACCGACATGATGTAGGCGAGCTGCCGAGGGGTGAGCCCGCCGGCCAGCACGGCCGGAGTGACCAGGGTACGCGCGGTGCCCTCACCCGTGAAGACGGGCGGTTCGAGCACGACCCAGTGGAAGGCGCCGAAGACGACGTTCGCCACCACGACGCCCGCCGCGCCGATGAGGAACGCCCTGCGGCCTCCCACCCTGTCCGCGATGGCGGCGTTGAGCAGGACCGAGAGGCCGTACAGGAAGGGCATCGCGGTGTCGAGGATGGCGAGATCGACCTTGGTCCAACCGAACACGTCCATGAGCGTGGGCGCGTTCGCGTTGAAATTGTACCGGGTCATGTAGAAGAACGCGTACAGGAGGCCGACGATCATCCAGTTCTGGAATCGGCGTCTGCGGTAGGCCGGATCGCGGACGAGCGGGGGGGGGTGCGTCTCCATCAGCCTCTCGCGGGCCGTCGGCTCCGGTCCAGCGAGCTTCCTGCCAGCGTGGCGAGTCCGGCAGCGAGGAAGGCAGGAACCAGTTCGTAGATTATCGTGGTCGATAGTCCGGTTTGTTTCCATACCACCGTCACCAGGAACCCGGTGGCCATTCCGGCCACGGCGCCCCAGCCGGTGACACGCCGCGTGGTGAGCGCGAGCAGCAGGACGGGCCCGAAGGCCGCGCCCAGGCCGGACCAGGCGTAGAGCACGAACCAGAAGACCAGTCGGACCTCCTGCATGGCCACCAGGATCGCCACGATGCCCAGGACGAGCACCGCGATGCGGCCCGAGGCCACGAGCGTGCGATGGCTGCGGCCCAGGCCCAGGATGCGTTCCATCACGTCGCGGCTCACGGTCGATGCGGCCACGAGGAGCTGGGAGGAGACGGTGGACATGACGGCGGACAGGATCGCCGCGAGCATGATGCCGGCCACGACCGGGGGGAGCAGCTGGCGAGCGAGCAGGGGGAAGAGCTGCTCCGGATCGCCCTCCACCATCAGCTCCGGGAGGAGGACCCGGCCTGCCAGGCCCAGGAAGCCCGCGCCGTAGAACACCAGCACGCCCCAGGTCATGGCGATGAGCTGGGTCTGCCGGATCTTCTCGTCGCTGGAGGCGGCCATGTAGCGCGTGAGCACGTGCGGCTGTCCCGGATAGCCGAGCCCGATCCCGAGCAGGCCCGTGACCGAGCCGAACAGGAGCGCGCCCGTGAGGTTCCCCGTGGGCTCGACCAGGGCCGGATGGATGGCCTGGAGCCGATCGAACAGCGCACCGTAGCCTCCCACCCCGGCCACCACGAGGATCGGCATGATCACCAGGGATCCGACCATCACCAGGCCCTGGAGGAAGTCGGTCCAGGCCACGGCCCGGAAGCCGCCGAGCAAGGTGTAGATCACGATGATACCGCCGCCCACCACCACGCCGCGGGCATAGGGCAGACCCAGGATGGCCTCCATGGCCTTGCCGGTGGCGGTCATCTGGGCGGCCACGTAGCCGCCGAGGCAGCAGAGGATGACGACCGCACCCACGATGCGCACGGTCCGCACCGGGCCGCCCAGGCGATCGGCGATGAGATCGAGCAGCGTCAGGGAGCCCTGGTCTGCCGCGGCCCGGCGCAGGCGGGGGGCCAGCCAGTAGAGGTTGACCGCGTAGCCCAAGAGGCAGCCCGGCGCGAACCAGAGGGCCGAGAGGCCGTCCACGTAGGCCATGCCGACCGCGCCCAGCACCACCCAGCCGCTCTCCGAGGACGCCGTGGACGAGATGGCCGTGACCCAGGAGCCCATGGATCGGCCTGCGAGCCAGTACTGCTCGGGACTGCGGGCGAAGCGCGAGGCGACCGCGCCCAGGACGAGGAGCGCCGTCATGTAGGCGACGACGATGACGACGATCCAGGTGCCAGGGCTCATGCGCCGTGCCTCTTACGCGATCCCCACAGGTAGACCAGGATGGGCACCAGGAGGAAGACGGCCGGCAGGCCGACGAGGAACAGGTGGGTGGTCAGGGGCACGGGGGGCTCCCCGGCTTCCGGATCTCGACCCACATCCCCGGGCCCGGGCCCCGCTCCAGGCGGACCTCACCCAGGCCCTCGGCCCGGGCCCAACCCTCCAGGTCCGGGGGAAGCGGCTTCCAGCCCGAGCGGAGTTGTAGCGCCTCGCCGGTGTTGTCGCGCCAGTCCACGAGGGATGCGTAGGTCGCGGGGTCCTCGCGGGCCAGGACCCGGGAGAACCCTCCGCCCACCCAGGCCACGCCACCGGGCTTCAGGATCCGGTACACCTCGCGCAGACCCTGGCGTGGATCCGCCCAGAAGAAGATCGAGCCCCGGCTCACCACCAGGTCTGCGAAATCGTCCCGAAACGGCATGTCCTGAGCGTCTCCCTGTACGGGCCGGACCCGTCGTGCCAGGCCCGCGTCGCGCGCGAGCAAGGCGCCCAGGGCCACCGCCGAGGGGTCGATGTCGAGCACGTACACGGTCAGGTCGGTGATCCGAGCGAGGGCGATCGCGAGATAGCCGGCCGATCCGCCCACATCGACCGCCACGCCCTGGGTGATGCCGTAGTCCTCCACGACCTGTCGGGCGAGAGCCGGGTAGACGGGGGCGAACAGCGTGGAGGCGATCCGGTGGACGGACACCTCTTGGATGAGCGCCTCGCGCTCCCCATCGGTGGCAGGCGGGACGGGGGGAGACGAGCGGGCGCACCCCGGCTCCAGGACGGCCAGGAGGATCGCGCACGCGAAAAGACGGACGAGAGGGGGAAGGTGCATGGATTGGAGGGACCTCTGGTTCAGAATCGGAAGAGGGCGATCCCCGCAGCGCCGGTGCCCATGCCCACGAGGGCGGCGATCCCGGACCCGACGACCAGGCCGTTGACGTGACTGCGAGCCGTATCGAGGTCGGCGCAGGGGATCTCGCCGGTCTCCATCCGGTCCGCCTGGACCGCTGCCCCGGCGTACAGCCCGCCCGCCGCGAGGGTGGAGACGGCAGCGGCTACGAGGAGCGGCACGGCCGCGGGGTGGCGCAAGGTGCCGTTTCGAGGAGCCTGTGCCGGAAGGGTTGGTTCTACAGGCGAAATCGGCTCATGGAGCGTGAACGGGCCGGACACGTACGGTTCGAGGCCGACCGGTGCGGGCGCGCCCGGCTCGAGCAACCCGGTGGCCGAGACCCGGCCGTCGCCGTCGAGCGCCTGCACGATCACCGGTCGCAGCACGGGGACGTCTCCGCTGGGGAGTCCGTCCACGAGGATCGTGCCGCCCCTGGGCGCCCGGACCGCTCGGCGGGGATCGCGTGGCCGGCTGCGGGCGGCCTCGAAGGCGATTCGGAGACGATGCGTGGGCGGGGCCATGGCGGCCGGCAACTCCCAGGTGGGGTCCACCGCCAGGATCGAGGCGAAGGCCGCGCGAGCGGCCGCGTCGTCCCGGGCGAGCGCAAAGGCGCAGGCCTGGATCCGGTGGACGAGCCGTGCCTCCTCGGGCAGGATGGGCTCGACCAGGCAGTCGATCCGCTCCCGGGCAGCCTCCCAGGCGGTGTCGAACCCCATCCGGTCCAGGGTCGACCAGGCCTCCTCGGCCCGCTCGAGGGCATCCACGAGGTCCGCCCGCGTGGCGGGCGCGTCGCAGGCGACGGCAGGGGCGAGCAGCACGAGCAGGAGGAGCGGCATCGGCTCCCTATCTGAGCACGGCAGGCGTGCTTGGGCAAGGCGTGCCTCGGCCGAAGCCACGCCCTGGGGGGAAGCGGCGGCTATGTGGATCGGCCATGTCCTGGTCCGTCGCTGCACTCTCGCCGGAGGCCCGCGTCGTGAGCGCGAGCCGCCGCACCGACATCCCGGCCCTGTACGGGCGCTGGTTCGGCGCCCGGCTGGACGCGGGCGGGTGCACCTACGTTCCGGCCGGCCCCCCTCGGACCTGTCGGGCCAGCCTCCGGCCCGAGGACGTGCGCTGGTTCGTGTTCTGGACGCGCTGGCCCCGCCCCTTCCTGCCCGTGCTGGACACCGTCCTCGCGCGGAGGTTCCCGGTGATTGTCAACCTCACGGTGACTGCACTGGGCGGCACCGCGGTGGAGCCCGGAGGACCGCCTGCCCGACGTGCCCTGACCGCGGCCCGGGCGCTCGCGGATCGGCTTCCCCGTGCGGCCCTCACCTGGCGCTACGACCCGATCTTCCTCTCGGACCGCTACGACGAGGCCTTCCACCTGGACGCCTTCGCCCGCCTCGCCGAGGACCTCGCCGGCCGGGTGGACCACGTCGTGGTGTCCTTCGTGACCCGCTACGGCCGCCGCGTGGCCCCCGACCTGGCCCGCTGGGAGATCGAGTCCGGCGACCGGCTCGCGGACCCCTCCCTGGACCGGAAGGTCGCGCTGGTGGGCCAACTCGAAGAAATCGCCCGTGCACACGGCCTGCCCCTCGCCGCCTGCTGCGACCCCGCCCTCACCGAGGCGCTGGGCCTGCCGCCCGCATCGTGCAACGGTGCCCACCAGGCGCCGCGCGCGTGGCCCGAGCTGGCCACGCTCCCCCTGCCCCGCCGCAAGCCCGGCCGACCCGGCTGCACGTGCGTGGCCGAGGTGGACATCGGCGTCTACGACACCTGCACGCTCGGATGCCGGTACTCCTACGGGAGCAAGGACCAGGCCACCGCACGGGCGCGGGCGCGACGCCACGATCCCGACGCACCCTGCCTGGTGCCCGAGGGACGCTGATCGTGCGGCATCGGCAGGGGTGGGAGGCGGCCCTCGACTGTGGGCCCCTCTACGGTGAGGATATGTGCGTCCGTCTCCCCCTCGTCGTCGGAGGTCCCATGCCCCGCCCGGTCCGGGTCGGTCTCATCCAGACGTCCAACCCCATCAACGACGCGTCCGCCCCCATCGAGACCGTGAAGCAGGCCGCCCTCGACCGCACGATCCCGCTCGTCGAGACAGCCGGCCAGGCCGGGGTGCAGATCCTCTGTCTCCAGGAGCTGTTCGCGGGTCCCTACTTCTGCCCGGACCAGAGCACCCGCTGGTACGAGGCCGCCGAGCCCGCCGAGGGGCCCACCGTGGAGGCGCTCCGGCCCTACGCCCGCAAGTACGCCATGGCCCTGGTGGTCCCCATCTTCGAGACGCCCATGGCGGGGGTCTACTACAACACCGCCGTGGTGCTCGACGCCGACGGCAGCACCCTGGGCCTCTACCGCAAGTGCCACCTCCCCCATGTCGCGGGCTTCTGGGAGAAGTTCTACTTCAAACCCGGAAACCTCGGATACCCCACGTTTCGGACCCGCTACGCCCGGATCGGGGTGTACACCTGCTACGACCGCCACTTCCCGGAGGGTGCACGCCTGCTCGGCTTGAACGGGGCCGAGATCGTCTTCAACCCGTCGGCCACGGTCGCCGGCCTGGCTCAGTACCTCTGGAAGCTGGAGCAGCCCGCGCATGCCGTTGCGAACGGGTACTTCATCGCAGCGATCAACCGCGTGGGGGTCGAGGCGCCCTGGAACATCGGCCGCTTCTTCGGATCCTCCTACATCTGTGATCCACGCGGCCGCTTCCTCGTCGAGGCCAGCGAGGATCGCGACGAGCTGGTGCACGCCGACTGCGACCTGGACCTTATCACCGAGGTTCGCAATCTCTGGCAGTTCTTCCGCGACCGTCGCCCCGAGACGTACGGCGACCTCACCCGTCTCCTGCCCTAGGTGCACCCATGGCCACCCTCATCCGCAACGGTACCCTCCTGACTGCGACCGATCGCTACGAAGCCGACGTGAGCATCGAGGACGGCGTGATCCGGAACATCGGGCGCGACCTTCCGGTCGCTCCAGAGGACGAGGTGATCGATGCCACCGGGCGCTGGGTGCTGCCCGGTGCGGTGGATGTCCACACCCACCTCGACATGCCCTTCATGGGCACCGTGAGCGCCGACGACTTCTTCACCGGCACCCGGGCCGCCGCTGCCGGCGGGACCACCACCGTGGTGGACTTCGCCATCGCCCCGCGGCACGGCGACTACGAGCAGACGCTCGACGCCTGGCACGCCCGGGCCGAGGGCAAGGCGGTCATCGACTACGGCTTCCACATGGGCGTGACCTGGTTCGGGACGCCCGAGGCCGAGACCGGGCTCCGGCGCTGCGTGGCGCGCGGGGTCACGTCCTTCAAGTGCTTCATGGCCTACAAGGGGACCTTGTCCATCGATGACGGGGAGATGTTCGGCCTGCTCGCGCTCTCCCGGGATCTGGGCGCCACGGTCAGCGTCCACGCGGAGAACGGATCCATCGTCGAGGCCCTCGTGGCTCGCCATCGGGCGGCCGGGCACACGGATCCGGTCTGGCACGCTCGTTCCAGGCCCTCGACCCTCGAGGGCGAGGCCACCTCCCGGGCCATCGTGATCGCCCGACAGGCCGGCGCACCGCTCTACATCGTACACCTCACCTGTGCGGAGGCGCTCGAGGCCGTCCGCCGTGCCCGTGCCGCCGGCCAGGAGGTCCACGCCGAGACCTGCCCGCAGTACCTGATGTTCACGGACGAGGTCTACGAGCGGCCGGACTTCGAGGGGGCCAAGTGGGTGATGAGCCCGCCCATCCGCCCCGCGGGCCACCCCGAGGCGCTGTGGGCGGGCCTCGCAGACGGGACCCTGGAGGTGGTGGCCACGGATCACTGCCCCTTCCAGTTCGCCACCCAGAAGGTCATGGGGAAGCACGACTTCTCGCTCATCCCCAACGGTGCGCCCGGCGTGGGTGACCGCATGGCCGTGCTCTACCACTACGGGGTCAAGACAGGCCGGATCGACGTCCACCGATGGATCGACACCTGCTCGACCCGACCCGCCCGCCTGTTCGGCCTCCATCCACAGAAGGGCACCCTCGCCGTGGGTTCCGATGGGGACGTCGTGGTGTTCGACCCGAAGGCCACCTTCACGTTCGGCACGGCCTGGTCGGAGCACGCGGTGGACTACAGCCTCTACGAGGGCATGCCGGGCTCGGGCGCCTTCGACGTGGTCCTCTCCCGGGGCCAGGTGGTCTGGGAGCGAGGCACGTTCCGAGGCCGCGCCGGCGCGGGGCGGTTCCTGCACCGCTTCCCGGGGCGCACGCCCTTCCCGGAGTGAACCGCCATGTGTGCCACGGCCGACCTCCCCGGATTCCCGAGTGCCGTCCGGATCCACGTCCACTGGGGCGAGATGGACGCGCTCGGCCACGTCAACAACGCCTCCCTGTTCCGGTGGTTCGAGACCTCCCGCATCGAGGCGATGCGCCAGCTGGGCGTGGCCTTCGACCCCTCCTCCGGGACCGGCCCGATCCTGGCCGAGACCGGGTGCACGTACCACATCCCCATCCGAGCGCCGGTCGAGGTCGTGGTGGGTACGCGGGTGGGTCGTGTGGGCCGGACATCCGTCCGCCTGGAGCACGGCGTGGCGCTCGCCTCGGACCCGTCCCGCCTGGTGGCCGAGGGCTACGCCGTGGCCGTGTGGCTGGACTACCGGACCGGCCGACCCATTCCCCTGCCCGAGGCCTTCCGGATGGAAGGGTAGTCTACTCCTCCTTGCAGTACTCCTCGGCGCCCGCGGCCTGGAGGCACAGTTGCAGGGCGGTCTTCGCGTCCTGCTCGCTCACCCGCGCGTACTCGAGCCAGGCGCGCGCGTACTCCTTGGCGATCCCGCGTGCGCGCTCCGCGGCGTCCTCCGCCTGCGGGGATCGCGCCTTCAGGTAGGCCTTCTCAGCACTGGACCACAACTGGACCGCGGCCTCGGCCCGGATCCTGTGGAGCGCGAAGACCTTCTTCTCGTAGAGCGTCCCGCTCCAGGCGTCCTTCCGGTCCAGCGCCCGGCTGGACCACCAGATGACCTGCTCCCGATCGCCTCCCGACTTCTTGGAGAGGTAGACCGCGTACTTGAAGGCCAGGTCCGGATCGGACTGGTCGATGTCCTTCATGTGGCGGGCGATGAGGGACTCCCAGCGCGGGTAGTCCTTGCGGGCCTCGGCATCCACGAGGAGCACCCGGGAGATCTTCTCTCGGGTGGTCATCTTGGATCCAGGATCGGACAGGCGCCCCTCCAGGCAGGAGATGTGACCCTCCTTGAGCTGCCCCGCACGGGCGAGATCCTCGAACTTCACCAGGTCGTCGCAGGTGTCGGTGGGAAGGTCCGCGTAGGCACGGGCCGCTCCCACGGGCTCTCCGGCCTTGCCCGAGGTCGGCGCCGGAGAAGCCTTGCCCGCGCCCGAGGCGGCAGGCGCCTTGGCCGTGCCCAGCAGGGCCGCCATGGCCTCGGGCTTGCCCCAGGCCGTGAGCAGGCGGCGCGCCTCGCGGACCTCGGGCACGTAGGGCGACCAGTCGAGCATCATGGTGGGCCGCTCCCACGTGGACACGAAGTCCTCGAGTGCGGCTTTTCCCTCCGGGGTTCCCTTGGCCGCCCGGACCCGGACGTCCTCCCACGCGGCCGAGGCCTCCTCGGCCTTGGCCCGACCGAGGCGCTCCGCCCGGTCCGAGCGGTCCCGTGCAGCGAGCGCGCGGACGTGCTCGGGTGACGGACCGATCTCCAGGTTGCCCTCCATCAGCACCTGCCCCCAGATCTCCTGCTGGCTGGCTACGGTCGGCCGGGGCAGGCGGCCCAGGCGGGCGGTGAGATCCGTCACGTACTCCTGCGCCTCTCCCACCGTCACGATGCCGTCCGGCAGGTCTCCGAGCGCACCGTCCGCCCACCCCCGCAGCGCGCCCAGCACCAGCCACGTGAAGAGGCCGTGCCGGGTCTCCTCCCACACCTCGGGCGTCTCTGACGTGCTGGTGGCGGTCCACAGGACAATCTTGGGCGACTCCGGGGGCTGGAGCCGGGGCACCGGGACCGCCCGGCCCGCAAAGAGCGGCGTCCCCCCGCGTCCGCGGGTTCCGAACCCGGCATCCAGGATGACGATTGCGCGCTTGGCGCCGGCGCGGGTCGCGGCGTCGATCACCTCGTCGAGCGGAACGCCGGCCTTCCCGGCCCGGTCGGCCTTGGACGGCTGGTCCACGCCCAGCAGGATCCGCTCCCCCTGGGCGTCCACCGTGCCGTGGCCCGCGAAGTACACCCAGAGGGTGCCCCCCTTGCCGACCTTGGAGGCGGCCTTCTTCAGCCCGGCGCGCATCGCCCCCGCGTCCGCGCCGTTGAGGGCCCGGATGCGGCTCGAGGAGATGCCGAGCGTGTCGCGGAGGAACTCGGTGAACGCCTCCGCGTCGCGGGTGGCGAACACCTGGGGAGGGAGTTCGGCGTGGACCTCGTTGGCTACCACCAGGGCGGAATCGACGCTGTTCTTCAGGCCCGTGACGAGCGGCTCGTCGACCGATGGCGATGCGAGGGCCGCCGGGGGCGCGGCACCCGCGGAGCGTGCGTCCGAGGTGGGCGCCGGAGTACCGGCCAGCGCGAACGTTGCGAGGAGGAGCGGGAGCAGCATGGTTCTTCCCGGGTTGGAGACCCTGTGGCGGCAGCGCATCCTGACACGCCGGCCGGGTTCCAGGCAACTGCCGAGCGGGTCACGTCCGGGCACGGAGCAGCGCCTCGAGGTCCTTGGCCAGGGGCGCCCGGACTTCGAAAAAGCCACCATCCGGGTGGGGAAAGCGAAGGATTCGCGCATGGAGGGCCTGGCGTCGGAAGCCCGCGCGCCGGGAGGCCTCCTCGTCGAAGCCATGGTCGAGCACGTGGAGAAACAGGTCGTCGGGCTGGCCGTAGACGCGATCCCCCACGACCGGGTGGCCCGCGTGTTCGAGGTGTACCCGGATCTGGTGCGTACGCCCGGTGCGGGGGTGCGCGGCCACCAGAGACAGGTCCGCGAACCGCGCCAGTACGTGAAACCGGGTGCGCGCGGAAAGGCCGTCCGGGCGAACGGCCATGCGCAGCCGGACCCTGGAGTGTTCGGCTCTCCCGATGGGCGCATCCACGAGGAGCGTGCTCCAGGAGGGAACGCCCCGGACCACGGCCCAGTAGACCTTGTCCACGCGGTGGTTCAGGAAGGCCGCCTTGAGCACGCGGTTGGCCTCGTCGTCCTTGGCGATCACGGTGATCCCCGAGGTGTCGCGATCCAACCGGTGGACGAGGTGGAGGTGGTGATCGGGCCGGGCGCGCCGGGCCAGCCCGATGAGCGCCCATGCGAACCTCGATCCGGACGGATGCGCCAGCATCCCGGCCGGCTTGTCGAACACGACCAGGCGGGCGTCCTCGTGGAGGATGGGGGGCAGCGGGGGCGGCGGCTCGGTGGCCTCGAGGCGGGGCCGCCACAGGCGGATCCGCTCGCCGGCCTGGAGCACCGTTGCCGGCTTCAGCGGACGGTCGAGGCCCTCCACCCGCCCCTCGGCGAGCAGGCGGGCCGCGGCGGATCGGCTCAGCCAGCGAAAACGGGCTGCAATCCAGACGTCTGCCCGGCGGCCTGCGTTCTCGGGCTCCACCACGGCCTCGGTCGACTGGAAGGCCGCCACCTCGACGTCCGGTTCCTCGTCGCAGCGGGTCGGTGCCACAAGGACTGCCTCGGGATCCGCTGGCAGGTATCGCCCCCGGCCGGCTCCGGGTACGTTGCAGGCGTGCCCGGACTGCCGACCCGCCCCCAACTTGCGCCCCCTGGAACGCCCGGATGAGGATCGGCCGCCGAACCCTCGACGTGGGCGTGGTGGTCGCCTTGACGTGGATCCTCGTGGCGATCGGGCTCACCCTCCTGATCGGCCCCCGCCTCGGGCTGCGCGGTTGGATCTGGCTCGGCACGCACCACGTGCTGTGCGCCGTGGGTGCTGGTCACGAACTGTGGAGGGGCTGGAAGCGCCGTCGGACCCGGTAGTCGCCCGGGGTACACGGCGGTCGACCCCGTTCCGGTGGGTGGAGGATGCGTCAAGAGACGGACGAGCAGGAACCCGGCGGCAGCCTCGCGTGTCCTCATCGATGAAGACCTCCTCGTCGAGGCGATCCCGTGTCCCTTCTGCTCCTGCTGGCTGCGTTCTCGGTGCACGCCGCCCCGGTGCCCCTGGCGGACCCGGCGCCGGATGCTCGAGAGGGGCCCCAAGCCATCCGCGTCGCACCCCTGCTCGTGCTCGGGCCCCTGCCGGACCTCGGCACCGTCGGGTTCTTCGGTGAGCCCCTCCAGGGGCGAGAGGCCGGTGCCCGGGAGGCACGTGAGGCAGCCCTGTTCCAGGTGCCTTCGGCCTTCGGTGTGGCCCTGCCCGGAGAGGTGGCCCTGGCCCTGCCCCCCGGCTGGGACGTCTGTTTCCGCGATACGGATCTCGCGCTTCCCGTACGGGCACGGGTGACGCAGGCCCTCCAGGAGGACGAGGCCGTCGAGGACGCCCTGAGGAGCGCCGCGGCCCGATCGCCGGGAGAGGTCGTCCTGTTCCGGTGGATGGCCGACGTCTCGGCGCTGGCCCTCAACGGCGTGACCGTGCCCGCCTCCACCACCCGGGCCGGAGACCGGCTGGTCTTCGTGGACGCCTCCACCGACCCGGTCCTGGTGTCCGCCACGCTGGGCGTGGCGCTCGTGGCCTCCGACGGCGAGATCCGGGTCCTCCACTCGGATCGGTACGAGGCGGTCCTCTCCTCCGTGTCCGGTCCCCGGGCGGTCGGCCGGAGCCTGGCGCGCCACCTCGTCGCGGACGTGGCCACCCGCCTCGCCCGCGAGGACTCGATGGCCGGAGGCGCCGGCTACTCGGAACGACCGTAGACGAGGTAGGCCGCACCGGCCGCGGCTCCGCCCCGGTCGTTGCCCTTGGCCCCGATCAGCACGGCGTCCATGGTGCCGGCTCCCTCGATGTTCCCGGCAAAGGCGGCCGCACCGCCTGCGTAGTCGTCGTCCTCCTCGCCCCTCCAGGTCGCATCGGCGTCGCTGCCGTACCAGGTGCCCTCGGCAGGAGACAGGAAGAGGTAGGTCCAGCCCGTGTTGGCGTCGGTGTACTGGCCCGAGGCCAACAGGTCCACGGCACCGTCTTCGTCGTAGTCGTACGCGCCGTCGACGGAACCTCCGAGCTGGCCGTTGGCCTCATCGCCGTAGAACGTCATGGAGGACGCGGTGGAGGCGAGGTAGGAACCTGCCGCGACGGGCCCGTACACCACGTAGAGCGCACCGCCGTTGTTCGCGCCGCCGTCGGCCAGGGTCGCGCTCATCAGGATGTCGTCGTAGCCGTCGTCGTCCAGGTCGCCTCCCGGCCCCACCCTGGCTCCGAGGCGATCACCGTCCGATCCGTAGAAGTGGACGTCGTACACGCTTCCGAGGCTGCCGCTCGCGAGGCCCTCGGCATACATGAGGTAGACCGCGCCGGCATCGGTGGTGGCGCCGCCCAGGTCCTGGTTCGGCACACCCACGAGGAGGTCGTCGCAGCCGTCGCCGTCCACATCGCCACCCGAGGCGGGGATCCCGGCGGCGTCGTAGGCGGTCTCCCCGCCGAACGTGTAGTCCGCGCTGTCGACCGACAAATCCGCCGTGATGGGACCCAGCTTGACGTAGACGGTGCCCGCGTTGGCGCCATAGGCGTCGTCCGCGTTGGCGCCCACGAGCACGTCGTCGTAGCCGTCGTTGTTGAGGTCACCCGCGAACTCGAGGTTGATCCCGGTGTAGTCCCACGTGGAGTTGCCGCTGATCTTCACGTCGTGTTCGAGCAGCGACGTCGCCGTGGCGGAAACCGGTCCCCAGAACAGGTAGGCTGCACCCGTGGAGGATCCGATGCCGGCCGCGTTCCGCTTGCCCGAGATGAGCAGGTCCGCGATGGCGTCGCCGTTCACGTCCCCTGAGATGGAGAGGTCCGTGGACGACTGGTCGGAGGCGGCCTCGCCCACGAGGATGTTGTCCGCGAGGGAGAGGTCGATGGTGCCGGCGGAGATCGGTCCGTAGAAGAGGTACGTGGCGCCCGCGTCGGTCGCGGTCCCGTCGTCCCGGTACTCCGCGCCGATGAGGAGGTCGTCGTAGCCGTCGCCATCGATGTCCGACCCGGCGGCTACGGATCCGCCCGCGTAGTCGGCGTAGGTCTCTCCCACGAAAATGGCGTCCGCGGCGTCCAGGTCCATCACGCAGGCGCCGAACGCGTCGTCGCAGTCGTTGTCCACGCCGTCGTTGCAGATCTCCTCCGCGCCCGGGTGGGTCGTCGCGTCGCTGTCGTCGCAGTCCGAGTCGGTCGAGACGTACCCCTCGGGCTGGGTGCACGCCCGGGTGGTGCTGTCGGGGTCTCCGTACCCGTCCTCGTCGGCGTCGACGTACCAGGTGTCGGCGTCCACGGCGTCGCTCTCGTCCACCACGCCGTCACAGTCGTTGTCGTCGTAGTCGCAGACCTCGGTGGCACCCGGGTGGATGGCGGGATCCGTGTCGTCGCAGTCGCCGAACTCCGGGCCGTATCCGTCGGGCTCGTCGCAGGCGTAGGTGACGTAGGCCGAGTTCCCGTAGCCATCCCCGTCGTTGTCGAGGTACCAGGCGGTCACGTCGAGCGCGCTCCGCTCGTCCACCTCGCCGTCGCAGTCGTCGTCGTACCCGTTGCAGTACTCGTTGGCGCCCGGGAAGACGTTGCCGTCGCTGTCGTCGCAGTCGTCGCCGTTGTCCTCGAAGCCCGCGGGACGATCGCACGAGACCGTGCTGGTGTCCGGGTCGCCGTATCCGTCCCCATCGGTATCGGCGTACCAGGTCTCGGCGTCGAGCGGCGTGCCCTCGTCCACCTCGCCATCGCAGTCGTTGTCGTCGTCGTCGCAGTACTCGGGGGCGTCGGGGTAGATGTCGGCCCGGCGGTCGTTGCAGTCGTCGGCGTTGGAGACGTACCCGCTGGGTTCGTCGCACGCGATGCGCGTGACCTCGGAGGAGCCGTAGCCGTCCGAGTCGTAGTCGAGGTACCAGGTGGTGGCGTCCACCGCCGTGGCCTCGTCCACGTCGTCGTCGCAGTCGTCGTCGTAGCCGTTGCAGTACTCGTCGGCGCCGGGAAACACGTCTGCGTTGGTGTCGTCGCAGTCGTCGTCGTTGGAGGCGTACCCTTCGGGAATGTCGCAGGCCTCCACGGTCACGGCGGCGTCGCCGTAGCCGTCTCCGTCGGCGTCGGCCCAGAACGTGGACGCGTCCACGGCGTCCTCGTCCGTGGACCCGTCGCAGTCGTTGTCCTCCCCGTCGCAGGTCTCCGGCGCACCCGGGTAGCTGGACCGGTCGAGGTCGTTGCAGTCCGTGGCATCGGCCACGTAGCGCCGTGGGGCATCGCACGCGACGACGCTGTCCAGGGGGTTGCCGTAGCCGTCGCCGTCGCTGTCGTAGTACCAAGTGGGGGCGTCCACCGCGTCCTCATCGACCATCGCGTCGCAGTCGTCGTCGTAGCCGTTGCACATCTCGTCGGCGCCCGGGTGGACGGCCGGATCCGTGTCGTCGCAGTCGTCGGGGTTGTCCGCGTAGCCCTCGGGGGGAGCACAATCCTCCACGGTGATTGCCGGATCTCCGAACCCGTCTCCATCGGCGTCGAGGTAGAAGGGGTACGGGTCCAGTCCGTCCTCGTCCACGAACCCGTCGCAGTCATTGTCGATGGTGTCGCAGTACTCGGGGGCGTCGGGATGGACGGTGGCGTCGCCGTCGTCGCAGTCGGTACCGTCGGCCACGTACCCCTCGGGAGGCGTGCAGGTCAGGATCGTGTCCTTGGGATCGCCGTATCCGTCTTCGTCCGCGTCGCGGTACCAGGCCACCGGATCGAGGGGGCCGTCGTCGATCATGCCGTTGCAGTCGTTGTCGATCCCGTCGCAGACTTCGTCGTTGCCGGGCCAGGCGGCTCCTTCGCCGTCGTCGCAGTCGTCGTGGTTGGCGACGTAGCCATCCGGCAGATCACAGGCCTCGGTGGTGTAGCCCGGGTTTCCGTAGCCGTCTTCGTCGGCGTCCACGTACCAGGTGAGGGCGTCCTCGGCGTAGTCGTCGTCGATGACGTCGTTGCAGTCGTTGTCGATCCCGTCGCAGTACTCGAGCGCGAGCGGGCTGATGTCCCGGTCGTCGTCGTCGCAGTCGAGCCCGTTCTCCACCAGCTCGCCCGCCTCGGCCTCGCAGGATCGGAAGGCGGTCGCTGGATCCCCGAAGCTGTCGCCATCGGAGTCGGTGTACCAGGTGGGCGCGTCGACCGCGTCGTCGTCCACGCTGCCGTTGCAATCGTTGTCGACCCCGTCGCAGATCTCGTCCGCAGAGGGGTGGATGAGGCTGTCGTCGTCGTTGCAGTCGCCGTCTGCGGGGGAGTACCCGTCTCCGTCCCGATCCGGGTCCCCGCAGGCCGGCAGGAGCAGGGCGGAGGCGAGAAGGAGGGCGCGCAGCATGGGGTCTCCAGTCCGAGCCCCGACCGCGCCGGAGCCCAGGATACATCCTCCCGTATTCTGGCGCGGATCTTCGGATGGAGCAAGCATGAGGGCCCCTCGTGCGGCCTTCTGACGCCTCGGCAGGGTCACACGCCGGACGGCTGACGGCTCCAGGAGGGGGCCGCTTGTCCCCCCCCTCCCCGGGGGCTACAGGATGCCACGACCCAAGGAGGCAAAGATGCTCAAGGACGACGTCGAACGTGAACTGAACGTGCAGATCGGAGAGGAGACGGCCTCGGCCTGGCTCTACCTTTCCATGGCCGCCTGGTTCGAATCCATGAACCTACCCGGCTTCGCCAACTGGATGTTCGTCCAGGCCCAGGAGGAGCTCGTCCACGCGCGGATGTTCTACGACTTCGTGCACGAGCGCCGGGGCCGCGTGATCCTGGGCGCCATCGCCGCCCCGCCCACCGAGTGGGCTTCTCCCCTCGAAGCCTTCGAAGCGGCGTTCGCTCACGAAGTCCACATCACCGAGCGCATCCACTTCCTGACCGGCCTCGCGGATCGCGTGGCCGACTACCCCACCCGGGTCTTCCTCCACTGGTTCGTGACCGAGCAGGTGGAGGAGGAGGCCAGCGCCGACGAGATCGTCCAGAAGCTCAGGATGCTGGGCGAGACCGGTTCGGGCCTCTTCATGCTGGACCGCGAGCTGGGCACTCGCGTGTTCACGCCTCCGGCGGCACCGGCCACCTAGAGGCGGTCCGGAGGGCCATTGACGAGGCCCCTCGCGATCGGCGTGGTGGGATCGCGAGGGGCGTCGTATATTCTCCGGCATGAGACCCGCCCTTCTCCTCCTCGCCGTCCTCGCCGGGTGCTCCGATCCACCGGAGGACACCGGCACGCCCCCGGACGACACCGGCACGCCCCCGGACGACACCGCGCCGGACGACACCGCGCCGGACGACACCGCGCCGGACGACACCGCGCCGGACGACACCGCGCCCGAGGTGTCCGTGTCCGTGTCCGCCGCCCCGGCGTTCGACCCGATCCTGGGCGGCCCGCTCGCAATCTTCCTGACGTCCGAGGGCGCCACGTCGGTAGAGGTCCAGGTCCTGGACGCCAAGGGCAACGTGGTCGCCACACCCACCGACGCCTGGGACGGCCGCGACGCCAAGGGCGCATGGGCCCCCGCGGGGGCCTACACGGTCCAGGTGGTGGGCACCCGGGGCAAGATTCGCGTGGAGGACGCCGCGGACGTGCACATGGTGCGCTGCGGGGTCGCACGCGCCTGGGCGGAGGGGGACGAGGGCGTCTCCGCCGAGTCCGTGGCGTTGTGGTGGTACGGCACGCGCACGCTCCAGGACCTCGCCCAGCCCTTCGTATCGCTCGACGCGCTCGAGGACGTGAGGGAGGCCGCGACCGTGTTCCCGGAGGTCACGAGCGAGCTCGTCGAGGAGCCCCGTCACGGCAACCTGCCCCTCGCCTTCACCTGGGACAGCCGGCCCATCCTGACCCTGGAGCTGGGCGAGGACACGGTGCTCGGCAGCCCGGGCCTCGAGGGGGCCGACGTGTCTCTGGGCATCCCCGGCTGGACCGCGCTGGCGGGTGCGGAGGGGATCCTGCCCGACGTGCCCGTGGTGCTCCAAGCCGATGCGCCCCTCGCCGCCGGTCCCTCGGTGGTGGAGACCACCCTGGAGATCACCTTCGAGGTCACCGGCGACGACGCGGTGACCCACACGATCGGGGTCCAGAACCTCCCCGTGCGCTTCTACGCCGTCTACGACAGCCCCACGTTCACCCGGAAACAGGAGGACCAGACCGCCTGGGTGGCCGCCGTGGACCCCGCGCTCCGCGCCCTGGCGGGCGTGAAGCCGGATCCGGACGCGATCCTCGACGCTCTGGTGGACTGGGTCTACTACGACCACGACATCGCGTACGACACGTACGCAGGCGCTTCCGCCTACACCGACTACATCTCGGGGTACGACCAGGCGGTCTTCGCGCTCTCGGCCTACCTCGAGCGGCGTTTCGGCAGGATCGTGAACTGCAGCGACTGCGCGTCCATCCTGGTCGCCTGGGCCAACATGCTCGGCGTGCCCCTGGACTACACGATCATCCTCTCCAACTTCTACCTCAACTACATCCGCGCCATCGGCTGCGACGAGTACACCCACTGCCCCTTCGGGCCCTACGGCTGTGGCTTCTCGTACCACGCGGTCACCACCGACGACGAGGCCGCCACCATCTGGGACGCCACGCTGGCCCTCGACGGCGACGAGGATCCCTCCAACCCGCCCAGCAGCCTCCTCATGGTCCAGCACATCGAAGGCGACGAGTACCTCGAGCGCCTGGTGATGTCGGGCACGGCCTACTACGAGTACAGCGAGCAGGTGGTCGTCCAATGAAACCTCTCCTCCTCGGCCTCCTCCTGGCCGCCGGCGTCGCCGGCGCCGGACCCTCCGTACCTCTGCCCTGGGTCGGCATCCCGCTCGCCCGCCTGCCCGAGCTGGGGGTCGGCGTCCCGATGCTCTCGACCGAGATCTCGGGCTGGAAGGCACCCCTGCAGGCGGGCGGGTTCGTCCGGGTCTGGATCCTCCCCGACGAAGCCGTGGCCAGCGCCGAGTTCGCCTTCCAGCAGGGCGCGGTGTCCAGCCGCGGGTTGCCCCCGCTCGCGGGCCTTCCCGAGGCCGAGGCAGCGGGCGACGGGGCCGGGATCCTGCTCGTCCGCGACCGGAACGTCCTGATCCTCGTGCGGGACCCCGAGGACCAGGCGCTGGAGGTGGCCGGACGCCTGCGCGCCGCGCTCGTCACCAGCGCGCCCGAGGGGACCGCCGACGAGCGCACGATGGGCGACCGCGTCTGGGTGTGGGACAGCTGCGGGCGCCTCACCGTCACCCCGTAGGACGAGGGCCTTCCTGACGGGGTCGCTCCCTGGCGACAAAGCGCGCCACCCCCTCCACGTGGCCGGTCTGCGGAAACAGGTCCACGGTGCAGAGGTCCGTCATGGCGAGACCCCCCGCCTCCAGCACGCGTCGGTCGCGGGCCAGGCTCGGGGGATGGCAAGCCACGTAGACCAGGCGGCTCAAGCCGAGGGCGGCGAGGGCCGCGACGGCGCGTGGGTGGAGCCCGGCCCGAGGCGGATCCACGACCGCCACGTCGGCCGCGAGGCTCGCAAGCCGATCCTCCACCGGTCCACCGTGGAACACGATGTTCTCGATCCCGTTTCGCCGAGCGTTCTGGACGGCATCCGCCACCGCGGCCGGCCACGCCTCCACCCCCACCACCTCCCGGAAGGAGGGTGCGAGCCACAGGCCGATGGGTCCCACGCCGCAGAAGAGGTCCAGCAGGCGATCTCCGCTCCCGGCCAGCGCCGCGACGGTGGCGTACAGGATCTCCGCGCCGGCGGTGGAGGTCTGGAAGAAGGAGGTGGGCTGCAGGCGCAGGGCCAGCCGGCCCACGCGCTCCTCGATGGCTCCCGGGGGCCGGACGAGGGCCCGGAGCACACCCAGGGCGGCGTCCGACGGTCGATCGCTCACGAACCACGCAAGGCCCGTGCCCGAAGGCAGGGCGGCCGCGAGCGCCTCCACCTCGGCGTCCGCCTCGGATCCTTGAGGGGGCGCGGTGTAGACCGCTGCGAGGCGGGCGCCGTCGACCGAGATCCGGAGCAGGAGGTGGCGCCAGAACCCGCTCTGCGCCCGCGGATTCCAGGGGGGCAGGGCGGAGGTCTCGAGGTGGATCCGGGCCGCGGCCAGCACCTCGTTGAGGCCCTCGGGCACCAGCTCGCAGCGGCGCACGTCCACCACGCGGTCGAAGCGGCCCGCCGGGTGGAAGCCGAGGAACCGGCCCCCCCGAGGCGCCCCCGCCGCCAGGGCGGCCGGGTCCAGCCAGCGATCCGTGCCGTAGGTGAGCTCGACCCGGTTGCGGTACCCGTACGCCAGGTCTGCACCTACGGGCGGATGCACCCGGACGCCGTCGAGATCGCCGATGGTCCTCAAGACGAGGTCGTGCCTGGCGGCCCGCTGGGCGGGCAGGTCGAGCTCCTGCAGCACGCAGCCGCCGCAGGAACCGAAGACCGCGCAACGGGGGACCACAGCGCCGGGCGGGGCCTCCACGCACCCGACGCGCCGGGCGTGGACCACCCCGTGCCGGCGCGCGAACGGTTGCACGTCCACGATCGCGCCCGGGGGCGCGCCCCGCACGAGGACCGGCTGGCCGTCCGGCCCCGTGCCCGCACCCATGCCTCCGAGCTCGAGACGCTCGATGCGGACGGGGAAGGGCGCAGAAGGGCAGCGGGGCACGCAGGACCGTGCTACCTCCGGCACCCCGACCCGTCCAGGTTACACCGGCTCCGGAGGTCCTCCATGCCCCCTGGCATCTCCCTCCCCCCTGCCCTGGAGTCGGACGTCCAGGCGTTCCTCACCGAGGCAGGCATCCCCCTGGCCATCCTGCCCGCCACCGAGGCCCGGGTCCACGTCCTGCTCCCCGTCACGGGACCCCCGGACGAGGCGGACGCCAGCACCCTGCCGGCCGGCGGCACCATCCGGTGCCCGATCGCGCTCGGCATGGCCGCCCGCCTCGGGATCTCCGCGAAGGACCTCGGGCGGCTGTTGAACCGGCTGGAGATCAAGATCCACGGCTGCCAACTGGGCTGCTTTCCGTGAGTCCGCGGTGACGGTCTGGGTGGTGTGCGGCGCCGCCCGGGGCGCGGGCAAGTCCTGGATCGCCGGCAGGCTCCTCGGCGTCCTGCCCCGGGCCGTACACGTCAAGCACGGCCACGGCGAACACCGCCCCGACCGCGACGTGCGCCTGTTCCACGACCTCGACCAGGTCCGCGCGTTCCTCGCTGCACCCCCGCCATGCGAGCACCTCGTCGTGGAATCCAACGCGCTCGCCCTCGAGGGCGGTGGGGACCTCGTGGTCTTCGTGGATGCCCCGGTCGTACCTCCGGTGCGCCGTCCGGACGCGGACGCGCTCAAGGACAGCGCGCACCTCGTGGTGGCCTGCGACGTGACCGAGGAGGCCTGGGACGCGCCTCTGGCAGCCCGGGTACCTGATCCCGCACTTCGGAAAGCCGTCCGCGCGATCCTGGCCGCACAGCGGGCTCACCTGTTCGCTCACATCCTGCGCGCACGCTGCAAGGTCTGGCTGGAGGTCGACGGGCGGCACGGACTGGGCGAGGGGCTCGCGCTGCTCCTCCCCTGGGTGGAGGCCTCGGGGACGCTGGCGGCGGGCGCGAGAGAGGTGGGCCTGTCCTACCGCCACGCGTGGGACCTCGTGCGCCAGGGCGAAGCCGCGCTGGGCTTCCCCCTGGTGGCCACGCGAGCGGGCGGCCGACGCGGCGGATCCACGACGCTCACGCCGGACGCGCTGCGTCTTGTGGCCCTGTTCCGCAAGCTCGAGCAAGAGGTGGAGGCGTACGCCGCTCGGCGCCTGGCCAGGCTCCTGCACGGGGAGCCGGACGGGTAGGGGATGGGCCTATCGAGCCTTCAGGCCCGCGAAGAGGGCGCGGTTGCGCCACGCGTAGCCCGTACCGCTCCAGAGCGAGAAGAGGAGGATGATCCACATGAAGGGCAGGGAGACCAGGGTCATCTCCTCGCCGAACGCCGGGCCGGACAGACCCATCGCGGATCGGACCGTGGCCCACAGCAGGATCACGACGCTGGCGATCCCCAGCGCCGTGGTCTTGGCCTTCCCGGTCCAGTGGGCGTGGATGTAGAGCCCCTGCTCCTGACCCAGCGAGCGGACCACGTGGACCACGGCCTCCCGGTAGTAGGTCACCATGACCATCCAGAGCGGAACCCACGTTCCCCAGGCGTCCGAGGCGAAGCAGAAGAGCACCGTGAGGTGGTAGGTCGCGTCGGCGTAGGGATCGAGGATCTTGCCGAGGTTGCTCACCTGGCCCCGGCTTCGGGCGAGGCGTCCGTCGAGGATGTCCGAGATCTCCGCGGCCCCCGTCAAGAGGAGCAGCACCAGGAACACCACCCAGGTGGGCATGGCCCCCTCGAGGAAGCCTCCTTGCCCTGTAGCCAAATACCAGGCGAGGAAGAGCACCGCAGCCGGGAAGCGCCACACCGTGAGCAGGTTCGGAAGGGACATGGAACGCCTCACTTCGGCGACTCCCTACTGCGAGGGGGTCGGGGTGTCAACCCCGCGGAAAGGCCACCCGTTCGACGGTCATCACGTTGGTGGAGCCGCGCGTCGGGGCGCGTCCGGCCAGGATCACCACCTCGGTGCCGGGGGAGAGATACCCGTGCTCCAGGACGGCTTGCGACGCCGCAGCGATCATGGCGGACGCCCCGCGCGTCTCGGGGACCAGGATCGGGGTGACGCCCCAGGCCAGCGCCAGGCGACCCAGGGACTCCTCCTCGGGAGATAGCGCGTACAGCGGACTCGGAGGTCGGGACTTGGAGGCCACCACGGCCGAGGCGCCGGACCGGGTCCAGACCACGAGCGGACGCGGATGCTCCCGTACGGCCCAGCAGGCGGCCCGGACGACCGTCGGACCGATACCCGGGTGGTCCGGAAGGGCGTCGAGGTCCGGTCGCCGGAACCACGCACTCGCCTCAGCCGCCCGCACGATGGCGTCCATGATGCGCACCGCGGCCAGGGGCCAGCGTCCCACGGCGGTCTCGCCCGACAGCATGACGGCGTCGCTGCCGTCGAGGATGGCGTTGGCCACGTCGCTCGCCTCGGCGCGCGTGGGCCGTGGGGCCGTGATCATGCTCTCCAGCATCTGGGTGGCCGTGATGACGATCACGCCTGCCCGGTTGGCTGCCTCGATGCAGTGCTTCTGCGCGATTGGAACCTCGGGGATCGGGATCTCCACCCCCAGGTCGCCCCGGGCCACCATGATCCCCTCCACCCGGGCGAGGATGGCGTCGAGGGCCTCGAGCGCCTGGGGCTTCTCGATCTTGGCGCAGATCGGCAAATGAGGGCGACCCATGCGGCGGAGCGCCCGGCGCAGGCGATCGACGTCCGATCCCCGGCGCACGAAGGAGAGCGCCACCCAGTCCACGCCGGCTGCGATCCCGGCCTCGAGGTCGGCCAGGTCCTTCTCGGTGAGGGCTGGCGCCGAGAGCGCCCGACCCGGCACGTTGATCCCCTTGTGGGCGCCGATGCTCCCCGCCTCTTCCGCGAGGAGCGTCACGCGTGCGGGCCCGGGTCCACGCACGACGGCCTCCACCCGTGCGGCCAGGGCTCCATCCGAGAAGAACACGCGGTCGCCCGGCCTCAGGTCTCTGGCCAGGTCGGGCCAGGTGGTCCCCACTCGGCCCCGGGCTGCCGGCAGTTCGGGATCCATCACGAGCTCGAAGCGTTCACCGCCGGCCAGGTCCAGGGGCGACGGGGCAGGGCCGGTGCGAATCTTGGGGCCCTGCAGATCGAGCAGCACCGCCGGGTGCCGGCCCTGGCGGCGACCGGCCGCACGCACGCGTGCGGCGTCCTCGACGATGGTTTCGGGCGAGAGGTGGCTCGCGTTGAGGCGGAAGACGTCCACCCCCGCCTCGACCAGGCCGTCCAGGACGGACGGGTCCCGGCTCGCGGGACCCACGGTGGCCACGATGCGGGTGCGGCGGGGGGAGGAGGGGGCCATGGACGCTCCCGGGGACCGAGGATCGACCTCCTCCTACCCCGGCAGGCCTGCGCGAGACCGCCCGGACGATCGGATGTCACGAGGCGGACCCGGATGCGCATGGGTCCTTAGAGACTGGGACAGGAATTGACATTGACACGTCAATGCTCTGTGGTAGGATGTGCCTGGATCGCAGGCCCCGGGTCCTCCCGCACCGCTCTGCGGCCCGCTGGGCACGGCGGTTTCCGATCCGGATCAGGAGCACTTCATGGCCATCCCCTCAGCCAAGAGCCGGGAACGGGTCGCCCGGAACTTCATCAAGACCTACGGCCGTTCGCGGTTCCGCCACCTGCTCGAGGCCCTGGCCTCGGGCGCCAGCGGCCAGGCCATCGCGGACGAGTTCCACGTCTCCCGCGAGCGTGTCCGCCAGTGGAAGAACACCTTCGGCCAGGTCATCACCCTGTACCAGCTCCACCCCGAGGTGGAGCGCGTGTTCCGGGATGTCCGCGGCGCGGGGTAGCCCGCACCTCTCGACGGGGGGTCCAGCGCCCGACGGCCCGCTTTGAGGGCGCCGGCCGGCGGACGCGTCTCTGCACGTTCGACCGTCCCCCCTCCCCCACGGGTGCCCTCCGGGGTTAAGGCTCTTCGGTGCACCGTGGGCCCGCCACGGACCACCCCCCACCGAAGGGTGCCCCGTGAACCGCAAGATCGTCCTCGTCCTGGCCATCATCGCTGGTGTCGCCCTCGCGCTCATCCTGCTGCTTCCCTCGGGCGGCGGCGATGCGGACAAGCCATCCGGCGTGGACCGCACCTCGATCGAGAAGCCCTCCAAGGTCGTCAAGACACGGAAGTCCGCGGTGGACTACGATCTCGCCCCCGCCAAGCGGGATGCGGCCGAAGAGCGGGCCGTGCGGCGCACCACGCCGTACTACCAGCACGTCCAGACCGTCGCCAAGCGCTGGATGCGACTCGGCAACCTGATGGCCGGGCAGGGCAACGACGAGGACGCCTCCAAGGCCCGCACCGTGGCCCGTGCCCTGCGCTCGGCCAACCGGGCGGACGGCACGGAGGAAGCCCGGAAGGCCGCGCTGGAGGAGGAGAGTCGGATCCTGGAGGAGATGACGGGGAAGTACACCGAGGGGGACATCTCCAGGATCCTGGCCAACATCACCCGCGCCCACGAGGCCGCCCAGAGCGGTGAGGCCCCACCGCCGACGGGGGAGGCCGCGGGCCTGGACGAGGCTTCGGGTGGGATCCCCGCGCCGGTCGGCACCGCGCCCGGGGAGGAGGCCAGCGCCGGAGCGCCATGAGGCAGAGGGCCGCCCTGGCGCTCGTCGCGCTCCTCGCGGCAACCCCCGCGGCGGGGGCGATTCCTCGTCGTCTGGCCGTGGTCGTGGGCGTAGAGGACTACGGCGCGCTGGGCCCCATCCTCCCCGTGGAGGGTGCACGCGACGACGCCACACGGGTGGCCGAAGCCCTCGAGCGGGCCGGATTCGACCAGGTCCGCCTCTACACCGACGCCAGTGCGACCCGGGCCCACCTCGAGGCGGTCCTGGCCCGGGAGATCGGACCCCGGACGGGGCCTCAGGACCTCTTCCTGCTGTACTTCGTCGGGCACGGGATCGGCGGCGACTTCGGCGAGCCGCGCCTGCTCCTGCACGACACGGATCCCGACGCCGTGGAGCACACGTCCTGGCCCGTCGCGGACCTGGCGGCCCACGTACGCGCATCCGTCCACGCGGGCCGGATCGTGGTGGCCACCGACGCCGCCCGTTGCGGATCCCTGGGCGGTCTGGCCCTGCTCGGCCCCCAGCCGGAGCACTGGCCGTCCCTGGGGCGGTCCACGCTCGTCATCGCGTCGGCGGGACCGCGGGAGGTCGGCACCCCGAGGGCCTTCAGCGCCGCGTTCGTGGAGGCTCTGGGCGCGGCCGCGGACACCTCGGGCGACGGCCGCGTGACCAGCGGCGAGGTGCTCCGCCACCTCGTACGTGCCGTGCCCCAGGCCACGGGGCAGTCCCAGCATCCCGCGGTCCAGCCGGACCACGATCCGTCCTTCGAGGTGGCCCGGGTTCCGGGATCCAGGTCGGCCGAGTCGGACGGATCCCGCATCGAAAAGGTCAAGTTCGTCTTCAGGGCGGGAATCTCCCCCACCGTCCGGTGCGAGGGCTCCGACCCGGTCGTCTGCGATCCGTCCTGCGTGCTCTGGAACGTGGTGCCGGGATCCTGCGAGGCCAGCGCGGTGCTGGGCGGGGTGCGCCGCTCCGTCACGCTCCAGGTCCGGGATCGGGGGGGCTGGATCTGCGCCGAGTCCGGGACCCGCCTCGCCTGCGAGGAGGCTCGCTGATAGGCATCCGCGTCGGCCGCTGTGGACGACACCCCCTGCGATCCGCACCTCGACGGCCCGGGGTCTGCCGTCGATCCCGGTGATCGCGATCCAATCGGAGGCCGCCCGTGAACTCCATGACCGCCTATGGTCGGGGCGAAGCCTCGAACGGCATCGTCAACCTCGTCGTTGAGCTCAGGAGCGTGAACCACCGGTTCCGCGACATCGCCCTCCGGGTGCCGCGGGAGTACGGCCCCCTCGAGCCACGGATCGTCGCCTGCCTGCGCGATGCCTTCGAACGGGGCCGGATCGAGTGCTCCGTTCGCCGCACGGGCCGGGAGGGTCCCCAGACCGTCACCCCCAACCTGCGCCTCGCGGAAGCCTACCAGGTGGCCATGCAGCAGGTGGCCCGTCGGGTGCAGCAGGATCCGGGCCTCATCCCCCTCGATGTCCTGGTGGCCCAACCGGGCGTGCTCGAGGCCTCGGACGAGGACCTCGACCCGGGCCGGGAGTGGGACCTGCTCGAGCCGGCCCTCCTGGCCGCGATGGCTCACCTTCGGGACATGCGGGCCACCGAGGGCGAGGCCCTCGCCCGGGACCTCGGCACTCACCTCGACGCCTTCGTCCAGCTCCTGGGGGTCCTGAAGGCCGATCGCACCCGCGTGACCGGCCTGCTGAAAACCCGGCTCGAGGAGCGCCTGCGTCGCCTCCTGGAGGAGCGTGTGGATCCTGCCCGCCTGGCCCAGGAGGCCGCGATCCTGGCCGAGAAGGCCGACGTCTCCGAGGAAATCGCCCGCCTGGCCAGCCACGTGGACCAGTTTCGCGCACTCTTCCACGCCTCGGAGGGCGTGGGCAGGAAGATGGACTTCCTCCTCCAGGAGATGGGTCGGGAAACCAACACGGTGGGGTCCAAGGTCCCCGATGCCTCCGCGGCGCGACTCGTCGTGGAGATGAAGGCGCTCCTGGAGAAGATGCGGGAGCAGGCCGCCAACGTGGAGTGACCATGCCGATCGACCTCACCCGGTGGGTGCCGCCCGACGACGGGGCGCTCTTCGTGGTCTCCGGCGCGTCGGGCGTGGGCAAGACCACGCTGGTCCGCGAGGCCCTGGCCCGGATCCCGCACCTGGTCTTCTCGGTCTCGGCGACCACGCGGGCCCCACGATCCGGGGAGGTGGAGGGTGTGGACTACACCTTCGTGAGCGAGGCCCGGTTCGACGCGCTCGTGGGGCAGGACGCCTTCCTCGAGCATGCCACGGTCTACGGCAACCGGTACGGCACGCTCCGGGAGCCCGTGGCGCAGGCCGTGGCGCGGGGTACCTCCGTGCTGCTCGACATCGATGTCCAGGGCGCGGCCCAGGTGCGCAGCCGCTGGCCCGGAGCCGTCACCCTCTTCGTGCTGCCCCCGAGCCTCGAGGTGCTGGCCGAGCGCCTCAAGCGCCGGGGCACCGACGCGCCGGACGTGCTGGAGCGTCGCATCCGGCAGGCTCACCTCCATCTGGCCTCCTGCGGCAGCTTCGACTACCTCGTGCTGAACGACCGTCTCGAGGCGGCCTGCGACCAGCTCCAGGCCATCCTCGTGGCCGAACTCCTCAAGCGCGGCCGTCGAGCCTCCTGGGTACGGCGGTTCACGCAGGCCTGATCGTGCCCCTCTCCGAGATCCTCGCCGCGGTTCGGGTCTACGCGCCCGACGCAGACTGCGACGGAGTCGAGCGGGCCTGGGCCCTGGTCGCAAACCAGGGGCCTGAGGCGACCGGGCGTGCGCTGGCGAGGGCCCGGATCCTCACCGGCCTCCGAATGGACGTGGAGGCCGTGGCAGCGGGGCTCCTGGTCGGCGTCCCCGGCCCCGTGGCGGCGGCGGGTCCCGTGGTGGCAGGCCTGGTGGAATCGGTGGCGCGCCTGGAGCGCCTTCGCTTCGAGCGGGGTGCCGCGGCCCAGGCCGAAAACTACCGCAAGATGGTCCTCGCCCTCTCCCGGGACGTCCGGGCGGTCATCCTTCACCTCGCGGAGCGGCTCCGGATTCTGAAAGACCCCCCCCCCGAGGCGGACCGCCGGGCCGTCGCCGAGGAGACCCTGGAGGTCCAGGCGCCCCTGGCCGATCGCCTGGGGCTCGGCCTGCTCAAGGAGGAGATGGAGGATCTCTGCCTACGCCATCTCCACCCCGAGGTGTGGCAAGCACTCGACCAGGCCCTGGCCCGGTTCCGGATCGAGCGGGAGCCCTACGTCGCGCGAACGTCCGCCCGCCTCGGCGAGATGCTCCGTGCCCGGGGGATCTCGTGCGAGATCTCCGGTCGGGCCAAGGGGCTGCTGTCGATCCACCGCAAGATGATCAAGCAAGGCATCCCGTTCGAGCAGGTCCACGACGTCATCGCCTTCCGGATCCTCGTGGACGACGTGCGGGCCTGCTACGAGGTCCTGGGCCACATCCACGGGATGTACGCGCCGGTTCCCGGGCGGATCAAGGACTTCATCGCGGTGGCCAAGCCCAACGGCTACCAGTCTCTCCACACCACCGTGTACGGCCCCGAGGGACAGCGCATCGAGATCCAGATCCGGACCCACGAGATGCACCGGATCGCCCAGGACGGAATCGCCGCCCACTGGCGGTACAAGCAGGGTCGCCTCGACGTCGGGCAGGAGGAGCTGCAGCAGGTGGCCCGGCTGCGTCGCGTGATGGACGCCGCCCGCCAGGTCCGGGACGCGGGGGAGTTCCTGGACACGGTACGGACCGACCTCTTGTCGGATCGGGTCTTCGTGCTCACCCCCGGCGGCGAGGTGAAGGCGCTCCCTTCCGGGGCCACCGTCCTCGACTTCGCCTATGCCATCCACACGGAGCTCGGGCACCACTGCACGGGCGCACGGGTGGACGGCCGGATGGTCTCGCTCCGGCACGAACTCGTGAACGGCGTCACCGTGGAGGTCGTCACCCGGTCGGACCAGCGCCCGAGCCGGGACTGGCTCGGGATCGCGCGCACGGGCAGAGCTCTGTCCAAGATTCGGCGGGCGGTGCGGGCCCAGGAGCGGGAGCGCGCCGTGGAGCTCGGCCGGAGCGTGCTCGCCGCCGAGTGCCGGCGCGTGGGCCTCGTGCTCGCCCGGCTGGTCAAGGACGGCCGCCTCAAGGCCGTGGCACGCGAGCACGGCCTGCGCGAGGCGGACGACCTCCTGGCGGACCTGGGCCTGGGCCGGCTCCCGGCGTCGAGGGTGGCTCGAGAGATGGCTCCCGCGGTCGATACGGAGACCCCGGCCCCGGAGATCCCCTCCACCGCCCCCTCCCGTGCGGAACGCCCGGTGCTCATCCACGGCGAGGAGGACGTGCTGGTGTCCTACGCCGGCTGCTGCCGCCCCCTGCCCGGCGAGCCGGTCATGGGCTTCATCACGCGCGGTCGGGGCATCACGGTGCACCGGGCCGACTGCCCCCAACTGCTGGGCCTGCCGCAGGATCGCCGGATCCCGGTGGAGTGGGATCCGCGGGCCAGGGCGGTGCACGGGGGCGAGATCCAGGTGACGTGCACCGACCGTCCGGGAATCCTGACCGACATTGCCCGGCAGTGCACGGACATGGGCGTCCACATCGCCTCGGCCGAGGCCCGGCCCGCTGGCGGGGGGCGGGGCGTGGTCCACCTCGAGGTCGCGGTCGGCGACGTCTCGGAGCTCCGGCGCCTGATCCGGCGGATCGAGCGCATCCGGGGCGTGTCGCGGGCGACCCGGGTGAAGGGCTGATCCCACTGGCTGATCGGGAACGTACGGGATTACCCTTCCCCTGCCTCGTTGCCGGGACGCCTCTCCCCTCGGAGCCCGCCTTGCCCTCCACCCCCACCACCAAGGCGTACCGCCTGCTGCGCGACAACCTCGGCAGCATCCGGCGCGTCTACCTGAGGGGGAACCGGATCGTGCGCAGGGGGGACTTCGCCCAGCACGAGGAGACCGTGCTGCTCCTCCACGGCTTCTTCCAGACGCGCAACGTCTGGGAGATCATGGAGGATCGCTTGAGGTACGACGGCTTCGGGGTGCTCTCGTTCGACCTGGGCGGACTTCTCTGGCGCTTCAACACGCGCTCCCCGGAGGACCTCGCCGCCCTGGTGACCGACAAGGTCGAGCGGGTGTGCACCCGCTACGACCTGGATCGCGTCCACGTGATCGGTCATTCCAAGGGAGGCCTGGTGGCGCGGGCCTGGATCGAGCACCACGGGGGCGAAGGGCGTGCCAAGTCCCTGATCACCCTCGGAACCGCCCACCACGCACCCACGGCCGCGCTGCTCGGGATCCCGGCCACGGCCTGGGCCCTGGCGACCCGCACCCCGTTCGACCGGATGCCCGACTCGCCCGTCCTGAACCGCCTGGCCGAGGACGACTTCCCTTCGACCATCCCCTTCGTGAGCATCTACAGCCGGGCGGATCTGGTCTGTCCCTGGCCGACCTCGGTCCTCAAGCCGAAGCCCGGCGAGACCTCCATGCGGAACGTGGCCTTGAAGGGCGTGGGCCACACGGCCCTCACCACGGACCCGGCCGTGTACCGCGTGGTGCGGGAGGCGCTGCTCGACGCCACGCGGCTGTGGAAGGAGCGCCAGGAACGATCAGAACCTGGAGAGCCCAAGGACTAGCCGGGGTTCTTCGCGCCCTGGGTTTCCCCTTCGACCGGGGCCTTCGGCGGCCTGGGCGGCGCCTGGGCGTCGAGGCAGCAGCGGAAGCCGAGGATGGCGTCGGAGTAGGCCGTTCCCTCGTCCATGGAGGACGCGCAGCGGTAGCCCCGCTGGGGGTTGCCTCGCATGCCGCCCTTCACGAGATGGCGGTTCGACTTGCCTTCCAGGTTGGTGGCCGTCCACTCCCGGACGCCGCCGGACAGGTCGTAGGCGCCGTATCCGGAGACGCACTCGGGACGTCCCCCCAGGACGTAGGGATCGACCACGTCCGCACCGCACTTGGCAGGATCGAAGGTGTCTCCGTAGGAGTAGATCAGGTTGGCAGGTCCCTTGCAGGCCTTCTCCCACTCGACGTCCGTGCACAGCCGCTTGCCCACCTCGACGCAGGCATCGGCCGCTCGCTCCCAGGAGACCCGGACCGCGGGCTTGGATCCCTGGGTGTTCGGGAACTCGAGCCGATCGATGTAGAAGGGCGCCACCCGGACGACCTCGGCGAGGGGCTCGGCGGCGCCCGCGACTTCGGAGCGCTCGGCGTGCAGCCTGCCGCGGACGAAGGTTCCGCCGGGCACGTAGACCATGCCGGGGTTCTTCGCGAGGTGCTCCTTGATCTCCGCTTCGGAGGGCGCGGGGTTCTGGATCCTCACCTGCTGGCGGAGCAGATCGTCCTGCCGCTGGGCCTCCGCCGCGTCGTCCGCGCCACCAGAGGCGAAGAACCAGGAGCCCACCGCAGCCACCACGAGCCCGCCGATGCCGATGCCGATCAAGAGGTTGCGGAAGGAGATCCGCGTGCGTCCCTGCTGCATCTCGACCAGGAAGGAGCGCTGGAGGTCGCGGATCATGTCCCGAGGGGTCGGGTATCGATCCTCGGGGTTGTGGGCCAGGGCCGTCTCGACGATGAGGTCCAGGTGCTCGGGCAGATCCGAGCGCAGCTGGGTGGGGGCGAGGTAGGTCCCCATGGGACGCTGGCCGCACAGGAGCTCGTAGAGCATCACGCCCACGGAGTAGACGTCGGCCTGCGGCCCGGCCGCCTGGTCGAAGCCCACGAGCTCTGGCGCCAGGTAGGGGGCATTGGCCCGGTTCAGGAAGGACTCGGCGAAGATCGTGGGACTGACGATGCCCACGAGACCCAGGCCCGTGACCTTGGTGCTCCGGACGATCTTGGCGTTGGCCTGCGGCCCGGTCTTGCGCGTCTGGAGCAGCACGTTCTCGGGCTTGAGGTCCTGGTGGATGATCCCGGCCTGGTGCCCGGCCTCGGCCGCCTCCAGGATGGGAATCACGATCTGGCAGGCTTCCTGAAGGGTGAACGCCTTCTTCTCGGCGACGTAGCCCTGAATGACCTGTCTCAGGTTTTCGGAGGGGTAGTACTCCTCGGTGAAGTAGACGTCGTATTCGTGGACCGCGAGCTCGCCGTACCGGATGAGGAGCTCGTGCCGGACCGCCCGGGCGCGCTCGAAGAGCTGGCACAGGCGGTCGCGGTCCCGCTCGGTGGCCACGAGGTTGCGGCGCAGGATCTTGAGCACCAGGTCCTTGCCGGACGCGATGTGCTTCGCCAGGTAGGTCGCGCCGAGCATGCCCTCGCCGAGCAGGCGCTCGATCTCGTACTTCTTGGCGATGACGTCGCCGCGCTTGTAGTCCTCGTGGCTCGACGCGGTCAAGGTGACTCCCGGCGCAGGCAGTGGAGACGTCGAACGCACGCGACCGTATCACGGCCGAGGGCCCCGATTCAACGGGCAGCGGCGGATAAGAGGAGGCCATGAACCGTGCCGACCCTCGCGAAGCCCTGGTGGTGGCCCAGGTCCACGTGGACGACCTCGCCCTCGCCAGGGGCGCTTCCTGGGCCGAGATCGTCCGCCGCGTGGAGGCCATCGCCGAGGCAGCCGAGGGCGCCGGCGCCTGCCTCAGCTTTCGGTTCCGGGAACGATCCGCCAGAGAGGCGGCCCAGCGGGGCGCACACAACCTCCTCTCCCGCCTCGAGGGTCGCGGCCACGAGGTCGGCACCCGTGCCCACGGCCGGCGCCTGCCCGAGGCCAAGGCCGCGGTGGATGCCTGCGGCGTGGCCAACCTGGGCGTCTCGCCCGGCCTGGTCTACGGAGATCCCGGCGTCCTCCTCTCCGAGTGCGCCCGGCTCGGGTTCGCCTGGATTACCGATGGCCCGACCGACCGGACGTGGTCGTTCGCGGGCTGGGTGCCCTGGCGACCGGGCCGTGGCTGGCGTCCCCTGGGCGTCCCGCTGGGCCCGCTGGCCCTGGAACCCTCGGTGGATCCGTCGGCGTGGGGTCTCCTCGTGCGGAACGAAGACGCCGTTCGCCCCCGGCAGCCGCTCGACGGAAGCTGCTTCGCCGCCCTGGCCGACCTGGCGGCGGACCACGCGCGCCGTCCGGTGCCCGAGGGCTGTCCACGGGTCCTGCTCTTCACCCTGGCCGACCAGAACCTGTGCGCCGCGGGTTCGACGAGCCTTGATCCGGCCGCCCTCGATGCCTTCGGTGCCTTCCTCGCCGGCCGGCGGGTGGTACCGGCCGGGGAGGCGGCGGCCCAGAGCCCGACCTCGGTGCCCGCCCCGCCTCGGAGAACCGCCCAGACAGGTGCGATCCGAGAGGCGCCGCTCCCGCACGTGCCGCCTCTGGTCCGCAGGGTCCGACGCCGACTGGCCCACGCCGGAACGGACCAGGCGTTCGCGGTGGCCCGCTCGGGCTGGCCGCTGCACGCCACCTGGACGGGCCCGGACGCCCCCACCGGGGTGCTGCTCCTCTCGCACGGGGGTCCGAGCGGTGGAACCCGCCTGGGCCTCGAGCCGTTCGGTCTCGATCCCGGGCGGTGGATCGCGGCCGGCCTGGCGCTCGTGGCCTGGGATCGCAGCGGGACCGGGTGGTCGGGCGGATCGGTGCCCTCGACGCCGGGCCACCCCGCCCACGTGCAGGACTTCCAGGCCGTGTACGACGCCGTGGCCGCCCGCGCCCCCGCCGTCCCGATCGGCATCCTGTCCCATTCGACCGGCATCCTGGCGCCCCTGTACGGCGATCGTCTCCTGGCCTTCCTCGTCGACGGCGAGTCGCCCGCCGACCGGTGGACGCTGCTCCACCCCGCGCATGCGGGCTTCGACCTCGCCGCGTACTCGCTCACCGATGATCCGGCCTGGGAGGGACGGGAGCCGCTGGCCGCCGTCGGCCGGCTCCGGTGCCCCTACCATCGCCTGCAGGCCGAGATCGACCACGCGCAGGGCCGACTGGATCTCCACGCCCGGCTCATGGTGGCGGCCGCCCGGCGGGGGGGCGTGCCGCGCGTGGAGTGCAACGGACGACCCGACGTCCGTCCCCTTCCCGGGCGCCTCGATGCTCACGGATCGGCCATCGGTCACTGGATCCTGGAGGCGTTCGAGCGCACGGGGCCGTGGCCTCCGGCCCCTTGATGGCTGGGGGTGTTCCCCGACGTGGAGGCTCCTCCCCCCCCACCGGAAATCCGGTCTCAGCCCTGCTTCAGGGCCTTGAAGACCTCCTCGGCCACGAGCGCCTCGAGGTCGGTCCGGGGGGTGTCTGGGTTGGCCTGAGCATCCCGCAACGGGCCCTGGGAGACCCGGACCATGCGCAGTCCGTGGGAGATGCCGATGTGATCCAGGTCCACGAGAGGGTCCGCGAGCGGAGGAGGGGCCGGGCGGGCCGGCGGGGCTGAAGTCGGCAGAGGGGCCTCGGGGGGCGGGCTGGGCCGACCGGCGCGGGCCTCGCCCAGGCGCTTCAGGGTGCGGACCTCGTCCTCGGGCAGGCTCCGGACCGACCCCAGGTCCTGTGCGGCCTTGAGGATCTGGGCGGTGTGCTCCATGGTCTCCAGGCGGCAGAAGGCCTCGAGCAGGGTGCGTCCCACGCAGACCGCACCGTGCGTGTCCATGAGGATCGCGTCGTACTGCTTCACGTAGCGCCGGATCGTCTCGGCCAGGGCCTCGCTGCCCGTGGTCTCGTACGGGGCGGTGGGGATGCTGCCGAGCGTGAGCACGACCTCGGGCAGGACCGCTCGCGACATGCTCACGCCGGCCAGCGTGAAGGCCACGCACAGGGGAGGATGGGCGTGGATCACCGCCCGGATCTCGGGGCGTTCCGCGTAGCAGGCCAGGTGCATGGCCATCTCGGACGTGGGCTGCCCCTCGCCCCGCTTGCGGTGTCCTTTTGCGTCCACCACGATGAGGTCGCTGTCCTGGAGGAAGCCCTTGTGGCAGCCGGAACGGGTACAGAGCAGGTCGCCCGAGGGGAGACGCACCGAGAGGTTGCCGTCCATGGCCACCAACAGGTGCCGCTCGTAGCACAGGTGTCCGAAGCGGAGGAGATCCTGCCTGAGGTCGTGCTCAGAGGGCATGGGCCACCCGGAGCCGGGCGATCACGCCGTCACCTGTACGGTGAGCAGCGCCCGCTCGTGCATCCATCGATATAGCACCTCGCCCCGGTCCCGGAGGACCTCCTCCCAGGGCAGCCCCGGCCGACGGGTCCGGACGAGCCAGGCCTCGAGGCGGAGCCGGGCCAGGAGGAGGGCGGGCGCCGGCTCCCCGAAGCGGGTCGCCAGCACCGCCAGCCAGACCCCTGCGGGCCCGGGCACGCATCGGGCCGCCCAGATCCCGGGGTCCAGGGGGGCGACCGGATCGCCCTCCCAGCAGGGTGCCCGCACCACGGGGCCGACCGGGATCCGGGAGGGAGCCAGGGGAAGCAGGGGCACCGCCCCCTTCGGGTCCACCCGCCACAGGCAGGGCGGGGTCCGGTCCACGGCCCGGATCGCCGCGCGTACGTCGCTCGTGGCCGATTCCCGGATCCACCGATCCACGGGCCGGACCCGCGGGGCGTCGAACGGCGCCAGGGCGAGCACACCCGCGGCCAGGATGCGCTCGCACGGCGTGGGAGGGGCATCGGCCCGGGGTCCCAGGACGCGGTCCGGAGCCACCAGGCCCACGTCCGGCAGCACGTCCTCGGCCATCTCCGCGAACCACGCATCGCAGGGCGGCACCGGCGTGACGGCCGGAGGCGGGGCCGAGAGAGGATCCGTCAGCCGGGGCTCGTCGAGGCCCGCACACGAGGCCGCCTCTGCGAGGCGTGGGTCGTCCATCGCGATCCGGCCGTGTAGCGCGAGGCGGGCCAGGGCCAGGAACGGAGGCTCGGGTTCCGAGGCAGGCAGGAGATCCTCTCCGCCCCAGGGATCCTCGGAAACCGGGGGGAGGGGCCAGGCGTGGTCCCCCGACCGGATCACGTCGGCTGCCGGTACCGTCGGGCCGCCTGCTCCAGGGCTTCCTGCACGTCCCGCCTGAGATCCTCGGGCTCCAGCACCTCGGCGTCCGGTCCGAAGCCGAGGATCCACTGCTTGAGCTCAGGCGTGATGGCGCACCGCAGCACCACCTCCACGCTGCCGTCCGGTCGATCCAGGAAGCCCTGGGAGCGGTGCCAGCGCCGCTCCCGGATGTACTCGGCCACCTCGCTCGAGAAGCGCACCACCACGGCTCGGGGCGGGCCGCCGATGATCCCGAACGCATCGGCTACGAACGCAACGGGATCCCAGGACGCGGGCCGCCCGAATTTCTCCTTCCTCCGCCGCTCGAAGGACAAGAACCGCTCCAGGGCGAAGGTCTTGATCCGATCCTCCTCCACGTCGCGGGCGAACACGTAGAGCCCCTGGCGGTAGACCGCGAGCGTGAGCGGTTCGAGCAGGTAGGTCCGCGCCTGGCCCCGCGCCCGTCGGTATCGGGCATTCGCGGGGTTGGAGTAGAGGAGGCAGGAGAGGACCTCGTCGATGACGTCGGCCATCTCCCGGTAGTCCTTGGCGTGCTCCGGGACGGCGAGGAAGGCGGCGTCGAAGAGCTGGACGGTTTCGGCGGTGCCCCGGCTGACCGTCGGCTGCAGGCGGTCGATGGCCTGGGTGAGGTCGGTCGCGAACTGGGTCCCTTCGAGAAAGTTGAAGAGAATGCGACCGAATCGCAGGGAGATCATCTCTCCGAGCGTGAGCTGGAGGCCCGAGCGCCGGTAGGATGGATCGAGGAAGAGCACCCGTTCGGTGCCCTTGCCCTCCTCCAGGATGGGGAGCTGAAGCTCCTTGAGATCTGCGATGTACCGTCGTAATGAACGAGGATCCAGCTCGAAGCGATCCTGGATCTCGGAGACGCGGATCCCCTCCCGCCGCTGCATCCACTCGATCAGGCGGACCAGTTTCTGTCCCTTGTTGAGCCCCGTGCAGTCCGCCGAGTCCATCCGATTCCTTTCCTGCCGGTTTTCGATCCGGACAGTAACTGGCCAGCACCAGTGGTAGCGTAATCGGGTGTCGGGCGCTTGCCAGCCACGTCCCCTCGGGTTTCTCGCCGCTCGGGACGACCCTCCTGGCGGGCGCCCCGTGGAAGGCTGGTCGCTGGTTTGCAGGTTGCTGCTGGAGGAACGATGGACGCGCTGACGTGGGACCTGGTGTTCACGGTGCTGGCTTCGGGCGCCGCACTCGGCGTCGGGGGGCTGGGGATCGCGCTGCTCCCGTGGAAGGAGGCGCACTGGATCCCCGAGGATCGCCCCCTGCCCGTCGAGCCGGTCCGCTCCCCCTCGCGCCCGTAGGCCCCGCCGCTACCCGGGCCGCACCACCAGGTTGACCAGCCGGTTCGGCACGACGATCTCCCGGACCACGACCTTCCCCTCCAGGTGTCGCACCACGTTGGGGTGCGCCTTCGCCCGCTCGACGAGCTCGGGTCGGGGCAGGTCGCGGGGGGCCTGGAGCGTGGCGCGCAACCGGCCCTGCACCTGCACGGCCACCTCCACGAGGTCCTCCACCAGCATGGCCGGATCCCAGGCCGGCCAGGGCCCATCGGCCGCGCGTCCGGGAAGCCCGAGCCGCTCCCACAGCTCCTCGGCGATGTGGGGCGCGTAGGGGGAAAGGACGGCCAGGAACGCCCGGAGCGCCTCGCGGGGCACCCGATCGCGCCCGGTGGCCAGGTTCACGAACTCCATCATGCGCGAGATCGGGGTGTTCAAGCGGATCGTCTCGATGCCCTCGGTGGTCTCCCGGATGGTCAGGTGAAGGGCACGGCCCAGGTCGCGGGGGATGGGGTGGTCGCCCACCGCCGGCTTCAGCCCGCCCGTCTCCTCGTCCACCACCAGGCGCCACAGCCGCTGGAGGAAGCGGTGGACGCCCTGGACACCGCTCGTCTGCCACGGTTTGACCTGCTCCAAGGGGCCCATGAACATCTCGTACATGCGCAAGGCGTCCGCCCCGTAGCGATCGACGATCTCCAGCGGATCGACGACGTTCCGCTTGGATTTCGACATCTTCTCGATCTGGGCCTCGACGGGCGCACCCGTCTTGCGCACCACGAAGACGTCGCCGCGTTGTTCCACCTCGTCGGGGTGGTAGTACTTCCCGGCCGCGTCCCGGTACGAGAACGCGAGGATCATGCCCTGGTTGAAGAGGCGCTGGAAGGGCTCCTTCGTGTGGACCAGCCCCACGTCGTACAGGACCTTGTGCCAGAAGCGGGCGTAGAGCAGGTGCGTGACCGCGTGCTCCACGCCGCCGATGTAGAGGTCCACCGGTCCCCAGTAGGCCTCCTTCGCGGCGTCCACTGGCAGGCGATCGTTGTGGGGGTCCATGTAGCGCAGGTAGTACCAGCATGATCCGGCCCACTGGGGCATCGTGTTGCTCTCGCGCAGGCAACGATGTCCGTCCCAGTCCACCTCGATCCAGTCGGTGGCCCGAGCCAGCGGCGGCTGGCAGTCCTCGGTGGGGCGGAAGTCGTCCAGCTCGGGGATCGGGACCGGCAGGGCATCCTCCGGCAGGAGGCGGATGGAGCCGTCGGGTTCGAAGACGACCGGGAAAGGCTCCCCCCAGTACCGCTGCCTCGAGAAGAGCCAGTCGCGCAGCTTGTACTGGACCTTCGCCCGCCCGAGGCCCCGTTCTTCCAGCCAGGCGGTGATCCGGGCCTTGGCCGCCTCCACCGCCAGGCCGTCGATGAGGGGGGAGTTCACGGCCACCCCGTCGCCGGTCCAGGCCTCGGCCTGGACGTCGCGACCGCCGGACACGACCTCCACGATGGGCAGGCCGAAGGTGCGGGCGAACGCGTGGTCGCGCTCGTCGTGGGCTGGCACGGCCATGATGGCACCCGTGCCGTAGGTGACCAGGACGTAGTCGGCCACCCAGATGGGGATCCGCTCGCCGTTCGCGGGATTGACCGCGAAGGCGCCGGTGAAGACCCCGGTCTTCTCCTTCTCGGCGGCCACCACGCGCTCCATGTCGGAGCGTTGCCGGGCCCGGGCCACGTAGTCGCTTACCTCGGCGGCCCTCTCGGGCGTGGTGACCGCCTCCACGAGTGGGTGCTCGGGCGCGAGCACGCACCACGTGGCGCCGTACAGGGTGTCGGGCCGGGTGGTGAAGACCTCGAAGGAGAGCCCAGGGGCGTCGGCCACGGCGAAGGTGACCATGGCGCCCTCCGAGCGGCCGATCCAGTTCCGCTGCATCTCCTTGACGTTCTCGGGCCAGTCGAGGCTTTCGAGATCCTCGAGCAGGCGCTCGGCATAGCTCGTGATGCGCAGCATCCACTGCCGCATGGTGCGGCGCTCCACCGGATCGCCGGTCTCGACGTAGACACCGTCCTGGACTTCCTCGTTTGCGAGCACCGTCTTCTGGGCCGGGCACCAGTAGACCGGCACCTTGGCGAGGTACGCGAGGCCCCTCTCGACCATCTTCCGGAAGATCCACTGGGTCCACCGGTAGTACTCGGGGTCCGAGGTGTCCACGCAGCGGTCCCAGTCGAACGAGAAGCCGAGCCGCTCGAGCTGGCGCGTGAAGGTGACGATGTTCTCCTCGATGATCTCGCGGGGATGGCGGCCCTCGCGGACCGCCGCCCGCTCGGCGGGCAGCCCGAAGGCGTCGAACCCGATGGGGTTGAGCACGGCGTACCCGCGCTGGCGGCGGTAGCGGGCGACGATGTCCACCGCCGTGTAGGACTCCGGATGGCCCACGTGGAGGCCGGCCCCAGAGGGGTAGGGGAACATGCACAGGACGTAGTACTTGGGCTTCGAGGGATCCTCGATCGCCCGGAAGGAACGATGCGCCTTCCAGTACGCCTGCCACCTGGGCTCGATGGTCGCGGGATCGTAGCGGTGCTGCATGGGCACTCCGGCGGCCCCCCCCTATCACACGGGGACAGCGACCGTCCGCGCGACTCGTGTTGCTCTGTCAAGAGTGCTATCATGAAGACGCCTCATGCCTTCCCGCCGGGCACGCCTGCCTGAGTCGGGCAGCGCCCTCCGTCGAGATCCCCATGGAACCCGCCATCGATCCCTTCCAGCCCCTCCTGCGCCTGTTGGACCGGTACCGCGCAGAGGTGAACCACCTGCGTCCCCCCGCCGGGGAGGCGGCGCTGGCCGAGGCCCGGCAGCGGCTGGGGCTGGACCTGCCGGAGAGCCTGACCGCCTTCCTGGTCCGCTGGAACGGCGCGGTGTTGCTGCGCGGCGTGCTCCGCATCCGGGGCGCGGCCGAGCTCTCCCTGGCCCGGACCGGGTCTCCGCCGGTGGTCCTGTTCGCGGACGGCCCTCGGGAGGAGGACCACTGGGCCTGGGTGCCCACGGGGAGGGGAACGGTGTTCGGGCGCTGGACGGGGTCTGCCCTGGTGCCCCGGTCCAGCTTGTTCCACCGCTGGCTCTTCGGCATGTTGGCGGTCCTGGAGGAGCTTCCGAAAACCGAGGAACAACGTTTGGATCTCCTGCTGTCTCACGATCCCCAGAGCCCCTTTCTCCTGCTGGAGAAGGCCGTGGGACTGCTGGCCTCCGGCGATCCGGATCGGGCCCGACCCCTCCTGCTGGCGGCCACCCGCGGGGATCCCGACCTGGCGCCGGCCTGGCAGCGGTTGGGAGACAGCCTCGTGGCCTCCGATCCGGCCGAGGCCCGGCGGGCCTACGTCCGCGCGCTCTCGGCCACCCGGTTCCCGGCACCCTACCCCGGGGCACCCCTGGTCGACACCGACCTGCTCGCCTCGCTGGGCACGCTCCAGGTTCCGGGCGAACCGCCCTGGGAGCCGGTGCTCGCTTCCTTCGTGGAGGAGGGGGTCTCGGACGTTCGATCCGAGGAGGAGGGGGCGTTTCTCGACGCGGCCGCCTTGGAACTGGGCCGCCGACTCCTCGCGCAGGAGCCCCGCGAGGAGGCCCGAGCCCGGCTTCACGCCCTCCTGAAGCGTTCGGAGGCGTTCCAGCTTCCTCCGCTCCTGCCGGAGGTGCGCCTCCTCCTGGCCGGGCTCGACACCGAGCTGGGCCGACACGACGACGCCGAGCACCACCTCGAGCCCCTGCACGATGCCGCCGACGTCTCGGTCTGCGCCCGCGCGCGCCTGGCCCTGGGCGCGGTTGTCGTGGAGCGCGAGGAGCCCTGGGCCGAGGAGATCCTGGACGAGGCCTTGGGGCTGGGCCTGTCCCCCTCCGACCGCGCCCGGGTGCACCTGCTGCTGGCCGAGCGGCACCGCTACTGCGGCCGTCCCGGGCCCGCCGCGCAGTCCCTCGCCCAGGCCGAACCGCTCTCGGCCGGCCTCCCGTCCTTCCTCGCGCGGGTGTGCCTGGTACGAGGCGACCTGGCGCTCGACGCCGGCCGGATCGAGGAGGCCCTCGCCGCGTGGCAGGCGGCCGAGGTCCATGCGCGGGAGAGCGCGGACCGGGAGCTGCGCCTGCGGGCGGCGGTCCGGGTCGGAGATGCGGCGCTGGCGCGCGGGGACTCCCTCGTGGCCCGCGATGCGTGGAGCCAGGCGGCCCGGGGGTATCGTGCCCTCTGTCTGCCCCTACGGGAGGCCCGCGTGCAGATGCGCCTGGGTCGATGGGGCGACCGGGAGGCCCTGGCCTCGGCCCGCGCCACGTTCCAGGCCGCGGACCTCGCGGCCGGCGTGGCGGACGCAGATGCCGCTCTGGGCGATCCCTCTGCGAGCCTCGGCTGGATCCTGGAGCGGGCCACCGAGCACGCCCATCGTCGGGGCAACGCGCTCCGGCAGCGGGCGCCGCTCACCCGCGCGGACGCGGACCTCCCCGAGCGCCGGCTCGGGACCCTCCAGGCCGTGGTGGGCACCGCCGACAAGAGCGTGGTGAAGGTGCTGGCGTCCTTCCTCGAGCGAGCCTGGGAGGCCCTTCACGTCGCGACGGTGAGGGGGGCGGACCCCCGGCTTCCCGAGTACGTCGCCGGCGTGGACCTCCTCGCCCACCACCGGGCCCACGAGGCAGCCGCCGTCCTGCTCGACCACCTGGGGCGCCGCTACATCGCCGGGCCGCCGGGCAACGCGCTCAAGGCCGCGCTGGCCCGATCCCCCAACGCGGCCCTCGCCACGGGCCTCCTGGAGCTCGTCTCGAACCCCGGCGAGCCCGACGTCGTGGCTCGGGCCGTGGAGGTCCTCGGCTGGCGCAGGGAGCCGGAGGCCGTGGCCCCCTTGAGGACGCTCCTGGGGGGTGCGGCTCCCGAGCTCGTGCGGCGGGAGGCCGCGGTGGCCCTGGGCCGGATCGGCGCCGACCAGGCACGCGAGGATCTCCTGGCCGCCCTGGAGACCCCGGAGGTGGCCGAGGAGGCCGCGGTGGCCCTGCTGCTCCTCGGCGACCGCAGGGGCCTGGATCACCACGCCCAGGCCCTGGCCCGCGGGGACACCACCCGAGGGGGTTCGCCCGGGGAGATCGTCGGCCGCTATGGCGATCCCACCTACCTCCTGCTCTTGAAGGCAGCCGCCGGTCGGGAGGAGGCGCTGGCCTGCGGGGCGCTCCTGGGCCTCGGCTTCCTCGGTGACTTGAGGGCCGTGGAGTTCCTGGTGGACGGCACGGCCCGCCCCGAGTCGCGCGTGGTGACGATCGCCAACACGGCGCTCGAGTTCCTCACCGGCCACGCCGAGGGGTCCCCCGATGCCCCGGACCTCCACCGCAACTGGAAGCACTGGTGGGAAGAGAACCGGGAGGCCTTCAGCCCGGGCCTCAGGTACCGCGAAGGCCGCGTGCTGGACCCGGGCATCCTCGTCGATCGCCTGGCCCACGACGATCCCGTGGTCCGCCGTCGGGCCTACGACGAGCTGGTGATCACCACCGGCGTGCGCCTGCCGTTCGACGTGGAGGGCGCCTGGCGGGTCCAGGTGCACCACCGGACGGCATGGGAACGCTGGTGGCGGGAGGTCCGGGACGCCTACCCCCGCGGGCGCTGGACCTTCCACGGGGACGTGACCGGGTAGACCCGTACCCTGACGGCGTGGGCCCTCTCCTGGTATCCCCTGCGTTCGAGGTCCTTCACCGCCCACGGACCGGGTCCGTGGCGGGGAGTCTTCTCGAGGGCTCGTGATGCAGGCCCTCGGGTGCAGCCTTGGCCAGCTCTCGCGGCTCGTGAAGGCGGGAGGGCTGGTGCGGGCTTACGAGTGGACCGTGGGCCGGCGGAGCATGAGGGGCTTCGGGAAGGGAGCGGTAAGGCGAGCCGCGCGACCGTCTCCCGCATGGGGTACCTTGTGCCTCCAACGGGGTTCTTATGCCCTCCCCGCTCCCTGCCAGCACGTTCGTCGCTCCGCTCCTTGCCGGTCGCGGTGACGGATGCATGCAGGGTGATCCCCCCTGCGTCCGTCCAGCACTGTCCCGGTGACGACCCCCGGGAGGTCCCGTGCGTCCGCCCGCCTTCTTCCTCCTTGCTCCGCTCCTGTTCGGCTGCGGCGACGAGGATCCGTCCATCCACCCCGGCGCCAGCGAGGTCGTGGCGGACGGGGTGGACCAGAACTGCGACGGTGGCGACGCGTGCTACCGGGACCGAGATCGGGACGGGTACGGGTCTCAGGAGACGCTGGCCTCTGTGGACCTGTCGTGTCTCGACTACGGGGAGTCGTCGGAGTCCACGGACTGCGACGACGACGATGCCAGCGCATATCCAGGTGCTCCGGAGGTGGTGGGGAACGAGCAGGACAACGACTGCGACGGGGGCGAGGTCTGTTTCGAGGATCTGGACGGGGACGGCTATGGGACGCTGGCGACGGTGGTATCTACGGACTCGTCCTGCCGGGATCCGGTCGAGTCGCGCTATTCTACGGACTGCGACGACGACGAACCGGAGGTGAACCCCTCCGTGGAGGAGGTGTGCAACGACCACGTGGACAACGACTGCGACGGGACGGAGGGTCCATGCGACTTCTGGGGTGAGGTCTCCGTTGCCGAGGCCGATGCCAAGTTCGTAGGGGAGGAT
>JAFGLY010000047.1 GCA_016927815.1 Deltaproteobacteria bacterium | reverse complement strand
TCCGACACGTCGATGTAGTTGCAGTTCAAGTCCTGCGTGAGCGTCGAGTGACAGTCGGTCTTGGTGTACGCCCCGAGTGCCAGGAGCGCGAAATAGACAGGGAGCATCGGTGATTCCTCCTCGGTGCGCTACTCTTCGGGGTTCTCGGGAGGCGCTTCGGGGTTCTCGGGAGGCGCTTCGGGGTTCTCGGGAGGCGCGGTTTCGGTCGGCGGCGCGGTCTCCTCCTCGGGGGTCAACTCCTCGGCCTCCTCGAGGGCCGTGCGGAACTCGGCGGCGTCGGGGGAGGTCTCCTCGGGCTTGGGTGCGGTCTGCACCTCGACCAGGATGGGGTTGGCGTCCGCGGAGAGCTGCTTCTCCCCCATCTTCGGGGCGGAGATCTCCTCGCCGGTCATGGGGGAGACGATCGCCTCGCCGGTGTCCTGGTTGGCCACGTCGAGGAAGTCGCGCACCTTCATGATCTTGAACTCGACGCGCCGGTTGAGCGCGAGCGACTCCTCGTCCGTACCCAGCGCCACGGGGACGGTCTCGCCCATGCCGCGGTAGGAGAGGCGCTCGGGCCGCACGCCGCCTCGGATGAGGGACTCGTAGATGGCGTTGGCGCGGGAGCTGGAGAGCTTGTAGTTGTACTCGTAGGTGCCCTCCTCCGAGGCGTGGCCTTCGATGAGGAGGTGCTCGATCTGCGGGTAGTCGTTCATGACCCGGGCCACGGCGTCGAGCGTGGGCTGGGACACGGGGAGGATGTTGGCCGTGGCGAACTCGAACTGGATGGGATCCTTGATGACGATGTGGCCGCGGTGCACCTGGGCCAGCACGCCCTCCTCCCACTGAATCTCCTCCTTCTGGTCGGGCACGATGACCTCGGCGGCCTTGGGCTTGGGCGCCTCGACCTCCACCACCTCCGCTGCGGTCGGGGCCGCGGCGGGTCGCGGGATGTTCACCACGGAGAGCAGCGCGCGGATGTCGGAGGTGCCGTAGCCGTTGTCGAGCGCGGTGCCCGCTGCGAGGTCCACCTGGGCGACGCCGCCGATCTTCCAGCGGACGCCGGCCTTGGCCTCGAAGGGGTTTTCGGCGCCGGGCTTGAGGAACTCAACGAAGCTCATCCGGCCCGTGGCCTCCGCGAGGGCGGCGACCCGGTCGCTGAAGGGAACGGCCACGCCCAGGCCCACAGGGACCTCGGATCCGAGGATGAAGTCGGCGTTGGAGTTCGACTCGGAGCGGATGAGAAGGCCCAGGCGGGAGAAGATCTCGACCGGACCGGTGTCGAGGTCGAGCAGGAGGCCGGGCATGTAGCGGGTCTTCTCCTCGGCGACCCAGGAGTCCTTGGTGCCCGTGGGGAACCAGACGTCGAGGTGGGGTCCGAACGCGAGGTTGTTGGCCTGGATGAGGTCGGCCTTCACACCGATGGCGAGGTCGCCGAGCGCGAGGTTGGACTCCGGATAGGCGTTTTCGGCCCCTTCCACCCCCGGGTCCATGATGACCGCGGCCCAGCGGCCGTAGGCGGTGATGCCCTTGTAGACCGTGGTGCCGCCCGCCACGTGGAGGGTGTTGCGCGTCGTGATGGCGGCGCCCACCGATTCGCCGTTCTCGAAGTACTCGAGCGGCATGCGCTCGAGTTGCCACGCGGCACCTCCCTGGAACGTCAGGGGTCGCCAGGCCCGTGGGGAGTCGATCGCGATGGCGGCGCCCGGCATGAGGGCGGGCCCCACCAGCTGGGTGTCGAGCGATCGGTAGATCTCGTCCGCTTCCTGGCCGAAGGCCAGGGACGGCACAGCGAGGAGGAGGGTGGAGGTGGTGTACAGGGCAGCGTGTCGCATCGGGTGAGTCCTTCCCTTGTGGGAGGGTAGGCTACCCCGTCAAGGGTCTGTCTGGCTACCCCATGGGGCAGGAGAAAGACGCTGACGGGCTGAGACGTGGGTGGCGCGCTCCGCGCGGACGGCGCGCCGGACAGGCGAGGGGGGGTGGAGGTGACCTGGAGAGGTCGACGTCCGGATGTCGAAAAGGTCGCTCATAAAAGTCATACGTGTCATCTTCGGGCCACCACGCGACCCGGATCGGATCCCTGGTCCGGATCCGGACCTGCACAGGGTAGCTATCCCGATTGGGGCCATGCGGGCGCACGACTTTCGATGCGAGGCGCGCCCCCCCCGGCAGCGGCTGTGGGGCGTGCGTCCATCCGGGGCGTCCGGGGTGGATTGGTCGCTCGGCGCGGGCCCCCGTGGGCCACCTACCACCACCCCTGGCCTGCGGGGTCGGGCCAGCCCCGGGCGCGCCGGAGGGCGCCGAGGAAGGGATTGGATCGGATCTCTTCGCCGACCGTGGTGTCCGGGCCGTGCCCGCAGTGCAGCACGGTCGCGTCGGGCAGGTCCCCGAGACGGAGAAGGCTTGCCGTCATGGCGCGGGGATCCCCGAACGGGAGGTCCGTGCGCCCGACGCTGCCCGCGAACACGAGGTCGCCTGCGAAGGCGTGCCCCGTCCCCACCCAGATGCCGTGCCCCGGCGTGTGGCCGGGCGTGGCCAGGAAGCTCAGGCGGAGCGCGCCGACGGTGACGATGGCCCCGTCGTCCACCCAGGTGTCCACCCGGCCCGTGGGGTGGTCCAGCCACGGCATGCCGAACCAGCTGCCCTGCTGCGGCAGGGTGGCAAAGAGTGCCCGATCGCCGGATCCGAGGAATGTCGGGGCATCCCGTTCCGCCTGGACCTGGGCGAGCCCACCGGCGTGATCCACGTGCGCGTGGGTGAGGAGGATAGCCTCGAGCGGGCGTGCGGGTCCCCGTTCCCCCAGGCGGCGCGCCACCTCCCCATCCTCGCCCACGTCCACCAACGCCGAGGCTCCCGTCTCCGGGTCGGTGACAAGGAAGCAGTTGGCCTGGAACTGGCCGACGCAGAATGCCCGAACCTGCACGGCCGGACCCCTAGCAGGCGGACAGGTAGGCGTCCACCTCCTCCCGCTCGAGCAGCCTCAAGGAGAGGTCGACGCAGGATCGGCAGACGTCCACGCCGGCGTAGTGGTAGAGCCCGCGCGCTTCGACGTCGCTGCGGCCGCAGAGGGCGCAGCGGGCCCCCTCCCGAGCGGGCAGGGACTCCCGGTGACGGCCCACGTGGAGCATACACGGGTCGCACAGGACGGCGTGGCTCCCTGCCATGAGATGTCGAGCCTCGCGGGCCGTTCGCCCGCAGGCCGTGCAGTGGGCGCTGTCGGACGGATCCAGGGGGCGCGGCGCCCCGGCCTGGCGGGGCGGGGCCAGCGCCTCCAGGAGGGGGTCCACCTGAAGGCTCACCCCCCGTGCCCGCGCGACCTGCCGGATCGCTCCGATCGCGTCCGGATCGCCGTAGAGCGAAAGACCGATGCGGGCCACGGTGGCCATTTCGGGATCGGCGGTCTCGGCCCACCGGGACAGGAGGCTGCGGCCGGCCCGGCTCTGTCGCCGTGCGATGGCCAGGAGGAGGAGCGCCTGGTAGGTGCGCGCCTCCTGCCGTGCGCGCTCCACGTTCAGGCGGTGGGAGGCGACGTCGGGCGCGGGTCCGTACCTGTCCACGGCCTCCCGCTTCAGGTCCTCGTCGCCCACCGCGAGGCCTCGCGTGAGCACCGGCTCGGGCAGGAGGTGGGCCGTGGCATGGGCCTGCCGACCCAGGCCCTTGCTGAAGGTGCGGCCCGGATCCCTGAGCTTGAGTGCGACCTCGTCCGCCCCCTGGCTGGCGGCGAGCGCGGTGGCCGCCTCCCACAACTGGAAGCGGACCGCCTCCGAGCGGGTGCGTCCCACGGCACCCAGGACCACCCCCACCGAGGAGGGGCCCATGGCCTTGAGTTCGTCGAGGAGGACCGAGATGCGCTGCCGCGTGTGGTAGCGGGGATCCTGGTCGCCCTGGAACGGCGGCAGGCGGTCGAAGTCCCCCACCTCGGCGTTCAGGGCACGGGTGAGCCAGCGGACGTCGTCGGCCTTGCGCCGGATCCGCGCGATCTCCAGGTAGGACGGCACGTGGTCCGGGTGGTCCCTCAAGTTGAGCCGGAAGATGCGCGCCGCCTCCGTCGGGTCTCCCTCCTCGAGGACGGTGCAGCCGAGGGTGTAGCGGGCCTCCACGTAATCGGGATCCAGGAGGAGGGCCTGGTTGCAGGTCTCCCGGGCACGTTGGAGTTCGCCGAGCTGGAGGAAGGCCTGTGCCATCGTGGTCCAGGCCCCCGTGTCCGGGGGTGCGTCGTCCAGGTACGTCCTCAAGTGGTGGATGGCGTTCTTGTACTTGCCCAGGCTGTAGGCCACCTTGCCGAGGTGGTAGCGCGCCCGCTGACGGTATCTCGGGTGCTCCCGCAGTCGCTGGAAGATCCGCTCGGCCTCGGCGTACCTGCCCGTGGCCAGGCAGGTGACGCCCAGATCCTTCAGAGCGCTGGCCTTCAGGTCGGGTGCCGGGCCGGCTCGGAGGGCGCGGACCAGGTGGAACTGGGCCCGCTCCACGAGAAGCCGGGCGTGCTGGGCGAGGCGTGCCTGCTCGGCCAGGGCCCGACCCAGGTAGAAGTGGGCCTCCCATGCCTCGGGTTCGAGCCGGCACGCCGTCTCGAAGTGCGCGATGGACCGAGCCCGGTCGCCCTCGGTACGGCACATGGCACCCAGGGCGAGGTGCAGGTCGGACCGATCGGGGACCTGTCGGATGGCCTCGTCGAGGAAGGGCCGCGCGCGCTCGGGACGGTTCATGCCCACGAGCGCGGAGCCGGCCAGCACGAGTGCCTCGCCGTTCGCCGAATCGTCCTTGAGGACCCGCTGGGCCTGCCTGAGCGCCTGCGCGCAGGCCTGTTCGCCCCCTCCGTGGAAGAGCCCCTTGGACAGGAGGGCCCGCCCATAGGCCAGGCGGACGGCGGGATCGTCGGGCTTCTCGCGCACCTCGGACTCGAGGCGACCGAGGTTCCAGTCCAGTTTCTGGTGGGGGAACATGGTCCGCGCCTCGCCTGGGAGGGTGGAGGGGCCCCGCGGGAAGAGGATACGGGGCACCCGGGTGCTGTATCCTGGCGACCCCAGCTCCGGAGGGTCCATGATCCGGGCCGATGGCCTCCCGACGCGGGGACGTTCCGGCCAGAGCACGGCCGAGCACGCTCTCATCGTCGCGATCCTGGTCCTCGCCCTCGTGGCGGCGGGGTGGATGCTCGCACCCCGGTTCGTCCCTGCCATGCAGCGGCTGGGACAGCGAGCGGAGAGCGTGTACACCACCGGCGATCTGGCCCGCTGAACGTCCGGCCGCCAGGGCGGCACGTTAGGGCCGTCCCCCATGCACCCGACCGCCGTCCCGCACTCGCGCGAGTCCGCCCTGTGGGGCCTCCTCCCGCTCTTCCTCCTGTCCGGGGCCACGTCGCTGGTCTACGAGACGCTGTGGGGTCGGGAGCTGCACCTGGTGTTCGGCACCAGCCAGGTGGCCATCGCGACGGTCCTGGCGGCCTTCATGGGGGGGCTGTCCCTGGGCGGGTTCCTGATGAGCCGGCTGGCCGATCGGATCCGGCGGCCGGTGCGGGTCTACGGCCTGCTCGAGGGAGGGATCGGCCTGTACGCGCTCGCCTTCCCGGTGCTCCTGAAGTCGATCGTGCCGTTCTACCTCGGGTTCTGGCGATGGCTGGAGCCCTCGCCCACCGTGTTCTCGGCCTTCCAGGCCCTCCTCGCGGGCCTGCTGCTCCTGGTGCCGACCACCTGCATGGGCGCCACGCTCCCCCTGCTGGCCCGCTTCGCCACGACCCGGCTGTCACTCGCCGGCCACCGCGTGGGGCTGCTCTACGGCGTCAACACCGCAGGCGCGGTCTTGGGGACCTTCCTGGCGGGCTTCGTGCTCCTGCCGTACCTCGGTCTGGACGCCACGACCTCCATCGCCGCGGCCGGGAACCTCGTGCTCTTCGCGGGCGCCCTCCTCCTGTCCTGGCGGACCGAGCAGGGAACCGCGCTCGAAGTGGAGGCCGACGCCGTGGATTCCGGGGCGCCGGCGGACCGATCCGTGCTGCTCGTGGCCGGTCTCGCCGGCTTCGCCTCGCTCGCCTACGAGCTGGCGTGGTTCCGTCTCCTGACCCTCACGTTCGGGGGCAGCGCCTACGCGTTCTCCACGATGCTCCTCGCCTTCCTGGTCGGGATCGCGGCAGGGGGATGGGCGGGGGGTCCCCTGGCCGATCGAACGGTGACGCGCGCCGGGCGGGCCGGAGGCCTGGCCCTCCTGGCCGGTCTCCAGGTGGGGGTGGCGGCGCTCTCGGCCGCGACCATGTGGAGCTGGGGCCAGCTCCCCTACGTGTACGTGGACCTCTACACGGCCGTCGAAAACGCCCCGATCATGTTCTGGCCCGCCCAGTGCCTCCTCGCGGTGGTGCTGATGGCACCAGCGGCTTTGCTCATGGGGGCAACCTTCCCGCTGGCGGTGCGGACGTTCGTGGGAGATCCGGATCGGCTGGGCGGCCCGGTGGGGCAGGTGTACGCCGTGAACACGGTGGGCGGCATCCTCGGATCGGTCGCTGCGGCGTTTCTCCTGTTGCCGCACCTCCAGGTGACCGGGTCCGTGCTCGCCGCGGGAGGCGTCAACCTCGCGGGGGCGCTGGTCGCCCTGGCCGCCTCTTGGAGAGCCCGGACCCGACCGACCGGCGCGGTTCGGAGGCGGACCGCCCTCGCGGGGATCGGGATCGTGGCGCTCGGCGCCCTGGCTCTCCTCAAGCCCCCGCCGTGGGACCCCCTGCTCATGACCTCGGGGATGTACAAGTACGTCGCGGACATCTCGATCCGCACGCGCGAGCACATCTACCAGTACGCGGTCGCGCCCTACGACCTCCTCTACTACGCCGAGGGGCTGTCCTCGGTGGTGACCGTCGCGAGGAACCGCAAGACCGGCAACGTCTGGCTGGCCAACAACGGCAAGGTGGACGCGTCCTCCACCTCGGACATGCCCACGCAGATCCTCGTGGGCCACCTGCCGCTCCTCCTCCGGCCCGACGCTCGCCGTGCGTGCGTGGTGGGCCTCGCCTCGGGCGTGACGCTCGGCGCGGTCACGCGGCATCCGGACCTCGTGTCCATCGAGATGGTGGAACTGGAGCCGGCCGTCTTCACCGCCAGCCGCTTCTTCGACCACGTCAACCACCGTCCCCTCGAGGATCCCAGGGTCCGCCCGGTCGTGAACGACGCTCGCAACCACGTGTTCCTCGCAAAGCCCGGCGCCTGGGACGCCGTGATCTCGGAGCCCTCCAACCCCTGGCTCACCGGTGTCTCCAACCTCTTCACGCGAGAGTTCTTCAGCGCCGGCCGGGAGCGCCTGACGCCGGGGGGCGTCTGGAGCCAGTGGATCCAGGTCTACGGCATGGGCATCGAGGAGTTGCGCTCGCTCCTGGCCACGATGAGGGCGGTCTTTCCGCACGTGGCGGTCTTCGCCACCATCGAGGACGCCGACCTCGTGATCCTGGGATCGGATGCGCCCCTCGTGCTCGACCCCGATCGCGTACAGGCGATCCTCGCCGAGCGCCCGGGCGTAGCCGAGGACCTCGAGAACATCGGCATCCACGACGCCTGGGATCTTCTCACGTTCCACCAGATGGACGAGTCCACGCTCGACGCGTTCGTACAAGGCGCGACGCTCAACACCGACGACAACATGCTCGTGGAGTTCGCCGCGCCCCGCCGGCTCTACCGGGACACCTCCGTGGACAACTACCGGGTGCTGCTCCACGAGGCACGGCCCCCCTTCCACGCCCTGGAGGACCTGGCGGACCACGTGGCTCTGGCTCGAGCCTACGCCCGCCGCGAACGCTGGGTGTTCGCCCTCATCGTGCTCAAGGAGGCCTGGGAGCGGTGGCCTGGAAACGTCGAGGTGGAATGGCTCTACAACGAGTACCAGCACCAATTCCTCGTCGACCGACCCAGCGACCCGGGCGGATCGGGCGAGGCTTCGAAGCCGTCGGCCCCACCCGGAGGCGCGAGGCGAGAGAAGCCCGACGACTGACCCCGTCCTCCCCGGCCCTCCGTCGTCCGAACGCCGCTCGGCGCGGGATCAGAACTCGTCGGACTGCGGATCCGTGTCGTCGAACAGGTCCTCGCCGGAGTCCGGGGCCCGGCCCGCGAACTTGAGGCGCCTCAGGCCCAGGCGCACGAGCGACTCCGCCGGACCGCTGGTCACGTAGAGGGCGCAGGGCAGGAGGAGGACGGCGGCGAAGTTTTGGAACCGGGTGCCGAACACCACCAGGATCCCGAGCAGGAGGGCGAGGCAGGCCAGCACCACCGGCGACAGCCGCAACGTCTTGAACGTCCGGTAGGGGACGCGACTGACCATGAGCAGGGAGAGGGCCCCGATGATGACCGCGGTGTTCCAGGGATGACGGGGGTCACGCTCGGCCGTGGCGAAGCTGGCCACGAGGAGCGCGACCGTGATGCCCGCCATGGTGATCGTGATGCCGCAGCTCTCGGACGGGGGCTTCACCTGGGCACGACAGTTGAACCGGGCGAGGCGGAACGCACCGCAGACCACGAAGAGGAAGGCGACGACGAGCCCGAAGAGACCGGCCTGGTGGAGGCACCACTTCCAGGCCAGCAGGGCGGGCGCGAGACCGAACGTGACGATGTCGGACAGGGAGTCGAGTTGGGTGCCGAACGCGCTGTCCGAGTGGGTCATGCGCGCCACCCGGCCGTCCAGCATGTCGAAGACGGCGCCGAAGAGGACGAGCCAGCCGGCGAGAACGATGACCCGGTAGTCGGAGCCCGGACGCATCAGCAGGTGGACGGCATAGAACCCGCAGAACAGGTTGGCGGCCGTGAACCAGTTGGGTGGACTCAGGAACTGGCGAAGCATGTCGGGCACCCGGGACGGCCTGTAGAGTACCGGCGAAAGCCTCGGCTGGCAAGGGGCATTTACCTGGAGTCGCCCCACTTCGAGGGCAGTCGTCGGGGTGGGGTCTCGATCTCGGCGGTCCGGCGTGCCGGCTCGCTCTCGAGGCCGCAACACGACAAATCGGCGCGACTCGGGTCAGGCCGTCTCCTCCACCAGGGCCTTGTGGAGCACGCGTTCCGCGTCGAGGGCACAGCCCTCGGGCAGGATCCAGGACAGCCGGTCGTGGTCCGCCTCCAGCCCGAGGACGTGTAGACCCGCCGCCTCGAGGGCCCGGGCCCCCGCCACCAGGAGGTCGGGCTGGCCGCAGCCGGGTCCGACCGCCGTGGCCACGCACACCGGTACGAGGCGGGACCCGTCGGGCCAGGCTACCCGGTCTCGGTCGTGAAAGTCCCGGCGATCCAGGAGAATCCCGTCCTCGCGCACGGAGCGTACGGGCGCCTGGACCCGGACGAGCACGTCCACCAGGGCCGACAGGCCCTCCGGCCCCGGCGTCACCCGGTCCACCTCGGGATCCACGGTGACGGCCACCACCCGCGAGGCGAGCCCCTCGCGGCTCTGGCCCACCGCGGTACCTCCGGTGCTCCCGCGCGTAGCCACGGCGCGAAGGGTGATGCCGTGGTGCGCGGCAAAGGCCACGGCCTCGGGGTGGAGCACCCGGGCGCCGCCCCGGAACAGGGCGAGGGCCTCGTCCCAGGAGAGCCGGTCGAGGTGCCGGGCTTCCGGGACCCGGTGCGGATCGGCGGAGAAGACGCCGTCCACGTCGGAGCAGATCTCGCACAGGTCCGCACCGAGCGCCGCGGCCAGGGCCACCGCCGTGGTGTCGGATCCGCCACGACCGAGCGTGGTGACCTCCCGCGAGCGGCTGACCCCCTGAAAACCGGCCACGATGGCGACCTTTCCCTCGTCGAGCGCACTCCGGATCCGCTCGGGCCGAACCTCCAGGACGCGGGCCGAGGCGTGCCGGTCGTCGGTGATGATGCCGGACTGGGAGCCGGTGAACGAGACCGCCGGCACGCCCAGATCGGCCACCGCCATGGAGAGCAGGGCCATGGTGATGCGCTCCCCCACGGACATCAGCATGTCCAGCTCCCGACGGCCGGGGTGGGGGGAGACCCGGCGGGCCAGGGCCAGGAGCGCGTGGGTGGTGTTGCCCATGGCCGACACCACCACCACCACCCGGTGGCCATCGCGGACGGTGGCGGCGATGCGCCGGGCCACGTGCTCGAGTCGCGGGATGTCGGCCACCGACGAGCCGCCGTACTTCTGCACGATCACGGCCACGAGCGCCTCCGGGCCCCCTTTCTACCGCATCTCCAGGTTGTCGATCCACACGTCCCGGATGCCCCGGTCGGCTGAGAGGTAGGCGGTGACGTCGTTGAAGTGCATGGATCTGAGGGAGCCCCGTGGCCTCACCGAGGGTGTGGTGGGGTTGGTGCTGTGGAAGGTCGAGAGGGCGACGTTGAGCGGGGTCCAGCGCCCCTCGGCGACCTCGAAGGGATCCGTGGCGAACTCCCTCCCCTCGGAGTCCTCCACGAGAATCCTGAGGAAGGACGGGAAAGCCTGGCTCATGATCTCGCACCGGATCCAGGACAGGATGCCCGCGCCCGAGGCGAACGAGACCGTGATCTGGTCCTCCTGGCGGTCCCGGATCCGGGAGGTCCAGCGGATGGCCCGCCCGTGGTCGGCGTCCACCGGCGCGATCCGCACCTCGCCACGGTCGCCGTGCAACCAGGAGTGGACGAAGGGCCCTCGTCCGTCCTCCATGTCGTGGCGGAAGGGGAGGCGATCGACCGTGGAGAGGACCGCGTCCATCTGGGCCTGCAGGGCCAGGGCGGCCTCCCGCGTGTCGGGGTCCTCGAGCGCGGCCTCCAGAGCCTCCCGGGCTCCTTCGCGATCGCCGAGGGTCACGCGGGCGTGAGCCAGCCAGTAGGCCGTCTCGCCGTACAGCCGATCCATGGGGTCGAGGCGAGCCAGGAGCGCCTCCAGGCGCTCGACGCTCCTGGGCGAGATCCCGTCGAGGACCTCCGAGACGCGGATTTCGTTCAGCACGGCCCAGTCGGCCGGGGTCTCGGCGGCCCCGGCCGCAGGGGTGAGCAGTAGAAGGAGCCAACGGATCAACGGGGACCTACCCCTCCTCGGCCACGAACCGGTAGCCGACCCCGTGCATCGTCTCGATGAACCTGGGCTCGAGGGCGTTGTCCGCCAGCTTCTTGCGGAGGTTCAGGACGTGGGTGTCCACCGTGCGGGTGGTCACGTTGGGGGCGTACTTCCAGATGCTGGTGAGCAGTTCCTCCCGCGGCAGGACCCGGCCGCGGTGCTCGATCAGGTACTTGAGCAGCTCCTGCTCCCGGTTGGAGAGACGCTCCTCGCCGCCCGGGTGGCGGACCAGGTAGTTGTCGAGGTCCACGAAGACGTCGCCGAACCGGAAGGTGCTGCGCGTGCCGCCCGTGCGCTTGATCAGGGCCTTGACGCGGGCGGCCAACTCGAGCAGGGAGAAGGGCTTGGTGACGAAGTCGTCGGCCCCGAGCTCGAACCCGAGCAACTTGTCGGTTTCCGCGTTGCGGGCGGTCAGGAACAGCACCGGGCCCTCGAACCCGCGCTGCCGGAGCGCCTTGCACACCTCGAATCCGTCCATGCCGTCGGGCCCCTCGGGCCCCTCGTGGAGCATGACGTCGAGCACCGCGACGTGAGGGAGGCGATCCTCTGCCAGCGCGAGGGCCTCGCCTCCGCCCCGCGCCGCGAGGACCTCGTAGCCCTCGCGAGTGAAGAACGCCTTCAAGGTCCTCAGAACCTCGGCCTCATCCTCGACGAACAGAATCCGGACCATCCGCTGCCTCCTTCATGGCTTCGAGGAAACCGGCAGGTGCAGGGTGAACACGCTGCCCCGTCCGGGGTAGGGCGCCACGGAGACCCGGCCGCCATGGGCGTCCATAATGTACTTCACGATCGCGAGTCCGATGCCCGTGCCTTTGAAACGCCTGGCTCGAGGGTCTTTTCCGCGGTAGTACTGATCGAAGATCCGCTCCCGCTCCTCGGGCGGGACGCCGATGCCCCGGTCCGCCACGTGGACCTGCAGCTCCTCGGGGAGCACCGTCGCGCTCACCCCGATCCAGTGCCCCTCGGCCCCGTACTTGGCGGCGTTGGACAGGAGGTTGGTGAGGGCCTGCGCGATGGCGTCGGGATCGTGCAGAATCGTCGGGAGGGTGTCCGGGATGTCCACCTCGAGGTCGAATCCCCGCACCTCCATGGAGTAGCGGGTCGTCTCCACGGCCCCCTTGAGCGTGCTCGCGAGATCCGCAGAACGGAGGACGTAGTTCTTGGTGCCGCGCTCGATGGCGGCGAAGTCGAGGACGTTGTCCACGAGGCGGGACAGCCGCTCGGCCTCGCGCACGATGGTGTCGTAGTGCCGCTGGCGGTCGTCCTCGTCCTCCGCGAGGTCGAGTTGGAGCGCCTCCCCCTTCAAGCGGATCTGGGTGATGGGCGACCTCAGCTCGTGGCTGACGTTGGCGGCGAACGAGGACTTGAGGCGGGCCAGGTCCATCTCCCGGGACACGAGGCGCGAGATGAGGACCGCGCCGACCGCGACCGTGGCGATCGAGAGGAAGACCAGGAGGATGCGCCGCATCCGTCGTTGGGACAACGCCCGGATCAACCCGTCGGCATCCACGGGATGGGCCGCGACGGCCCACCCCGGCATCCAGGGTGCGAGGCTCCGCCGCTCGAAGGTGTTCGGTGGCGGAGGCTCCTCGGGTGCCAGCACCGTCACGGCGATCTGCCCGTCGGGCCGCATGGACTGACGGCTCACGATCAAGACCTGGTCCAGGACGGCCGCGAGATCCAGGGCGAACGCGTAGAGCTGGACGTCGTGCCAGGTGGTCGCCCAGAGGCCCACGTCTCCCACGGTGTACCGGAAGGCCCCGGGGGCGACGCGCAGCAGTCGGCCCCCCGCGGCGAGGGGCTGGATCTCGGGCAGGAGGCGTCGGGCCCAGTAGACCTGGCTGGATCGAACGTCGAGACGGCTGCGACGGCTGGCCAGCCACTCCGCGTCGGTGCGGTGCTCCAGGAGGTCCAGGGCATGGAGCGCCACAGCGAGGCGGCCGGCCTCGTCCATGGACGGCGAGGTGGCCAGGACGGAGTCCACGAGCGTGCGGAGCATTCGGACGCCTGCCTCGAGATCCCGGCGGATGAGGAGTTGCCCCTCTCCGAGGCGGGCCAGGTCCGCGATCGGGAATCCCCAGATGGCGGAGCGGAGCCCCAGGGATCGCGCGGTCTCTGCGTAGAGCCCCTCGGCCTCCCGGGTCCGGCCGGCCTTGGCCATCACCCGGGCCCACTGGAGGCGGGCCGTCCCGTGAAGCACCACGCCGGGCGCCTCGGCCGCCGCCTTCTGGTACAGCAGGGCCGCGGCGGCGTGGTCGCCCCGCTCCTCGAGGGTGCGGGCGGCGGCGTAGGGCCCCCGGAGGAAGAAGAGGTGGTCCGGCAGGCCGCTGCCGCCCGTGTCCGGGCGTGGCGAGACCACCTCCCCACGCTCGTCCAGACGGACCGCGATGAGCAGGTAGGGGGAGATCTCCCCAGGGGACTCCTGCACCGAGTACCCCGAGGCGAGGCGCTGGCTCGCGTTGTTCTCGAACTGGTGGAACAGGTCCTCCACGCCCGCCACCGCAGCCTGGAGGCTGGAAGCGACCTCGGACTCCACGGCCGCGCGCATCGAGGCCTCGCCCCGCAGCGAGTCGGAGATGCCGAACCAGCCCAGGAGGAGGGCGGGTGCGACGATGGTCAGGGCGTAGACCGCCACGAAGCGGATCACGCTCTCCATCCGGAGGAGGTCCTCGGTGGCCCGGACGCCTCGCTGGCCGTGCCCGATGCGGCGGGCCACCCAGCGGGTGATGCGGCTCGGTCCTCGTCTGCGGGAAGAGGCGTGCATGGACGTGCAGGATATGCCGAGATCCGAGACCCGGGGAGTCCCCACCCCGGGGTCGGGGAGAGGTGCCCGGCATGCACGTCCCGATCCAGTGGATCGTCCTCGCAGCCTGCCGCTGCGCTCCCGCGCACCACGAGGGCGGTGCGGCCGCCCCGGGTCACTTCGAGGACGCTCCCTCGCTCCTGCGCGCCGTGGAGGCGGGCGACCTGCCGGCAGCGGCCGTGGCGGCTCGCGGCATGGACGGAGGCTGGCCCACCGAGGAGGCCGGCCGGGCCGGCCGGCGTGCGCTGGAGGACCTGCACGCGGCCGTGGGGTTCATCGTCGCTGCCGCCGATGCGGGGGAGGCCGCGGACGGACTGGCTCGCGTGGCCGAGTCCTGCGGTGCCTGCCACTTGGCCGAGCGCGTATCCGTGGGCCGTCCTTCGCCTGAGGTCTCGGGGCACGCCCGTGCCACAGAGGCGTTGTGGTGGGCCGTGGTGTCGGGCGATTCCGCACGGGGACGCGAGGTGGCGGCCCGACTGGCCGAGGACCCGCCCCGGGCCCGCGAGGGGATGCGCTCCTCGGACGCCGCCGATCGCGTGCTGGAAGCCGCGCGTGCGGCCCGGACGGACCTGCCTCCCTCGGACCTCCTGGCCACGGTGGTCGGGGCGTGCGGCGACTGCCATCGTGCGGCAGCGGACGCGACGGACGGCGTCGGTCCGGGATAGGGTCCTCCCGGCCGCGGACCGGACGAGCATGCCATGCACGCCGAGATCGTCCAGGAGTACACCTTCGAGGCAGCCCACTTCCTGCCCGAGGTCCCTTCGGACCATGCCTGCGCACGGCTCCATGGCCATGCCTACCGGGCGCGGGTGCACCTGGTGGGCCCCGTGGACCCTCGCACGGGCTTCGTGATGGACTTCCACGACCTCGAGGCCACGTGTGCGCCCATCGTCGCCCAACTCGACCACCACCTCCTCAACGAGGTGGAAGGTCTCGAGAACCCCACCGTCGAGCGCATCGCGGCCTGGATCTGGGACCGGATCGCGCCTGCCCTGACCATGCTCGCGTGCGTGGAGGTCTGGGAGACCCCCTCCTCGGGCGTCCTCTACCGGGGTCCCGAGGACCGTACCCGGTAGACGCAGCCCTCCTCGTCCTGGAGGGCGTCCGGGCCGGCTGGGGCCATCCGTTCGGGAAACGGGACGCCCGGAGGGCCCGAGTCCTCGCAGGACAGCACCAGCACCCCGTCGCGCCACTCGGCCGTGCCGGTGCGCACGGCGATCCCGGACCAGACGCACTGGACGCCGGGAGGGCATGGGGACACGAGATCCCGGGCCGTGAAGCGGTAATTGTCGGCCTCGAGATCGATCTCCCGGACCCATGGACGGACGCCGCAGGGTTCGGCCACCAGGGTCGCGGGTGGCTGGATCGGGGCTTGGAGCGCCGGAGGGGTGGGATCCTGCGGAGCCACCTCCGGCACCGGGGCATCGGAGGCACCCAGGCGGGCAGCACAGGAGAGGAGCAGGAGGGCGGGGACCATGCGGGCCTGGTATCCCGCTCGCACGCGGCGGGTGTGGGGCCCGCCCGCAGGCACGGGTTAGCCCTCCGGCGCCTGCAGGCCCGTTTCGGGCTCCCCGGGGCACGCCCCACCAGCCGGTCACCCAGGAGGATGCCCATGCCCCCTCGGACCCTCGGAATCCGCCGTGAGGACAAGAACGCCTGGGAGCGCCGCGTCCCGGTCACGCCCGACACCGTCCGGCGCCTCGTGGCCGAGCACGGTCTCGCCGTGCGGGTGGAGCGGTTCGGGCGGCGGGTGTTCCCGGATTCCGCCTTCGAGGCGGCAGGGGCCGTGCTCGTGGACGACTGCTTCGACGCGGATCTGGTCGTGGCCGTCAAGGAGATCCCCGCGCACCTCTTCCGACCGGGCGGGGCCTACCTGTTCTTCTCGCACACCATCAAGGGTCAGCCCGCCAACCTGCCCATGCTCCGACGCCTCGTGGACCAGCGCTGCACGTTGCTCGACTACGAGCGCGTGTTGGACGCCCAGGGCAGGCGTCTCATCTTCTTCTCCTGGTTTGCCGGCGCCGCGGGCATGATCGACACGTTGGTCGCGGCGGGGCAGCGGGTTCGCTGGCTCGGCCACGCCAACCCGTTCGAGGCGATTCGCCCGGCCCACGCGTACCCGGACCTCGAGGCGGCCTGCCACGCCCTGGAGGCGGTGGGGGATCGCATCCGGTCCGAGGGACTCCCCCCTGCCCTGTGCCCCTTCGTGGTGGGCATCGCGGGGTATGGCAACGTCTCCCAGGGCGCCCAGCGCGTCCTCGGGTGCCTGCCGGTCGAGGCGATCGAGCCGGGCGATCTCCCGCGGATCCGGGCCCGTGCGGGTGAGCCCCGCGATCGGGTGTTCCAGGTCGTCTTCGCAGAGGCGCACACGGTGGAGCCCGTCGAGGCCGGCACGCCTTTCGTGCTGGAGGCGTACCTCCGCCATCCCGAGCGGTACCGTTCGGTCTTCGATCGGCACCTGGAGCACCTCGACGTGCTCGTGAACGCGGTCTACTGGACCGCGGCCCATCCGCGGCTCGTGTCCCTGGACCTCCTCCGGAGCCGGGCGGTCCACGGCCCTCCGCTGCGCCTGCAGGTGATCGGGGACATCTCCTGTGACATCGGCGGATCCGTGGAATGCTGCGTGAAGGTCATGGACAGCGACGCGCCGTGCTACGTCTGGGATCCGGTCGCCGGCCGGGCGCGGGACGGCGTGGAGGGTCCGGGCGTGGTGATGATGGCCGTGGACAACCTGCCGTGCGAGCTGCCGCAAGAGTCCTCCGAGGCCTTCTCCCGTGCGCTCGAGCCGTTCCTGCCGGCCCTGGTGCGGACCGATTTCGACGTACCCATAGGAGCGCTCACGCTCCCGCCCGAGTTCCGGAGCGCGCTCCTCCTCCATCGGGGTGCGTTCCCGTCCGAGTACCGCTACATGGCGGACTTTCTTCGGTAGGATCCGAGGGAGACCGTCCCGCAAGGAGTCTCGATGCCCCCCGACAGCCAGAACGTCCTGATCCTCGGCGCCGGCCTCGTGGCCCGGCCCGCGGTCCGCTACCTCCTGGACCTCCCCGGCCTGACGGTCACGGTGGCCAGCCGCACCGTGGCCAAGGCGCGCGACCTGGTGCAGGACCATCCCCGGGGGCGGGCCCTGGCCCTGGACGTGGACGACCGGGACGCCCTCGACGCCCTCGTGGCCCGGCACGACCTGACGTTGAGCCTCCTGCCCGCCCAGCGGCACGTCGAGGTCGCCGAGAGCTGCCTGCGGCACGGGCGCCACATGGCCACGACCTCCTACATCAGCCCGGGCATGCGCGCGCTCGACGCGCCGGCCCGCGAGGCCGGGCTCCTCTTCCTCAACGAGTGCGGGGTGGATCCGGGCCTGGACCACATGTCCGCCATGCGGATCTTCGACGGCATCCACGATCGGGGGGGCCGCGTCACCGTTTTCAAGTCCTACTGCGGCGGGCTGCCGGCCCCCGAGGCCAACGACAACCCCCTCGGGTACAAGTTTTCCTGGGCCCCCCGAGGCGTGCTGCTCGCCGTGCGGAACGGCGCTCGGTTCCGCTGGGACGGGCAACTGGTGGAGGTGGCGCCGAGCGATCTGCTGGCCACGACCCACACGCTCGAGGTGCCCGGGGTGGGCACCTTCGAGGCCTACCCCAACCGGGATTCGCTCTCCTACGAAGAGACCTACGGCCTGCCAGGCCTCGAGACCCTCTACCGGGGCACGCTGCGCTACGCCGGGCACTGCGCCCGATGGAAGGCCTGGGTGGACCTGGGCCTCTTCGAGATCGAGCCCATCGTCCTCCTGGACCGTACCCGGGCGGGCATGCTCCGTGCCCTCCTGAACGTGGACAGGGAGGGAGATCTCCCGGCGGAGGTGGCGCATCGGCTGGGCCTGGCCCGCGACGCGGACCCGGTCGTGACGCTCGGCTGGCTCGGCATGTACGACGAGGTGTGCCTCCCGGAGGGGATGAACGCGCCGCTGGACGTGCTGGCCGACGCCATGCTGGCGAAAATGGCTTTCCAACCTGGCGAGCGCGATATGCTCGTGATGCACCACGAGGTGGTGGGCGTGTTTCCCGGACGGACCGAACGGATCACGATGGACCTGGTCGACTTCGGCATCCCTCGGGGCGACTCTTCCATGGCACGCACCGTGTCCCTGCCCGTGGCCGTCGGCGTGAAGCACATCCTGGCGGGCCGGATCCAAGCGCGCGGGGTGCACGCGCCCGTGCGGAAGGAGATCTACGTGCCCATCCTCGGCGAGCTCGAGGCCCTGGGCATCTCCTGCGTGGAGCGCACCGAGATCCTGTAGGCGGCCTCCTGGCCGACGCACGAGCTGCCGGCCCTTTCGGGCCGACGGGGGGGCGGCCCTTCGGGCCTGCGGCCTGCTTTGGGTCGGGCCTCCGGGCGTCGCGGTCATGAGCGGAATCGAGGCTGGGGACGCGCTTTTGGGCGTACCGGTCCGCATCATACACCGCGGTGCCCGAAGCCCTCCCCGCCGGCCGCGACGTCCTGCCGGCCCTTTCGGGCCGATGGGGGAAGCGCGTCGTGGAGGTTCTACCGAGTGCCGACGGGGGGGCGGCCCTCACCCGGCGCCTGTCGGCGCCACCCTCTCCCGGGGGGAGAGGGGACAGGGCAGGGGGCGGGCCCTCGGTCCCCGGCGCACATCCCTACAGCAGGTGGCCGCACTTGTCCCGCTTGGTGTCGAGGTAGCGGCGGTTGAAGCGGGTGGGCTTCATCCGCAGCGGGATCCGGCCCGTCACCGGGATGCCGAGTTGGTCCATGGCCTCGATCTTGTCGGGATTGTTGGTCAGGAGCCGGATCGAGCGCACCTGGAGGATTCGGAGGATGGCCGCCGCAGCCCCCCATGTCCTCAGGTCGCTCTCGAACCCCAGGGCCAGGTTGGCCTCGACGGTGTCCAGCCCGAGCTCCTGGAGGGCGTAGGCGCGGATCTTGTTGAGGAGCCCGATGCCCCGACCCTCGTGGGGCAGGTACAGGACCACGCCGCGTTCGCTGTGGCCGATGAAGCGCAGCGAGGCTTCGAGCTGTTCCCGGCAGTCGCAGCGGAGCGAGCCCAAGACGTCGCCCGTGAAGCACTCGCTGTGGAGCCGCACGGGGACGTCCTCGGCGCCGGCGACGTCGCCGCGGGTGAGCACGACGTACTCCTGCCCCTCCTCGTCGACGAAGCCCAGGATGCGGAAGTCGCCGAACCGGGTGGGGAGCCAGGCCGACGCCACGTGGCGGACCATGGGATCCTGCGAGACGGGACGAAGCTGGGGTGCGGTGGACATCGAGGCCTCTCTGGCGTCGGCGGGGCGGGGCCGCTCGTGCGACCGTGCGTCCGGTCGAGCGCCGAAAGCATGGCGTCCCGGTTCCAGGGTGTCAAGGGCGGGACGTGCCAAGGGGGACCCTTCGGATCCCAGTGGGTCAAGGATCGTGACGGGGGCGCACAAAGACGGGGGCGGATGCGGGGTCGCCGCATCCGCCCCCGGGGAGACGGTACCGGGTCCCTGGACCCGGGAGTTCCCGACTCGGGCTAGCCGAGGTCCTTGTTGAGGGCTTCCTTGAGACCCTTGCCGGCGCGGAACACCGGGATCCGACGGGCGGGCACCTGGATCTGGGTGCGGGTCTTGGGGTTGTGGCCGGTGAACTGGCGACGCTGGGACACCGTCCAGGTGCCGAAGTCGGACAGCGTGACCTTCTGATCGCCGGTGAGGAGCGCGTCCGAGATGATCTCGACGAGGGTGTTGATGTAGGAGGCCGCACGGACCTTGGGGATGTTGCAGCGCTCGGCGAGCTTCTCGGTGAGCTGGGCCTTGTTCATGTGTACTCCGGTGAGTGGGGGTGGGTGGGGTCTGGACGACCCGGGTGAGGGAGACGGTCATGGGGGCCCAAGAGGACCCCGAGGGAGAGGCGATGCTGACGTGGAATCGTGGGTCCGGATCCGCTGCTCAGGCTTCCGACGGTTCCTATCCGAAGAAAGGGTCGCGGATAGTAACAGCGGGCCGTCGCGGGTGGCAAGAGGAGAATGATGTTTTGCCGGAAGACCGGCTGCTTCTTGCGGTGCCGATCGAGCGGCACCGCGGGACGGGTCGTGGCCCCGAGGAGAGAGGAGCAAGCAAAAAGGTAGGTATAAAGGAGATATATTCAAATCCGCCGCGTGACGCGCGACCGGAGTCGGCCGCTACCAGGCGCCACAGACGCGGAGAGCGTTCGGGCGGACCTCGAGGACCAGGGGCAGGTAGCCGGCCTGCTCGCCGTCCGTCTCCACGGGAATCGGGGACTTCGCCGGGTCCAGGGCCCGGGCCTCGACCTTGCGGGCCAGGACCCGGACCGCTCCCGGCACCCGGTCCGTGGTGCCGTTGTAGAGGCGGGGGAGGCTCGGGATCGCCTTGAGCACGGAGAGGGCGGGGACGACCGTGACGTCGAGAAGGCCATCGGTCATGGACCCGCCCCGACCGACCCACATCCCGCCGCCGCAGTACTGGCCGTTGGCGACGAACGAGGCCAGGAAGGGCTGGTCCCAGGATCCGGACCCCTGGGGCCCCTCCCAGGTGATCCGTACGCTGCTGGGCCGGGCGGCGGCCAGCGTCGAGAGCGTGGCCCCGAGGAACGAGACCCGGCCTCCGAGCCGCTTGGAGGAGCGGTTGACCCGCGCCACCACCTCGCCGCTCATCCCGAAGCTCAACTCGTTCACGAAGTACCGGTGGATCTGCTCCCCCTCGGGCCCGTGTGTACGGGCCCATCCCACGTCCAGCGACCGGGTCTCCCCAACCCGCGCGAGGCGTAGCGCCGCTCGCGTGTCTCTGGGGATCCCGAGGCTCCGGATGAGGTCGCTCCCGGTCCCGAACGGGACCACGGTGAAGACCGGGAGGCGGCCGCCTCCAGCCGGGAGCTCCGGGCCCGACGAGGCGCCGGGGTCCATCAGTCCGTTCACGACCTCGTGGCAGGTGCCGTCCCCACCCACGGCCGCGACCACGTCGAAGCCCTCCGCGGCGGCCGAGCGGGCCAGGAGGCTGGCATGGCCACGATCCTCCGTCCGGCGGACGTCCACCGTGGGGAACACCTCCTCGGCGAGGCGGGCCAGCCGGGCAAGCCGCCGGCCTGCGGTGCCCGATCCGGCACGCGGGTTGACCACGAGGCAGAGGGATTCCCGGGGGGGGTCGGTCATGGATGGGCTACGGCTCGTGGAGCGGGTCGAGGCGATCCATACCCGGATCCCCGGTTTCGATCCCGGTCCCCAAAGACGAAGGCACCCGGCTCGTTGTCGAGCCGGGTGCCCGAGGCGAGGGCGCTTCACGGGTGCATCGTCTGGAAGGCCCTGGCAGCCTGACGTCTCTCCGTTCTGAACCGCATGCACGAGGCGTGCCACGGATCCGAGGGCGCTCGTCAAGCATCGGACAAGGTCGAAAACGGAGACATCTCGTCTGGCCTCGAACCCGCTCGCCCGTTCGAAACCGCGACATTCGTGTCATGGTACGGAAGCGGGGGCGAGGAGACACATCGAGGAAACCTGCCTTCAACGGTTATGAACGACGACTCGGAGAGGGGCGGGGCGAGAAGGAGCGGCGTGCGGGTGCGGAGTGCCGCCGGGTCGAACCAGGGGAATGAACATGAAATTCACTCCCTTGGAGGAGCATAATACGTCATCCGGCACTGCATGTCACGGTGGGTCGGACGGAAGCGGGGTTCGCGGCCCGAGGTAGCCCAGGGCCCGCAGCCGCTCGATGGCCTCGTCGTGGAGCGGGGCGATCCGTTGGGGCGGCGCGTGCAGGTCCAGATCCCCCCGCACCGCGAAGGCGGCCTCCAGGAGAGGCCTCGCGTCGGCCTCCAGTTCCGGGCCATCGGGCACGAGGGCATCCGACTGGCCTTGCTCGTCCAGCCGGAAGAGGTTGGCGACCCGGGTCTCGAGGTTCAGGATCAGGCGTTCGTCCCCCCGGGTGACGGCCAGACGCGCCGGGCCGTAGAGACAGTCCTCGGACAGGATGGGACGGGAAGCCAGGGCGGGGCCAATGGCGGACGCCCCGAGGTCCGCACCGGCGACGTCCGGGGGCGGGGACACGCCCGCCAGGGCCAGGAGCGTGCGGAAGAGATCGGCGTGCTGAACCGGAACGGCCACGCGACCCGCACCGAGGCCGGGCCCGGCGAGTACCAGCGGCACGTGCAGGAGTTCGCCGTAGAGCGTGTGCCCGTGCTCGAAACCGCCGTGGTCCCAGAACTCCTCGCCGTGGTCCGCGGTGAAGGCGACCACCGTGCCCTCCAGGCGTCCCCGGGCCGCGAGGCCGTCGAGCAGGCGCCCCAACGCACGGTCGGCGTCCAGGACCTCCTCGTCGTAGGTTGCGCGGATCCAGGCCCGGCCCGCGTCGTCGGGGACGCGGGTTCGGCCCTGGATCGCGTCCAGAATCTCCGCGTCGCCGAAGGGCAGCGAGAACGGGGCGGGGGGTGGCCCCGCGAAGCGACCCCGCACAGGAGAGGCGAGGTACGGCAGGTGGGGCTCCATGACGTGCACCAGGAGGAACGCCGGGCCGGAGCCCGCGTCGAGCCAGGCCAACGCCGCGTCCACGGTCGCGGTGCCGGAGCGCTCCTGGAAGCCGACCGCGCCCTCGTAGTCCCAGGTGTCGAAGCCGCGCCCGAGGGCGAACTCCGGCGCGAGGAACACGTTGTTCACCCAGGCCGCGGTACGCCATCCCGCGTCGTAGAGCAGGGTGGCGAGCGTGGGCAGGTCGGGATCGAGACGCCCGAACCGCAGGCGATCCGCCGGGTCGCGCACGGCTCCGTGCTCGGAGGGCAACCGGCCGGTGAGGAGCGAGGCAAAGGCCGGAAGGGTCCAGGACGAGTGGGAGAAGGCCCGTTCGAAGACGACGCCGCGGGCTGCCAGGTCGTCCAGGTGGGGAGCGCTGGGCCGGTCGTACCCCCAGGCCGGAAGTGCATCCGCGCGGAGTGCGTCCACCACGAACAGCACGATGTCGGGTCGAGGGGGCGGCGGGGGCGTGCACGCCGCCAGCCCGACACCGGCGAGGGCGGCCATGACGACGGAGCGATAGGGCACCGGGCCTCCGATCCCTGCCAGGGTAGCCCGCACGGTCGGTGTCCGGGGATCAGTACTCGAGTGGGGTTTCCTGCCCCCGGAGCACGCGCACGGCGCCCTCCTTGAGGGCCTCGCCCTCCAGCTCGCCGGGGTACACGGTGACCCCGACGGGGACCGCACGGAGGAGCGTCGTGACGCGGGTCACCAGGCGTCTCGAGCGGGTCATGCCGCCCGTGAGGATGACGCGATCCACACGCTCACCCCCGAAGCGGGTACTGCAGGACGCGATCGTGGAGGCCACCTCCTGGCACAGCTTCTCCCACACCAGGGCCGCCTTGGGTTCTCCCGCGTCCACGCGTCGCTCCACCTCCCGGAGATCCGAGGTGCCCAGGTGGGACACGAGCCCCCCCTGGCCCACGAGCCGGCGTCGGACCTCCTTTTCGGAGAGATCGCGGTGGAGGCAGAGATCCACGACCACGTCGTTGGGCAGGGTGCCGGTCCGCTCGGCGCTCATGGGCCCCTCCTCCAGGCCGTTGGAGACCCAGGTCACCCGTCCCTGGTGGTGCACCCCGACCGAGATGCCCCCTCCGAGGTGCGCCACGACGAGGTTGAGGTCCTCGTAGTCGGTGAGTTGCTCGTCGGCGTACTGCCGGGCGACCGCCTTCTGGGACAGCGCGTGCCAGACGGCCCGACGAGGGAAGCCGTCCAGGCCCGTCAGGTGGGCCACCTCGTCCATCTCGTCGGTGACGACGGGATCCACGATGAATGCCTGCTTGCCTCGGGGCGCGGCCAGCGCGTGGGCCAGCGACGCACCGAGGTTGGAGGCGTGCTCGCCGTACCGGGCGGCCGCGAGATCCGCGAGCATGGTCTCGTTCACGGTGTAGGTGCCCGACACCACCGGGCGCACGAGGCCTCCGCGGCCCACGAAGGCATCGATGGACTCCAGGTCCACGCCGTTGTCGGCCAGGAAGCGTTCCAGGACGGCGCGCCGCAAGGGAAGCTGGCCCTGGATGGTGGCGCACGCCGCGATCGCGTCCGCGGGGTGGTGGACCTCCTGCTCGAAGATGCGAGCCTCGCCCTCGAAGAGCGCGAGGCGGGTGCTCGTGGAGCCGGGGTTGATGACCAGGATGCGGTGGTTCGGGAAGAAGGCCGGCTGAGGTGTGCCCCTCCAATCGGCCCTGCGCTTGAGGCGCAGGACCGTGCCCGCGCCGCCCAGGGTCACGTCCTCCACCGAGGCGCTCCGGGAGAAGTCCAGCACCCTGCCCCCCATGCCGCCCACCATCAAGACCTTGTCCGCCTGCGGGTAGCGCGTGGCGTAGAGGTGGTACATCAGGTTGCCGGAGTCGAGCGACGGCAGGATGAGGACGTTGGCCCGGCCCACCGGAGAGTCGGGGTTGTTCAGGGCATCGCGCAGCTTGGACTGGGCCGCGGCGATGGAGATGGCGCAGGAGATCTGCAGCTCGGCCTCGATCCGGATGGTCTGGTACACGGGGTCCTGGGCCACGAGGCGCTCGAGGAGCCCGGGAACGAGCTGGCCCGCCTCCCGGATGCGCATCACGGACTCGCCCGACGCGGATCCGCGTGTGGAGTAGGACAGGATCGCCCCGTTGACGTGTGGAAGGATGTCCTGAGGGATCAGGTCGCGGACGATCTTGCAGGAACCGACGGCGATCTCGGCCAACTCCTGCGGTGTGGGGTCCGGGTTGATGGCCACGTCGGCGAAGGCCACGATGTTCTTCTGGTAGATGTCGCTCGGGTGCTCGTCGGGAAGGGAGAACAGGCCGACCTCGAAGGCCACCTGGTCGGTGTGCAGGAGGCGGAGGGCCGGGCGGAAGAAGTCGCGGGACGCATGGGCCACGCCCCCCAGGACCGCGTCCGCGTACCCCAGCCGCACGGCCATGCAGGAGAACATGACCGGCTCCCGGACGAGGGTGCCCGCGACGTCGTAGGGCACGGCCCAGCGCTTGCCCTCGGAGGCCTCGAAGAAGGCCTCGTGGAACGCCTCGCACAGCGCGGGTTCGTCGCTGGGACGCAGGAAGCGGACCGAGCCCAGGAACTGCTTGACCGAGCCCTTGAGCGGGAGGTTGGACTGCTCGATGCTGCGCCGGACCTCTTCACGGGTCGTCCCCACCAGGACCACGTTGGCCAGGCCCGTCAGGTGGGAGGTGGCCGAGAGGATGCGCGGATCGGACGACTCCGGGAACACGAGGGTCGGCTTGGGCCGGGCGATGGCCCGGATCTGGTCCTCGAGGAGCGGGAGCAGGCGGATCATGGAGGTCTCCGGGGGAGACGGAGGGAACGACATGGACCTATCCGTCCTCCCGGGTGCGCGGGACCTTCGGCGAGCGCAATCGCAGCGGTCCCCGGGTCTCTCCGAGGGCGGGTCTGGCCGGGCGCTCATCCCCTCCGGCGTGCGTAGTCGCGTACGGCCCTCCACTGCCCCTCGCCGTGGAGCCCGGCCTCCTCGGCCACCTTGTGCGCCTGTCCGCTACCGGGGAAGCGCCCGGTCCGGAAGGGATGGAGCGTGCGCGCACGTCCTGCCCGGGAGGGGATCCATCGGTACATCGTGGAGAGCGTGAAGTCCGTGATGCCCATGGCCTCCGAAGCCAGGGCCTCGGGGAACACCTGCTCCTGCACGTCCGCAGGCAGGCGGTCGAAGAGCTCCGCGCTCGACACGTAGAAGATCTCCAACTTCAGACCCTCCGCGTCGATCCGCGGCAGGACCTGTGCGAGGAACGTGTTCGTGACGCCGCTGCCCTGGAGCACGAGGGTGCCGTGGCGGGGGGCTCCGCCCGGCAGGCGCCGCAGCGGGTACAGGCCCTGCACGGCCGCCGTGGCGGGTGGGATCCCGAGCTTCTCGCGGTCCAGGACGGTCTCGGGGGGTCGCGTCACGAAGGGCGCCACCACGGCCGGGCGCGCCTGGAGCGCGGCGACGGTGAGCGGGTACAGCTCCTGCGGATCCCACGGGGTGAGCGTGACGAGGACGCCGGGGGGAAAGTTTTCCTGGAGGAGCTGGAGCGCCTGGGGATCCGCGTGGGTGGGGCCGTCCTCGCCCGTCTGGAGCCCCGCGTGGCCGCAGACGATCAGGAAGGGGTGGAAGGGCTCACCGGTGAGGTCGCGGCGAGCCTGCTGGCCGATGCCGTGCAGGCGTGCGGCCACGTGTTCCAGCGCCGCGATGAAGGCGCCGTAGGAGGACCCTGCCCCGACGTGCGTGCCGTACGAGGCGACCCCCGACAGGAAGGCGCCCATGGCGTCCTCGCAGATGCCGCCGCAGGCGACGAGGCGGGACCCGGGATTGGACACCGCGTCGAAGAACCCGGCCGGGAACCCCTTCGCGAGGTGGGAGAGGCTCGTGGACTCGAGGAGATCGGCGCTGGCACCCACGAACCCGCCGCCCGAGATCCGGTTGAGGTGATGGAGCGTGTCCCCGAGAGCGCCGCGCAGCGTCACCTGCGCTCCGGCGGCGTAGGTGCACGAGGGGGGGATCTCGTCGGGGCGGACCCCGCCGGCGTACACGCGGGCGAGGTCCGGGCAGCCCGGACGGCGGGTGCGACCGGCGGCCTCGAGACGGGTCCGGGCCTGGGCGAGACGGTCCGCGAAGCACGTGCACAGCGCCCGTTCGCCCTCCAAGGCCTCCCGGAGGACCCCGAGTGTGTCCCAGAACGCCTGCTCGACGGCGATCGGGTCGGGCGGACCGTCGTACCGGGGGAAGGCCACGCCGAAGCGACGCTCGAACGGCTCGAGCGAGGTGTGGAAGCCGGGCGAGCAGAACCCGTGCCCCGCGCCGTGGGACCTGCGGCCCTCGATGCCGTAGCGCCAGCCCTTCGTGGTGCGGTACACGACCGCGGTGGGCTGGTCGTTCCGACGTGCCCGGGTCCACTCCAGGGCGGCCAGGACCTGTCGGACGTCGTGGCCCTGCTCGACGAAGACCACGTTCCAGTCGTGGAGGTAGGCGAATTCCACCGGATCCCACTGGACGTAGTCGCCCGGCCGGTCGCCCTCGCGGCAGACCCGGTCCGAGTCGATCGAGGCCTGGTTCCAGTCGACGTGGACACGCAGGTTCCACAACCGCGCGGCGGAGGCCAGGGCGAACGCCTCGGCGACCCGCCCCGGAGTCATGCCCCCCTCTCCCTCGGCGACGTGGACATAGGGCGCGTGTCCTCCCCAGGTGTCCAGGGCTGCGAAGGCCAGCCCGAAGCTCGACCCCATGCCCACACCCGAGGCGCCGGTCGCGAGCCGCACGAACGGGGTCGCCGGGGTCGGGTGGCCGTCGAGGGGCCGGGCTCGCCGGCGTTCGAAGAGCGGCGTGTTCTGGGTCGGGTTCCGCCGAAAACCGAGAAGATCCTCGAGCCTCAAGCGGAATCGGGGATCCTCCGGCAGGAGGCCCGGTCGGCCGATGCGGGCGATCTCGTCGCGGAGCGCCCACATCGCGTAGAGCCCCAGGGCCTTGTGGCCTGCGGCGTACGAGAGGAGGTCCGCGTCCGGGCGCTCCGGATCCCCGATGTCGTAGTCGAGCCCGGAGAAGAGGATGCCCGCGACGTGGCGGCCCGAGGAGATGCTCCCTCCGGGGTGGCCCGAGGTGGGCACATAGTTGTAGAGGATGCCGCACAGCGTTCGGTAGGCGAGGTCGAACGCCTCGAACGCCTCCACGGTGCCATCGGGGAGGACGGGCGCCGCGAGGTCCCGAGCGACATCGACATAGACCGCGCGGCGAGGTCCGAAGGGGAGCATCCGCGTGGGGAGCGTGTCCATGGCCTGCGATCCTGCCCACGGGGCGGAGCGACACTCCCCATCCTCTCCCGACTGTGGGGCAGATCGCCTCGGCTCCCGAACTGGAGTCTCGCGAAGGGGTCTATCCCCGCGAAAACCCGGGAGGCAAGCACGCGAGCAGCTCCAGCGCGGACCCGGCGGCGGCCAGGCCGAAGATGCCCGGGATCGTGGGCAGCGAGCCGAGCCGGGTGCGGGTGCGGCCGCGCTCGAGGCCCTGCTCCCCGCAGTCCCCCGGTCGCACCGCATCCGCCGGTCGCTCCAAGGAGTACACGCACCGGATGCCCTCCCGTACGCCCTCCCGGTGCAGCCGCTTGCGCACCGCGTGGGCGAGCGGACAGATGCGGGTCTCGGAGAGGTCGCCCGTGCGGACGAGCCCGGGGTCTCGCCTCAAGGCCGCCCCCATGGAGGACACCGCGGCCACCTGTGCCCGCACGGCCGCCAGCAGCAGGGCCACCTTGGGCCCCACCGCGTCGATACAATCGACCAGGACGTCGGGAGGCCCCTCCAGGATCCGGCTTGCGGTGTCCGCATGCGCGAACAGGCCCAGCGGCTCCACGCGGCAGGCGGGGTGGATGTCGGCCACGCGTTGGGCCGCCACCTCCACCTTGGGGCGACCCAACGTGGACCGGAGTGCGAGGATCTGGCGGTTCAGGTCGCTTGCTCGTACGGTGTCGAAGTCCACCAGGCGCAGGCGCCCCACCCCGGCGCGGGCGAGTGCCTCCACCGCGAAGGAGCCCACCGCGCCCAGGCCCACCACCACCACGAACGCCCGTTCGATCCGTGCCAGGGCCTCTGGCCCGAGCAGGAGCGACGTGCGCGCGAAGGACTCGCCGGTCACGAGGAGAACGCTTTCGCGAAGAGGGCCCGCGCGTTCTCGGCGGTGGCCTCGGCCGTGACCTCGGGCGCCTCCTGCCGGACCGCGGCCAGGGTGGCCACCACCACCCGGAGGGTCCGAGGTTCGTTCACCGGCCTTCCGTCCGGGCCGCGCTCGAGCCCGTGCTCGCCGATGGGCGCGAGATCGGGTGCGTCCGTCTCGACGAGGAGCCGATCGAGGGGGACGGCCCGGGCGGCGTCGTGAATCCGGCGAGCATGGGTGCGGGTGACGGTGCCCCCGAACGAGAACCGGGCGTTGAGCGCGGCCAGGGGCCCCACCAGGTCGGCCGGGCCGCCGAAGGCGTGGCACACGATGCCCGCCCGGTGGGGCCCGAAGGGCCTCAGGATCTCGATGACCCGGCTCCAGGCACGCACCCCGTGGATCGTCACCGGCCGCCCGAGGTCCCGGGCCAGCGCGACCTGCTCCCGGAGGACGGCCTCCTGGTCCTCCAGCGGCAGGAGTCCCTCCTTCGCGCGGTCCAAACCCACCTCGCCCACCCCCGCTGCCGGATGGCCGGTGAGCCGGCCAGCCAGCCGATCCTGCCACCCGGCCCGGCGATCTCGGAGGTACGCCGGGTGCAGGCCGAAGGAGGGGACCACGCCCTCGTGACGGCGGGCGATGTCCAGGACCGCGTCCCAGTCGTCCTCCCGCACCCCGCAGCAGGACCACCCCGTCACGCCGTCGGCCCGCGCAGCGGCCAGGAGCCGGTCGAGGCGGGGGGCCAGGGCTGCGTCCTGGAGGTGGCAGTGGGCGTCGAAGAGGCGCACGGTGAGGACCCGGACGTCCACCGTATCCGACCCCGAGCGTCCCCGAGTCGCGCCACCTGCGGGTGCCGGATACGGCCGGCGACGCCTCGAGGTTCCCTGGTGGCCCGCCTCTCTGCCCGGATCGCGCGCGCCTTCCGCTGGTGCGGGAGCGGGTGGGTGATCCTCGGGATCCTGGCCGTGCAGCTCGTCCTGGCAGGGGTCTTCGCGTGGGACTGGAGAATCGCGGTCGTGCTGCCGGTGGGCCTGGCGGTGGCGCTCGTCGTGCTGGAGCGGCCCGTCGCGGGCGTGGCCCTGCTCGTGGCGGTGAGACTCCTGGACACGTCGGCCCACGCCCTGGTGCAGATCGGACACACCCACATCGGCCTGTTCGAGCCCATCCTCCTGTTTGCCCTCGTGGCCGTGGTCCTCCACGGGGTCCGCCACGAGCGCCGGATCCTGGGCGCCTGGCCGTGGCGGCGTCCGTTCCTGGGCTTCTTCGCCTTCGCCTGCCTCTCGCTCACCTGGTCCGCCGACCGATCGGCGGGGGTCTCGGAGATCCTCAGCATCGCGGTGATCCTCGCCAACGCCGTGGTGATCCTCACCTTCGTCCGTACGCCCAGGGACGTCCTCGTCGTGCTCTACGCCTGGCTCGCCGCCTCGGTCGGGATCGGCCTCTTCAGCTTCGTCTCCGGTGCCCTCGGCGTCCAGGATCCGGGTCCGTGGCAGGCCGCCGCGGGCGGCGGGCGCGAGACGGGTCTCGGCCAGCAGCCCAACTGGTTCGCGATGCACCTCATGTTCATCGTGCTCCCCGCGTTCGGACTGGCCCGGGTCCAGCCGAGGCGCCTCGGGCGGTGGGTACTCCTGGGGGCGGGCCTGTGCGTGTTCCTGGCCCAGTTGGGCTCCGGCTCCCGGGGCGGCGTGGTCGCCGTCCTCGTCGGTGGTTTGCTGGCGGCGTTCGCGCTGCCGGGTTTCCGGCGGTGGTTTTTCGCGTTCGTCCTCCTGATCGCGGTGCTGCTCGGCGTGGCGTCCTGGGAGGACGTGGGCGTCTCCTCCCGGGCGGTCCAGCGCATCTCCGAGAACCTGGCCCCCACCTGGGGCGCCGTCCGCGGCCTGAACTGGCGGACCTGTGTCCAGATGTTCCAGGACACCTGGGGCCTCGGGATCGGGGCGGGCGCCTACGTCGCGCGCCTCCCGGAGTACTCCGGGTTCCTCTACGCATCGGTGCACCGCTACCCGCACGGCATCTTCTGGGGACTGCTCGCGCACTACGGGGTGGTGGGCCTCGTCCTGGCCGGGTGGCTGGTCGCCGCCGTGCTCGGCATGACCCGCCGCCTCGCGGCCTGGACGCGGGACAGCTCGCTCCACGTCGTGACCTGGACGGTTGCAGCCACGATGGCGGGCTACGCCGCGTGGTCCTTCGTGGAGTTCGAGTACAACGAGAAGCCCTTCTGGGAGTTCCTCTCTCTGTACACGGCGCTCTACCTCGCCGTGGAGCGGGCCGTGCGGGACGGCGTGCCGCTCCCGGCTCCGCCCGGTCGGCCCGGGGCGCTGGCGTCACGGGGGGGAGGGAAAGTGGTCCCAGCCCCAGGGCTCGACGGGCGCGACCCCGCCGTCCCGGGCGAGACGGAGCCCCCGCTCGTCCGAGACGGTTCCGATGGCATGGAGGACCGCACCCGCCTCCTCGCGGGCCACGGCTGAGGCCTCCTCCAACCGTTCCGGAGGCACCGTGGCGAGAAGGACGTAGTCCTCGCCTCCACCGAGGGCCCACGCGAGCGGATCGCGGCCCAGCGCGGCCGCGGCGGACCGGCAGGCCCCGGACACCGGCAGGGTGGAGGCCTCCAATACGGCCCCCAGGCCCGCGGCGTCGCAGACGTGGGAGAGGTCGAGGAGCACCCCGTCGCTCACATCGATCATGGCACGGACCAGGCGCCGGGCGGCGAGCGCACGGCCCAGGGCCACCTGGGGCTGGGGCTCCAGGTGCGCGTGGAGAAGGGCCGCTCGATCCACCTCGGCCAGGGCTACCCGGCGGCCCTCGGCCTCGGCGAGCAGCACGTGGAGGCCGGCGGCCGAGTCGCCCACGACGCCGCCCGTCACCACCACGTCGCCCGGCCGGGCGCCGGCCCGGTGGACCACCTCGTCGGCTGGCGCCGTGCCGAGCACCGTGAGGCACATCACCACGTCCTGGCGCGAGGACACGGTGTCGCCTCCGAGCAGGTCGACCTCGAAGGCCGCGGCGCAGGCCGCGAGCCCGTCTCGGAAGCCGAGGAGCTGGTCCAGCGGCAGGTCGTGGGTGAACCCGACGGCCAGGAAGGCAGCCTCGGGGGTGCCGCCCATGGCGGCCACGTCGCTGACGTTCACGGCCAGCGCCTTCCATCCCAGGGACCAGGGCGTGCCCACGTCGCGGCGGAAGTGGACCCGCTCCACGAGCATGTCGGTGGTGACCAAAAGCGCGCGACCGTGGCCCATGTCCAGCACCGCGCAGTCGTCGCCGATGCCCTCCAGCACCCAGGGTCGCGTGGCGCGGGCGGATCGGAACCGCGCGATGATGTCGAACTCGCCGAGGCCGCCTGGACCGCTGCCCATGAACCCCCCCTATCCGGCCGCTCGTCGCGCCCGGCCGACCTCGACGGCCCCGAGGAGCGCACGGCAGGCCAGGCCCACGTCGGGCGCCGCCATCACCGCCGACACCACGGCCACCCCATCGGCGCCGGCGGCGACCACGTCCGCTGCGTTGCCCGGATGGATCCCGCCGATGGCCACCAGCGGCAGGCGCGTGGCCCTCCGGAGGGCCCGCACGCCCTCCAGGCCGATCGGGCCCTCGAGGTCGGTCTTGGTGGACGTAGAAAAAACCAGGTTAGCAGCTATATAGTCGGCACCCACCTCCTCGGCGGCCCGGGCTTCCTCGGGGGTCCGGACCGAGAGGCCCAGGATGCCCTCCGAGCCGATGAGCCTCCGCGCGTCGGCCGCCGGGAGGTCGTCCTGGCCCAGGTGGACGCCGTGCGCGCCGGCCGCGAGCGCCACGTCCAGCCGGTCGTTCAGGATCAGGATCGCGTCGTGGCGGGCGCACAGAGCGACGAGCCGGCGAGCCTGTTCGACGAGAACCCTCGTGGGCGCGACCTTGTCTCGCAGCTGGATCACCCTGGGGCCGGCGGCCAGCGCGAGCGCGCAGGTGGCTTCCACGCCTCGGGATCCGGCCAGGCTCGGGTCGGTGACCACGTACAGGGCGAGGTCTTCGCGCCTCACGCCGCCTGCTCCATCCGTATGCCGGCCATGCAGGCGGCCTCGTCGAGCGCGTAGAGGGCGTCGAGCAGGTGGGGCACGAAGGTGCCGGGCCCTGCCGACCGGGCTGCGGCCTGCTCGGCCGCGAGCCCGAAGACCGCGAGCGCAAGGGCCGTGGAGGCCGCGGGGTCTTCGCGGCTTGCGGCCAGGAAGCTGGCCACGGCCGTCGTGGCCGAGCACCCCGTACCCGTGACGGCGCCCAGGATGGGGTGGCCATTGTGGACATACAGGCGGCGGCGCCCGTCGGTGACCAGGTCCACCGGGCCGGTGACCGCGACCACCGTCGAGTTCCGGGCGGCCCAGGCCGCCACGGCCTCGTCTCGGCCGGCCATGTCTTCCATGGAGTCCACCCCTCGCACCTTGCCTCCCGAGCCGACGAGCGTGAGCACCTCTCCCGCGTTGCCTCGGAGCACGGACACGCGGCACGCGTCGAGGATCCGGAGTGCCGACTCGGTCCGCAGCCGCGTGGCCCCCGCGCCCACGGGATCGAGCACGACCGGGATGTCGCGATCGTTGGCCCTCCGGCCGGCCCGGATCATGCTCTCCACGAGGGGCGGATCGAGCGTGCCGATGTTGAGGAGCAGGCACCCCGCGAACCCGACCATCTCCTCCACCTCCTCCACCGACGGCGCCATGACCGGGGCCGCACCGAGGCAGAGGGTCACGTTGGCGGTGAGGTTGGTCACCACGTCGTTGGTGAGGTGGTGGACCATGGGCCGGAGCCGCCGCACGGCGGCCAGGTGGGCGGCGGCCCGGCGGGGCCAGTCGGTCATGCATGCCTCCTTTCCCTCGGCGCGAGGTCCGCGCCCTTCGTGAGCCAGGGGGAGAAGATCGTGGCGAGGAGGGGGCCGGCCAGTGCCCAGCCGAACAGGACCAGCCACATGGCCTCGGGCGATTGCCAGAAGGGCAGCCCTCCCGCCGCGATCCGTGTGCCGATGCCCTCGGGGCACCAGCGGACGAGCATGTGCCCCGACAGCCCGCTCACCACGAGCTTGGCCACGAACCAGGGCATCATGCCCAGGCCGTAGAACGCGCCCTCCTGGCCCGGCGGCGCGATCGCAGCGGTGAACTCGGACAGCTTGGGGCTCCAGAGGAGCTCGCCGACGCTCATCACTACGGCCATGACCACGGCCATCCGGAAGTAGCCCGAGGCGGGATCGGGTCCGAACCAGGCCCACGGGAGCACCAGCACGCCCAGCGAGAGCGCGCTCACGGAGGCCCCCACCACGAGCTGCCAGAACACGTGGAAGCGGTTGGCGAGCGGCACCATGAGCACCACGCCCACCAGCACGATCCAGGGGTTGATCGTCTGCAACAGGCCCATCTGGACGTCGGGGCCGATGACCCGGAGCCAGTACTTGGGCATGAGCAGGGACATGTAGGCCCAGATGGCCCGGACCCCGAGCACGATGACCATCAGGACCATGAACCGCCAGAAGACCGGCAGGGCGGCCACCGCGGCCACCCGCCCGAGGATGGGCTCGGAGGACGCCGCCGTGCGGGTCAACGCCCCGGAGTCCGGACCGCGGATGGCCCGGATGCACACCGCGAGGGACACGAGGGTGATGGCCCCGCCCGCTGCGACCACCCAGGCCCAGTCGAGGCCGAGGGAGCGGTGCACGCCGTCGATCAGCCAGCCGGCCCCCACGGCTCCGAGGTTCATGAGCAGGTACCACACGTTGAAGGACGCGCCTCGGCTGCGTTCCGTGGAGAAGCGTCGGTTGGCGGCCTGGTACAGCGTCTGGACCATGGCCAGGCCCGGCGAACCGACGAGGAGCAACGGGATCGCGAGCCACGCACGGCCCGGCACGGACGGCCACAGGGCCACGAGTGCGATGCCGCCGCGAGAAACGAGCAACAGGCACAGGGCCAGGATCGCGGTGCGCCGGATCCCCAGCGCGTCGGTCACGAACCCGGTGACGAAGAGCGAGACCGTCACGAGCAGCGTGAACGCCCCGTAGATCCAGCCCGTGGCCACGTCGTCCCATCCCAGGGTTTCCGTGAGGAGCACGGTCGCCACGTTCATGAACGAGAAGAACGCGACCGACTCGAGGACGTTGACGACCTGCAGGGCCCAGTACGCGGGTCGGTTCTCCCGCAGTACGCCGAAATCGAGGATGTACTGTCGGATCAGGCGCAGGGCACTGGACGGGCCGGATGGCTCCATGCGGTCTCCGGGCGCGGGGCACCGGCCCGTACCTACTCGATCCGGGGGATCTGCGCCCGAGAGCGGGATCGCGCTTCCGGGCGGGGCAGGGGGGCCGGACGGATCCCGACCCCCTGCAACCAAGCTCCTTGACGGGGACCCGGCGCCCGGACAGGTTCCCGCCTCGACCATGCAGCTCCGCCTCCCCGAACCCTTGGTACCGCTCGCCACCCTGGCCTACGACCTGTGGTGGTCGTGGGACGAGTCCGCTCGCGCCCTGTTCGATGAGGTCGATCCGGAAGGGTGGGCGCGCTCGGGCCACAACCCGGTGGCCATGCTCGCGTCCATCTCCTATGCCCGGGCGATGGATCTTTCCGAAAATGATGTTTTTCGCTTGCACATGGAGGAGGTGCTCCGACGGTGGCACCAGCTCCGCGCCGAGAATCGACCCCCCCCACCCATGCTCCCGGGCGCGGATCGGCAGCATCCCGTGGCCTACTTCTGCATGGAGTACGGCATCCACGAGTGCCTGCCCATCTACGCGGGGGGCCTGGGCGTGCTTGCGGGGGATCACCTGAAGAGCGCCTCGGACCTCGACCTTCCGCTCGTCGCCGTCGGGCTGTTCTACCAGGAGGGGTACTTCCGCCAGAAGATCGAGCGGAACGAGCAGATCGAGGTCTACCGGAAGGTCGACCCGAACCTCCTCCCGCTCCGGCCGGTCCTTGGGCCCGACGGAAAGCGCCTCTTCGTGGAGGTCCCCGAGAACCACCACACCTACCTGGCGCAGGCCTGGGAGGTGCAGGTGGGCCGCGTCCGGCTGTTCCTGCTCGACGCGAACGTGCCGGGGGCCACCTGGTACCACCAGCAGTACAGTCGCCGCCTGTACGGTGGGGCCAGCGACACCCGTCTCGGCCAGGAGATCCTGCTGGGGATCGGAGGGGTTCGACTCTTAAGGGCGCTCGGCCTGGACCCCGTCACGTTCCACATGAACGAGGGCCACGCGGCGTTCCTCACCCTGGAGCTCGTCCGGGAGGCGCTGGCCCAAGGAGTGCCCGTGGACCGCGCCCTGGAGGAGACGCGGAGCCGGTGCGTGTTCACCACGCACACCCCCGTACTGGCGGGCCACGATCGGTTCACCTGGGACCAGGTCCAGGGGCACCTGGCGGGCTACCGGGAGGCCACGAGCCTGCCCGCGGGCTTCGTGATGGACCTGGGCCGCGTGTGGCCTGGCGACGTGGGCGCGCCCCTCTGCAACACCATCCTGGCGCTCCGCATGTCGCGCGCCGCCAACGCCGTCTCCGCGATCCACGGCGAGGTGAGCCGCGAGATGTGGAAGGACCTGTACACCGGCCAACCCCTCCCGCCGGTGGCCCAGGTGGCCCCCGCCCCGCCCCCGGCACGGATCGGCCACGTCACCAACGGCGTCCATCCCAAGACCTGGATGTCACCGGCCTGCGTCGCCCTGCTCGACCGGTACGCCCCGATCTGGGATACGGCCTTCCAGGATCCCGAGGGGTGGCACAAGGCGGTCCGCAGGATCCCGGCCGTGGCCCTCTGGGATGCGCGGCGGGCCGCCAGGCGGGTGCTCGTAGAGTGGCTGGTCGGCCGCGGACTGCCCCGTCTGAACCCGGAGGCACTCACCATCGGCTTCGCACGGCGATTCGCGTTGTACAAGCGGGCCAACCTCATCTTCAGCGACCCGGATCGGCTCGTGCGCATCCTGGACGAGGGCGTCCAGATCGTGTTCGGCGGCAAGGCTCACCCCGCGGACATGCGCGGCCAGAGCCTGCTGTCCGAGATCGTGCGCTGGTGCGAGGATCCCCGCTTCCAGGGCCGGGTCCTGTTCCTGCCCAACTACAACCTCAAGGCCGCGCGCATGCTCACGCAGGGCTGCGACCTGTGGCTCAACAACCCCAGGCGGCCCTACGAGGCCAGCGGCACGAGTGGCCAGAAGGCCGCGATCCAGGGGGTACTCAACCTGTCCATCCTGGACGGCTGGTGGGCAGAGGCGTGGGACGGCACGCACGGGTGGGCCATCCGGCCGCCGGACCTCCACCGGCCGCAGACGAGCGAGCAGGACCCCGAAGACGCCCGCGCCCTCTACCATGCCCTCGAGGACGAGGTCCTCCCCGCCTGGCAGAACCGCAACGGGTCCGGGATCCCGTTGGAGTGGGTGGAACGCATGCGCCAGAGCATCGCCGTGTGCCTCCCCCAGTACGACGCTCGCCGGATGGTACGGGAGTACGCCGGGATCTACACCCCACCCTCGGGGGGCTGATCCTCCCACCGGATCCCGGAGAGGAACTCGAGCACGCGGGGGTTGACCTGCTCCGGGGCCTCCATGAGCGTGGTGTGGGTGCCCTCGGGCACCTCCAGCCACGCGGCGCCGGGGATCGCATCCCGGAGAGCGGCTGCCCGGGACGCGGGGGTGACGGGGTCCTCCCCTCCGGCGACCACCAGCGTGGGGATCCGGACGTCGGGCAGCAGATCCTCCGCCGAGTGGTCGGTGGCAGCCAGGGCCAGGCGGAGGGCCGTGGGCACGTGGATCCGGGTCTGGTGGTCGTAGAAGGGCCGCATCTGGCTCGAGTCGGTGCGCGTCGCACGGGCGAGACGCGCCAGGGCATGCCAGATCGGAAGGCGGAAAGCCGCATGCCAGGTCGCTTGGGTAGCGCGGGGTGGGAGCCGGGCCAGGGTGGTCGCCGCCGTTCGCCAGGCCCTGGGGGGGATGCCCAGGAGCCGGAACGTGGCCAGGGGATCCTCGTAGTCACCGGTGATCAGGACCAGCCCGGCGATCCGCTCAGGGAACAGGCGCCAGGACTCCAGCGCCACCTGGACCCCGTAGGAGGTCCCGAAGAGGACGGCGCGCTCGACCCCGAGGTGGTCCAGGAGCGCCCTCGCGTCCCGGGCGACGTCGGACACCGTGACGTGGGCCGGATCCGCGGGCGGATCGGAGCCCCCGTGTCCGCGGAGATCGAACGTCACGAGGCGATGCCCCATCGCCAGGTCCTGCTGGAGAAACGCCCAGCAGGCATCGGTCCCGAACAGCCCGTTGACGAACAGGCAGACGCGATCGGATGCCGGTTCGCCGCGCACCCCGTAGGCGATCCGGGTGTCGTCCCAGGAGAGGAACCGGGGGTGTTCCGTGTGGGCCATGGCATCTCCGGAACTTGAGTATCGCAGCCCCGGCGTGCACGGGATAGGGCCCCCGCCATGGCATCGCGCGTGGACTGGGACCATTACTTCATGAACGTGGCCCGGGTCGTGTCCAGCCGTGCCACGTGCGACCGCCGACGGGTCGGGGCGGTCATCGTGCGGAACCGCACCATCCTGGCGACCGGCTACAACGGGTCCGTGTCCGGGCTGCCGCACTGCGACGACGTGGGCCACATGATGGAGGACGGCCACTGCGTCGCGACCATCCACGCCGAGCTGAACGCGGTGGTCCAGGCGGCCCGCAACGGCGTGCGCATCGAGGGCGCCTCCATCTACATCACGGCGAGTCCGTGCTGGAACTGCTTCAAGGTCCTGGCCAACGCCGGGATCCGACGGATTTGCTACGGTGCCTTCTACCGGGACGATCGCTCGTTCGACGCCGCCCGCGTCCTGGGGATCGAGATGGTCCACGTGCCCCTGGTCGGGGACTCGATTCCCGTGCCTCCGTCCTGACCCCGATCATCGACCCGTCCACGTCGTGATCAAGCAGACCGTGGGCGTGTGGTGCGCGTTGACGGTTTGGTGGGGGGGCGGATAACCCCCCGCGACACCCTCGCCCCACAACGGGTGCGAACCCCACGAACAGGAGCCTCCATGTCTGCGTACACCGATGCGATCCTGGACCTCGTCATCCGCAAGAACCCAGCGGAGAAGGAGTTTCACCAGGCGGTCAAGGAAGTCCTCGACACCCTCGGCCCGGTGCTCGATCGCCGGCCCGACTACCGGAGGTACAAGGTCCTCGAGCGGTTCGTCGAGCCCGAGCGGGTGCTCATGTTCCGGGTGCCCTGGATCGACGACCGGGGGGAGGTCCAGGTCAACCGGGGCTTCCGCATCGAGTTCAACAGCGCCATCGGACCCTACAAGGGAGGCCTGCGGTTCCACCCCACCGTGAACCTGGGCATCCTCAAGTTCCTGGCTTTCGAGCAGATCCTCAAGAACTCCCTCACCACGCTGCCCATGGGCGGGGGCAAGGGGGGTTCGGACTTCGATCCCAAGGGCAAGTCGGACGAGGAGGTGATGCGCTTCTGCCAGTCCTTCATGACCGAGCTGGCCCGCCACATCGGGCCCGACACCGACGTGCCGGCTGGCGACATCGGCGTGGGCGGTCGCGAGATCGGGTACCTGTTCGGCCAGTACAAGCGGCTCCGCAACGAGTTCACCGGCGTGCTCACGGGCAAGGGCCTCAAGTGGGGCGGCTCGCTCATCCGCCCCGAGGCCACCGGCTACGGCACCACCTACTTCGCCGAGGAGATGCTCAAGACCCGCGGCGACTCCCTCCAGGGCAAGACCGTGGCCGTGTCGGGGTCCGGGAACGTGGCCCAGTACGCCGTGCAGAAGATCACCATGCTCGGCGGCAAGGTGGTGACGCTGTCCGACTCCAACGGCACGGTCCACGACCCCGACGGGATCGACCCCGAGAAGCTGGCCTGGGTGATGCACCTCAAGAACGTCAAGCGCGGGCGCATCTCCGAGTACGCCGACCAGTACCCCCGGGCGCGCTACGAGGCGGGCGCCCGGCCGTGGCAGGTCCCCTGCCAGGTGGCCTTCCCCTGCGCCACCCAGAACGAGATCTCGGCCGAGGACGCGGCCACCCTGGTGAAGAACGGCTGCTTCGTGGTGTCCGAGGGCGCCAACATGCCCACCGAGCCCGCGGGCGTCGATCTCTTCCTCGAGCACCGGATCCTCTACGGCCCCGGCAAGGCCGCCAACGCGGGCGGGGTGGCCACCTCGGGCCTCGAGATGTCCCAGAACTCGATGCGGCTCTCCTGGAGCCGCGAAGAGGTCGATCAGAAGCTCCACGGGATCATGATCGCGATCCACAAGAACGCGTACGAGACCTCCAAGGAGTACGGGCAGCCCGGCAACTACGTCCTGGGTGCCAACATCGCCGGCTTCGTCAAGGTGGCCGACGCGATGCTGGACCAGGGGTTGGTGTGAGAGGCTGTAGGCTGTAGCCTGCAGGCCAGGAGAACCCCGCCCCAAGGGTCTAGAGGAACAGGAGCGTCACACCGCCCACGGCCAGGATCGCTCCGGCCACTGCCCGGAGCGTGACCCGCTCGTGGAACAGCAGGGCTGCGGAGGGGATGAGGATCACCGGGACCAAGGCCATGATCGTGGCCGCGGTCCCGGCGTCGGTGTACCGGACCGCGGCCATGGACCCGGTAATACCGAGAAAAGGTCCGAAAAACGCTCCGATACCGGAGATTCTGACCGTACGCCCATCCCGGAGGGCGGTTCGGAACCGCGGCCACCAGCCCGTGAGGGTGAGGAGGACGATGTAGCCCGCGAGGCCCGACACCACGCGCCAGGTGGCGGCGACGAACGGATCCGTTCCCTCCATGGCGGGTCGTGACAGGAGGAGACCCGCGGCCTGGCCCACGGCTCCACCCAGCGCCAGCAGGATCCCGGACAGCGGGTAACGGGCCTCGCCCTGGGGATTCCGCTCCAGCACCACCCAGGCCACGCCCAGGACCGTGAGCAGCATGCCCACGACGCCCAGGCGGTCTGGACCCTCGTGCAGCACGACCCACCCCGCACCCACGGTGAGCAGCGGGACCAGGGACATGACCAGCAGCGCGGTGCGCGCGCCCATCACGACCATGGCCCGGAAGAGGCAGTAGTCTCCGAACACCAGGCCCACTAGGCCCGAGATGGACAGCAGGAGGGCCTTTTCCCCGGAGATCGACGTGAATGCCGCTGGGCCGCTCGCCACCAGCACCACCGCTGCCAGGAGCACGAATCCCTGCACCAGCCGGAGCAGGTTCAGCGAGAGCGAGCCGATGCGCCGCCCCGCGTATTCGAAGGACACCGCGGAGGCGGCCCAGAAGAAGGCCGTGGCCAGGGCAGCGATCTCGCCGGCATGGGGGAGGGGCACGTGCGTCTTCGGGGATTGGGGCCCCCGTATCCGTCCCTGCCCGGGCCCGCTCCTGGATCGCGTCCAGCGGGCTTCCGGGTGCCCGGCCGGCGGGCTATCCCCGGTGCGTGGCCCTCGCCCTCTCCCGGAACCTGCTCCGTACCGAGCCTCCCCCTATCGCCGAGGTGAACGCGCTGGCCGCGGACCTCGAGCGACGGGGACGATCTCTGGTGGACCTCGGGCAGGCGGTGCCCGACTGGCCTCCCCCGTCCCCGGCAATCGCCCGCCTCGCGGGTCTCCTCTCGGATCCGCTCCTGCACCGCTACGCTCCGGATCCGGGCCTGCCCGCCCTCCGACACGCCTGGGCGGCCGTGCTCTCCGAGCGTTGGGGCCAGGCCGTGGACCCCGAGGGCGGACTGCTCGTCACCGCCGGGGCCAACATGGCCTACCTGGTCGCCACCCTGGGCATCCTCGACCCTGGCGACCGCGTGGCGCTCCCGGTGCCTTGGTACTTCAACCACGCCATGGCCACCACGCTGGTGGGAGCGGAAGTCGTGCCCGTGCCCCTCGCGGCGCAAGACGGGTTCGACCTCGATCCGGACCGCCTGCTCGCCACCGCCCGGGCGGAGGACTGCAAGGCCGTCACCGTGGTCACCCCCAACAACCCCACCGGCGTCACCGCGGACCCCGAGGCCCTCGACGCACTGGCCGCGGGCCTGGATCGGGATGGCCGATGGCTCCTCGTGGACGAGACCTACGCGCCCTTCGCCGACCCGGCGCGTGGACACCGGCCCCCCAGGGGCGAGCGGGTCGTGCTGCTGGGCTCGTTCTCCAAGGCCTTCTCGCTCACCGGGTGGCGGGTGGGCTACCTCGCCGCGGCCCCCGAGGTGGTGGCCCAGTTCCTCAAGATCCAGGACACGATGGTCATCTGCGCCCCTCGGCCGGGCCAGGCGCTGGTGGTGGCCTGCCTCGAGACCGCGGGGGGATGGATCGAGGAGAAACGGGCCGAGCTCGCGGACCGCGGCCGTGCCTTCGACGCCGCCGCGGCCGCGCTCGGTGCGTGGACCGTCCGCGCACAAGGCTCCTTCTTCGCCTGGATCGAGGGTCCGCCCGGCTCGGACGGAAGGACGGCCGCCCGGCAAGCGCTCGAGACCGAGGGCGTGGTCACCGTGCCCGGCTGCGCCTTCGGGCCGGGCCTGGATCGGGGCCTGCGCCTCTCCTTGGGCTGCGCGCCGGCCGCCGTGCTCACCGACGGGCTGGTCCGGCTGGGAAGGGTCCTGAACGCCGGCCCGTCCGGAAGGGGCGCTGGAGGGGCCGGGAGCGGATCGAACGCCATCTCATGACGTCATGAACCCGAGTTCGATCCCGTCGGCGGGGTCCGAGAG
>JAFGLY010000196.1 GCA_016927815.1 Deltaproteobacteria bacterium | reverse complement strand
CGCAGAGACGTCCGGAACCACGAGCGTGGAGGTGCAGTGCCCGGAGTGCGGAGGAACGGGCCCGACCGAGGAGTACTCCGCCTACGTGGTCTGCCTGGATGCGCTCGGGTACTCCACGTGGGATTTCGCTGGAATCTCCGTGAGGTGCGGCGAGGACGAGGAGTTCCAGGTCGTGGGTTGTGCGTGTGGCACCCGGAGCCGTCCGACGGGGTGGATCGGCGGCCTCGGCGCGGTGCTGATCGCGTGGCTGGGGTCGCGGCGGCGGGGGGGACCGATGTCCCGGGCCTGAAGCCCGAGACGGCAACGCCCGGACGGCATCGCCACGCGAACCCGATAGAACGTCTCGTCATGGTCTCGGAGAACGCGCCCGCATCCGGAAGGAGCCGCCTCGGAGCCTACCGGCGCGCCCTGCCGTGGTGGGTGCTGGCCGGCGTGGGGCTGGGCGCCGCGACGGGACTCGGCCTCCACGCCGCCGGGGTGCGACCCGAAGAGGTGGACCGTTGGGGCCTTGGGGTGCCCGGGGATCTCTTCCTGCGCGCGCTCCAGATGGTGGTCGTCCCGCTCGTGGTGGCAGCCATCGTGACGGGGATGAGCGGCGCCGGCGACCTGAGGCGGATCGGGCGGCTGGGACTGTGGACCGCGGTCTTCTACGTGGGGACCACCGCGCTCTCCGTGCTGCAGGGACTGCTGCTCGTCCACCTCATCCAGCCCGGCCGCGGCGTGGACCTCTCCCTGGCGGGCCCGGTCCCCGACGATATCGCCGTCCAGGGAATCTCCTTCGGCGACTTCATGCTCGGGCTCGTGTCGCAGAACCCCGTCGGCGACGCGGCTGCGGGTCTCGCCGAGGGGCGGCTCCTTCCCCTGCTCCTCTTCTGCGTGCTCTTCGGCGGCGTGTTGAGCACCCTCCCCGAAAAGACGCGGGCACCCATGGACGGGCTCTTCTCGGCCCTCTACGAGGTGATGATGCGCGTGACGGACCTCGTGGTCCTGTGCACGCCGGTGGGCGTGTTCTTCCTCCTGCTCTGCACGTTCGCCCGTCATGGGACCGATCCGTTCGCCTCCATCGGGCTGTTCGGCCTCACGGTGGTCCTCGGCCTCGCGCTGCACGCCCTGGTGGTGCTGCCGCTCCTGCTCAAGCTCCTCGGCGGCGTCTCCCCCGGCCGCCTCGCACGCGCCATGTCCCCGGCACTCCTGACTGCGTTCTCCACCTCCTCCTCGTCCGCCACCCTCCCCCTCACGCTGGAGTGCGCGACCGAGCGGGCAGGCGTCCCACGCCACGTCGCGCACTTCGTCCTGCCGGTCGGCGCTACGGCCAACATGGATGGGACCGCGCTGTACGAGGCCGTGGCGGCTCTGTTCGTGGCGCAGGCCTACGGGATCCACCTCGAACCGTCCCAGCAGCTCACGGTCCTGGTCCTGGCGGTCCTGGCCTCGATCGGAACCGCTGCGATTCCCTCCGCCTCGCTCGTGATGATCGCCGTGGTGCTGTCCGCGGTGGGCCTGCCTCTGGAGGGGATCGGCCTCATTCTCGCCCTGGACCGCCTGCTCGACATGGCCCGTACGACGGTGAACGTCTGGGGCGACGCCTCCTGCGCGGCCATCTACGCCGGCCGGGAGCGACGCCGGACCCCGGACGCCGTCGGGCCCGATCCGGTCGTGGATCGATAGCAGGCTGCCAAGGCTCCCGGCCTTGATCCCCCGCCCGATCCGGGGCTACAGTCGGAGCATGATGCACCGTCCTCGTCCATCCTCGGCGTTGTCCTTCCGAACCTCCACGGGCCGCTCGGTCGTCCGGCGCAGGTGCAAATCCCGGATCCCACGATGAGCCGCCCCTCCCGCAACGCGCCTTGTCCCTGCGGCAGCGGTCTGAAGTACAAGCACTGCTGCGGCCGGACGTCCACCGCGAGCCCACGGCCCCGGATCCCGAGCACCCCGGACAGGCGTCGGAAGCTGGTCCTCGCCTTTCCTCCCTACACCACCGCGGCCTCGCCGCCCCTGGGCGTCTGCCACCTGAAGGCGTACGTGGAGCGGACCCTGCCCCAGTGGTCGGTACGGGTGCTCGACTTGAACCTCGAGGCCCACGAGCACTTCCTGGAAACCCTCCCCTCCTCCACGGCCTCCCTCCCGCCGGGCGTCGATCGGGAGAGCGTCTTGCGCGCGGCCCAGATGTATCGGGGCGCACATCCCCAGGATTTCCACGACAAGGTGCGATACCTCCGGCTCACCCAGGCGTGGGCCCGGACCCTGCCCGATGCCCTCGTGGACCGCAGCGCGCTGGAGCAGTGCCTGCGCGGGGGCCGCGTGCCGGCGGTCATCCAGCGCCATGCGGATCGGATCCTCGGGGAACGCCCCGACGCGGTGGGAATCTCCGTGCTCTACACCGCCCAGCAGCGGCACGCCCTGTGCCTCGCCAGGGAGATCCATCGGCGGGCGGGGCACATCCCCGTGATCCTCGGGGGCACGGTGTTCAACGAGGGCATCCCCACGGCCTGGAAGGGGAGGACCGACATCTCCGATTTCATCGTGGTGGGTGGAGGGGAGCATCCCCTGGTGGGGATCCTGTCCGGTCGGGCCGACCTGGAGCCGGTCGCCGGCGTCGTGCGACTCCGGGGCCACGGGCCCAGCGAGACCCTGCCCGCGAACTACGACGTGGACCTCGACGAGATCGGACCTCCCGACTTCACGGACCTGCCCCTGGAACGCTACTACTCCCCGTCGCCGGTGCTGCCGGTGGCCACCTCGCGGGGGTGCTACTGGCGCCGGTGTGCCTTCTGCTCCCACTTCCGCTCCTCGGGTCAGACCTGGCAGCAGCGATCCGTGGCCGGTGTGGTGGACGAGCTGCGTGCCCACCGAGCTCGGGGATACCGGTACTTCTACTTCGTGGACAGCGTGGTCTCCCCGGCCCGGTTCTCCCACCTGGCCGACGGCATCGTCGAAGCGGGGCTGGACATCCGCTACTACGCCATGGCCCGCGCGGAGAAGCCGTTCAACGGCGCTCTCCTGGCCAAGGCGCACCGGTCCGGCTGCCTCTACGTGCTCTGGGGCTTCGAGAGCGGGTGCCAGCGGGTGCTCGACCTGATGGACAAGGGCACCACGGTGGCGGACACCGAGCGCATCCTGCGCCTGGCGGCCGAGGCCGGGCTTCGGAACCACGTGTTCACGATTTTCGGATTCCCCACCGAGACCGTGGAGGAGGCGCAGGAAACCCTCGACTTCCTCGAACGGAACCGACCCTGGCTCTCGGTGGTGCACCGCACGAGGTTCGCCCTGGAGGAGTACTCCATCGTCCACCGTCACCCCGAACGGTTCTCCATCACCGCGATGCGTCCCAAGCCCACCGCTCGCCTGTTCGACTTCGACTGCGCCAGCGGCATGACCCGGGCGGAGCTGGAAAAGGTCTTCGTCGGAGCGCGTCCCTTCCTGAGGAGCTTCTCCGGGCACCCCTCTGTCGCGGGCGACTTCAAGTTCCGTGAGCACTGCCTCCTGTCCTACGCCCACGAGGACGACGTGCGTTCGGCTCCCCGCCCACCGGACCGGCAGGAATCGCTCCCGGCGTCCGACGACTACCGCTCCCTGCCGTAGAGTTCTCCGGCGAAGAAGTACTCGTTCCAGTAGGTCTGGCCGTTCTCCACGTGGACCCGGTACGGCACGTCTCGCGTACCGCCCCCCGAGTAGACGAGGTGGACCACGCCGGCCTCGCGGGAACCCTGGGTGCGCCAACGGCCGGACGTGCGGCTGCCGCCTGCCGTGCCCCAGGCATCGGCGGTGCCCGCGCCGTAGGAGTAGCTCGACTCGTCGTGCTCCGTGAAGGTCCCGTCCGGGTGGAAGGTCACCCGTATGGACGTGTTTCCGGTCGCGTGGAACCACGTCCCGAGGAGGAACCCCGCGGTGTCGGCAGCCACGCGCGGTTGGCCGACCTCCGCCGCCGGCGCCGGAGGGGAGGCAGGCGGTCGGACGGGTTCTGCCTGGGCCCTCGGCGCGTCGGGGGTGCCTGCGGTCCGTGCGAACGACAGCGTGACCAAGCCGCCGAAGTCCGGCATGCCGGCGGGTCCGGCCGGGACGAGCACGAAGAGCAGCGTGTCCGCCTCGAAAGCGGCTTCGAAGTAGGCGACGATATCGTCGCCCCGGTAGCCGGTCCCGGCCGCCGTCCCCTCGTCGACGGTGCCTCTCAGCTCGAGCTGGAGCCCGGCCGAGTTGCGGAGCGATCCCTGGAGGTCGGCCGCGCCGCTCCCGGCCAGGTTCAGCGCCCAGGTCGCTCCGGCGGCCGAGGCTTCGAAGGTGCCCGAAGGTGTCTGCCCCAAAGCCTCCGGCGCGATCGTCAAGAGGACCAGTGCGGCGGATCGAAGCCTCTTCATTTCGGCTCCTTCGGTCGCCCGGCCGCGTTTCGGCCTTCGAGCGGCTCGGGCCGTAGGATACCGGACCTCGGCAGCCAGGTCAAAGACCGGGATCCCTTTGTAGAACGCACAGGGTCGTCGCATCGGTCGGCCTGCGTGCCCCAGCGCATCCGCGGGGCGTCCACCCGTCCCCTACGCGTGGTATCCTCCGGCCGTCCGCTCACGGAGAATGCCATGCGCCTCTCGTTCCCCCTGTGCCTCGTGCTCCTGGCCCTGGCCGCCTGCGACGACGACTCGCCGGACGACACGGGCACCCCCTCCCAGGACGACACCGGAACGGACGACACCGGAACGGACGACACCGGGTCGCCCCCCGTGGACCAGGATCAGGACGGGTACACCTCGGACGTCGACTGCGACGACACGAACCACGAGGTCCACCCAGGGGCGCCCGAGCAGTGCGACGGCCTGGACAACGACTGCGACGGAGCCATCGACGAGGACTTCGACCTGGACGCCGACGGCCAGAGCACCTGCGCGGGCGACTGCGACGACGAGGACGCCACCGTCTACACGGGCGCGCCGGAGACCCCCTACGACGGCATCGACCAGGACTGCGACGGGAGCGATCTCGAGGACGTGGACGGCGACGGCTTCCGGGCCACCGAGGCGGGCGGCAACGACTGCGACGACACCAACCCCGACGTCAATCCACGGGCCACGGAGATCCCCGCCAACGGCATCGACGACGACTGCCGCGACGGCGACGACATCGATGGCGACGACGACGGCTACGACTCGGCCGACTGGGGCGGCGACGACTGCGACGATGGCGATCCATTCGTCCACCCGGGCGCAGAGGAGGTCTGCAACGGAGCGGACGACGACTGCAACGACGTGGTGGACGACGTACTGCCCCTCTACCTGGAGGACGCCGACGGCGACGGGTACGGCAACGACGACGTCTTCACGTCCTCCTGCGAATGGCCCCATGGTCCGCCGGACGGATGGACGACCGAGGGGGACGACTGCGACGACACGGATTCCGACATCCACCCCAAGGCCTGGGACTGGATGAACGACGGCGTGGACAGCGACTGCGACGGTGAGGAGCCGGAGCTCGAGGATCTCGACGACGCCCCCATCCTCCTCTCGGGCGCATCGGGTGCCTACGACCTGGTGGGCCTGGGCCTCGACGCCTGCGACTTCGACGAGGACGGCCTGGACGACCTGCTGGTGGGCTCGCCCTTCGGCCCCTCCACCTCGTACCACGGCCAGGTGGGCATCTTCTACGGCGCCAACTCGGACACCTGGACCCGAGAGATGGCCATGACGGACGCCGACGTGAGCTTCGAGGGCGACAGCTACGACTTCGTCGGCTTCAACGCCCAGTGCGGCGACGTGGACGGCGACGGCCACGACGACGTGGTCTTCACGCGCGGCGAGATCAACTACTCCTCCTACGTCACCGTGTACGGCGTCCTCATCTACTACGGCGACGGCACGGGGTTCGAGTCGAGCCTCTCCGACGCCGACGCCGACGCGGAGCTCACGCTGGAGATCGGCGTGGTCGAGGGAGAAAGCGTCGTCCACGCCTCCGAGTTCCGGCTCGGCGACATCGACAACGACGACGCCGAGGACATCCTCGTCGAGTGGCCGTACACCACGCTCCACGGCGACGGCGAGATCCTGGTGATCCCCGGCGGCGTCTACTCGGGCAGCCTCGCCGGGGAGGACTATCTGGCCGACTGGTGGTCCCCGGACCAGCCCGTCACCGGAAGCTACGCCTACCAGCAGGTCCTCGTGCTCGACGACTTCGACGGCGACGACTTCAACGACGTCTTCGTGGGAGAGCCCTGGTGGTCGGAGACCTCGGGCGGATCCACCTACGAGGGCCAGGTGTCCCTGCTCTCCGGGGTGGAGGGCGCGGCGGGCAGCGCGCTCGCCGACCTCGCGTACGCCCAGATCGCCGGCGACACGTCGTCCCTCACCTTCGGCACCTGGGCCGCCAGCGGCGACTTCGACGCCGACGGCGCGCTCGACGGCGTGGTCAGCGCCATCGGCGACGCCACGGAGGTCTCGGCCGGTGGCGGGCTCTGGGTGTGGTCCGACATCGCCGCCGTGCTGGCCGGGGCACCCTCGAGCCCGCTCGACGTGGCCACCGCCCACGTGTGGGGCTCCACCTCCAGCGGCCAGCTCGGCTACCGGCTGGACGCCGCGGGCGACGTGGACGGCGACGGCTACGGGGATCTGCTGGTCTCCGAGCCGTGGGGCGGCACCGACGCGGAGGGCCGGGTCTGGCTGCTCTCCGGGGCGCTGCTGGACGGCGACGCCGAGGTGGAGGACGCCGCGCTGTTCGGCTGCGCGGGCATG
>JAFGLY010000195.1 GCA_016927815.1 Deltaproteobacteria bacterium | reverse complement strand
GGCATGGGCGGTGGTATGGGCGGTCCTCCGAGCGGCGGCATGGGGGGAGGCATGGGAGGCCCACCGGGCGGAGGCATGGGCGGAGCTCCCGGCGGCGGACCTGGCCAGGGTGCCTCGGGAAGCCACGACAGCAGCGGGATCGTGCTCGGATTGCTCACCGGCAGCGACCGCATCACCCTGGACCTGGCCGGCGATCGGCTCATCGTGGCGTGGATGGACGGTCTGCCCCAGTTCCTGCCCCTCGGGAAGCGCAGCCATCGCATCGAGCTGCCCACGGGAGAACACATGCGGATCCGGGCCTGGGAGGACCCCTACGAAGACGGGGCGATCGTCGTCCGGCGCAAGGTGGGCAGCGTCGTCCTGATGGAGGCCTTCCTGCCTCCGAAGAGCCCAGACGAGTTGATCGTGGTGGTCACGGCCAAGGCCCCCTCGCTCGCCATGCCGCTCGCCTTCCGGCGCGTGTACCGGCGACAGGTCGAGGAGGACCTTCCTCCTGGCGGGCCTTGATCCAGTCTCTGAACCTCCACGCCCTTACCGCATCCAGGACGGAAACCCTCCGGGGTGACGGGACGGCCACCCAGAGGACCTAGGCCGTCGGCGGGCCGACCAGCACCCAGTAAGTCCCGACGACCACGAGCGATCCCAGCGCGACGCCAGCCGCAACCTCGCCGACCATCCAGCGGGCCAGGCGGGAGGTGTAGAACCCGGTGCTCAAGGCCCCGATGGCAATGATCAGCCGGACGGGCCGGCCCACGGGGGCGGACAGCCAGACGCCCGATCAGCCCGGCTACGATCAGGGCGCTCCAGGCAGCCAGACGAACCGCCGCCGGGGGGGTCAGGCCAGCCTGCAGCATTCCGCTGCCGCCCGAGAACGGCGTACGCCGGGTGCGGCTGTCGATGCCCGTCCGGTAGTCGGAGAGCTCGTTGAAGAGGTTCACGGCCGCGTGGGCCAGGACGACCCCGACGCCACACAGCCCGAGCCGGAGCCAGCCCACCGGTTCCACCCGAGCCGCCGCCGCTCCGCCGATGGCGACGAGGAGGACGGACAGGACCAGGAACGGGGCACGCACCTGGGCAGCCCAGATGGCGGCCAAAGGCGGCTGGCCGGCTGAAGACGCAGGAGGTTGGTGATCGACGCTCGTCCTGCAGGCTCCCATAGGCAATCGACCGACTCATGGTAGAACGGCCTGTCGGGTCCCCCGACCTGCCTGCAGAAGGTTCCAGGTAGGCCGTCCCCGACGCCCTGCGAAGGCGAAAGGAGGAAGAGGATGTCCCAGATCAACCCGAGCGGGCCTATCGCACGGCACCGCTGTGTCAGGTGGCCAGAACCTCATGATGATCGGGCCCCTGGGGTGCGGACAGGTCAGGCTCCCACGGAGAAGGCCTCGGGGCGCCGCACGATGACGTCACCGAATCCGGATTGGACGTGGATCTCGGCGGTGGGCTGACCGTCGAGTGGACCACCGCTGGGGTCGAGCATGTTGCGGACCGCGCCGTGCTGCGAGGAGACGTCGAGGTGGGCGGATGTGCCCGCGGGCACACCGACCTCTACCGATCCGTAGTGCGTGGTGAGCTCGACCAAGCCGCTCTCGACTGCGTCGACCCGGATGTTGCCGTAGGCGGACCTGGCGGTGAGCGTGCCGCGGACCCGGCCGACGACGATCTCGCCGTGCGCTCCGGTGATGGTCAGCGAGCCGGTCACGGCGCCGATGGTGGTGCTACCGTTGGCCGCGCGGATCGTGGCCTCGCTCGCGATCTCGCGAGCGCGGACGGAACCGGCGCTCACTTGAATTCGAGCAGGCCCGGCTACGCGGCCGAGGACGGCGGAACCTGCGTTGACCTTTAGCTCCAGCCGCTCGGTGTCCTCGATACGGGCGTCGCCGACGGATGAGGTGAGGCCAACGACACCCAGGCGGCCCTCGATGAGGGCAGTGCCGGCCTTGCCGCTCAAGGAGGAGCCGGCGGGCACCTCGATCATCACCGTGGTCCATCCCTTGGGGCCGAGTACGACCTGCCGGAGCGGGCGAGGGCCGGTGACGGTGAGCACGCCGTCGGCGAACTCGACCCGGGTCTCCTCGGCGACACGGACGTCGGAGGCCTTGTCGGGCGTGGCGGGTAGGACCGTGGCGACCGCGTCGTCACGCTCGGTGGCGACAACGTGGAGGCTGCCGGCAGGCAGGTCGACGACGACGGAGATCGACGCGGGGGCGGGGAAAGCAGGCATGGGAGTCTCCTGGTTCACGAGGGGTTCGGACGGCTGGTGCGGGTCAGCGCACCCACCCGATGATTCGCTTTCCGCCGCGTTGCTCGGTGCGGACGGACAGCTCGGCGCCCGGCTCCAGCGCCGCGGCCACGGTGCGCACGAGCCATGTGTTGACGGAGACGCCGTCGCGAGCGGCGGCGGTCTCGACCCGGGTCTTGAGGTGGTCGGGCAGGCGCAGGGTGGTGCGCGCGGTTCTGCCCTCGTCGCTGGCGACTGGCGACGGCGCGACGGAGGGGCCGGCCGTGGCAGGAGTTGGTACCCGCCCCCCGGCGTGGGCGGAGTCGGGCTGCGGGACGGTGACGACGAACTCCGGGTCGCCGCTGCGAAGACGCACATCCACCGACCCTGGCGCAAGATCGGCGGAGATCTCGCCTGCCGCGTTCGACAGAGCGTCGAGAAGCACGAGGCGAACGGCAGCATCGATCGATGAGATGAGGCGCTCGGCGATCTCGCGCGCCTCGGTGCCACCTGCCTCGGCCGCGTTGATCAGGTGGTGCTGGAGGTCGTCGACATAGCGTGTCAGGTTCATGACGCCATGATGACACCATTTAGGCGTCATGACAAGGCCAATCGTGGTGGTCAGTTGACACCACGGTGCGGCTCGTCCAGAAAACGTCCAGCAGGGACCGGTGTGCTGAACTCGTCAGGAGACGTCGCAGCCCGGATCACCGGTCCGACCTGTCGCGCGAGGTCCATCGCCGCGGGAGAGGACCTCGGGGCGGCGACTGCCCTCCTCCTCCCCGAGATCGCGTTCCTTACATTGAAGGTGCTCGGTCTACCCGCATCCCAGGCCGTCAGGACGCCGCATCCCCGATGCACCGAACCGAGAGGCCCAGGGACGTGTCGAAGTCGAAGGTCTGCGCGCTACCCTCGCCGATCTCCCAGAGCCACGCCTCCCCGGAGGTCGTGGTGTCAGAGGTCCAGAAATAGGCCCGGTAGTCGGCGGACATGGCGGCAGGCCGGAAGCCGCCGGTCAGGGTGCACCGGTACTCGGTCGTGAGGGCGTCGAAGCCCGATGGACCGCCGGCGGCAAGCTCCCCGTCGCAGTTGCTACCTCCGGCGAACTGCTCCAGCAGGACGTCCCACTCGGCACCGGAAGGCAGGTGGAACCCGTCGGGGCAGATGCCCTGGATGGGCTGGCCCGAGTCGCCTTGGAGCACCTCGATCCATTCATAGAAGCCGCCGCGCTTCATCCCGGCGCTCCCGTCGCACTCGGCGGGATCGTTGTCCCAGCAGTACTTCTCGACGACGCCGTCGTCGTGCGCCTGGGAGCCCGATTGCGTGCTCTCGATCATCGTGCCGATGTCCAGGTTGTCTCGCAGCCAGCACTGGTCACCGAGAGCGATGGATCGGTAGACCTTGGCATCGCGGGCGTCCACCACGTCCTCCCCTCAGATCCAGGGTGTGGCGGGTGGGCCGGTGTCGTCGTCGGTGTCGTTCGCCGAGCCGTCGCATCCGGCCGCGAGCCAGGCGAGGATCGGGAAACAGGAGAGGGCGGTCGTCATCGTGGGACTCCTACGTGCACGGGTCCAGGGTATCCGTCATGCTGGAAGTGGCGGCGAACGCCCCGGCGGTTCACTTCCCCGGTCCTGTCCTCGGAACCAGCCAGCCCGACGCTGAACTTGACCCGATGTCCTGGACAGCAGCGATCAGGTTTCGATGGGCCCCTCCCTGCGCCGTTCTGGCACGCGGTTGCACGCGTGGAACAACCCTTCTGCCCCAGGGAGGGGTCCGCGTGGCCGGATCGAGTACAGCG
>JAFGLY010000046.1 GCA_016927815.1 Deltaproteobacteria bacterium | reverse complement strand
CGCCACGGAGGGCGAGCGAGAACGGCGCGGCCCCAGCGAGCAGATCGGCGGCCGCAGCAGGGGGAATGTGAGAAATGCAGGCTAGCCGGCGATGTCGTACCGGACGTGGATGACCGCCCCGCGCTCGGGCACCGAGTCCCCGTGGAACGTGAGGTACCGGGTGTCGAAGTCGAAGGTCCACCCCGCCTCTGGGCTTTCCGCGACCGGCGTCCACTGCGCCTCGGCCGTGTCCTTCTCCGACTCGGCCACGAAGACCTCGATGGTGTGCTCCACGGGCGTGTAGGTGAGCTGGAAGGACGCACGCACGCCCGACACGGTGAGGCCGAGATCCTCCATGATGCCGGAGAAGTTCTCCTCGCAGATGTTGCCCTCGACGCCTCCCAGGCTCTCGGCGAAGTTCATGTACCGGGTCCCCGGCACGGACGCCTGGCAGCCCTCGTCCCTGCGCGGGCCTACGATGGCCGATCCCACGACCTGGGAGGGGTCGCTCCGCATCGCGCGGAAGGTGCTCACGTACTCGGCGACGGGCACGAGCATCTCGGAGTGCTCGTAGCAGTCGATGTTGGTGGCGTCCGCGGGCAGGGCCCCGCGGTCGGAGCAGTCGTTCTCATCCGACACGATGATGATGGAGAGAACGGCGTTGGATCGGAGGAAGCCTGCGTTTCGGTCGGAGATCATGGGCTCGGTGACCGCCTGGTACGCGGCCTCGAGCCCCCGTTCCATGTCCGATCCGGAGAGGCCCACCTGGACGCGCTCGACGAAGAGGTCGCGGTAATTCTCCACCGCTGGCGTGAGCACGGGCGGATCTCCGAGCAGGGTGGCCCGGTCGGGGTTGTCGATGTCCATGTCGGTGGTGATGACCCCGATGTGGAACTCGATGTTGGTCTGTTCGAAGCTGTAGATGAAGTTTTCGAACCGGTTCGCCACCTCCTCCTGCTCCTGCTGCATGGAGGGGGAGTTGTCCACGACCCACAGGATGTCCACCTTGGCGGGGGGTTCCTGGAAGAACGTGTCCATGTAGTCCTGGCGCCCGAAGACGTAGTCGGGACCGCAGGCGCCGAGGAGGACCAGGAGGGGGAGGAAACGGAGCATGGCGACACTCCGGAAGGGCGGCCACGGTTTCAGGATACCGGAACCGTCTCTCCACCCGCAAGTTCTACACACCCCCCCGGCCGGGGCCAGTCGCGCGTTCAGTCGGCGAGCCAGGCCTCGGAGATGCACAGGATGTTGTAGTCGGGGTCCTTGGCCTTGGTGCCCTGCTTCACGGTGTCGAACCGGATGCGGATGCTGGAGGCGGTCCGCTTCGCGAACGGGACGCTCTGCTCCAGCATGACGTCCCGGAGCGTGACCTTCTCGCTGGATCCGTCGGAGAAGGAGAGCGTGGCCTGGCAGGCCCGGTTGGTCTCCATCCAGAAGGAGAGCGCGTACCCGTTGCCGTTGACGAGCTGCAGCTTGCTGGCCGTGACCGGGGTGGCGTACCTCAGCTCCAACCACGTGCCGGTTCCGTCGCCGCTGCGCTGGTTCTCGCACCACATGGTGTCGCTCATGCCGTCGAACACGTTGGACACCTCGTAGGAGCCGTCGGCGTCCTCGGGTGGGTGGCCCGAGTCGGCGGTGGAGGCGGGAACCGGCCGAGCCTCGGGCGCGTCGTCGAGGACCTGGATCTCGGAGATGACCGTGTCGTTGAAGGTGTTCCCCCGGTAGATACCCAGGATCTTGAGCTTGACGGAGTTGGTGGAGACGGGCTTGGAGAACTCGATGACCTCGGGGATCTTCTTGTCCTGGAGCGTCACCTTCTGGACGGTGCCGTCTGAGAACTCGATCTCCATCTCCCGGATGCGGTTGTGCCGCTGCCAGTAGTCCCAGGAGTACCAGTTGCCGTTCCAGACACGGAGCCGGTGGATGGTCCTCACCTCGCCCAGGTCGAGCTTGACCCAGGACCCCAGGCCCGATCCCTCCTCCCCTTCCACCCACACGGACGACACCTTCCCGTCGGCCGCGTTCCGGGGCCGGTAGAGAACGTCGTCGTCGGGGTTGTTCAAGTCGTCGTAGTAGGAGGAGGCCGTCACGTCGGTCGGCTTGATGCGGGCCGCCTCGGCCGCGGGTACGACCAGCAGAAAGACGAGGGCGGCTACGACGAGGCGCGAGATCCAGTGCATCGGGAGTACTCCCAAGGTTCCGGTGCGGTCCGGCAAGATAACGACACCCGAAGGTCCCGGCAGCATCCGGAATGACCCTTCAGAAGGATCCCTCCACCGACAGCCTCAGTCCCTTGAAGCCGGGTACGGAGCGGCACTGGCCGCCCGCGCACCGAATGCCCGCCTTGTAGGCACCGGCGAAGAGGGAGGTCGTGACCGCCGGCGTGGGTTTGAACTGCACCTCACCGGCCAGGTAGAGATCCTCGCCCAAGTTGCCCGTGGATCGGACGAGCGGGTTGTCGCTGAAGTCCTGGTGGACGAGAAACGACCAGCGCTCGCCGTGGTGGAGCGCCAAAGAGTGGGTCACGTCCCAGTAGTCCGTCTGCTGGATGTCGTTCTCTCCCCAGCGGAACCTGAGGACGGCGCCGCCCAGTTCCAGGTGCCCGAGCGCCCCCACGGGCACGACCACGTCGAGGTCGCCGTGAAGGGTGAGGTCGCCGCGGACGTCGCCGTCGCGGACGTCGGCACGTGCCCCCGCGTTGGCGAGGACATGCACGTCTCCGGCGATCCAGGTCACACCCGCCACCGGGTGGGCGATGGTCTCGGCCGACCCGTTGAAGTGCAGTCCGCCCAAATCGGCGTCCCGGAACGCGCCCAGGGACAGGGAGGGCACCAGGAGGCCCTCCCGGCCCGCGTACTGGACCTTGAGGCGGGCGCCCGCGATGTCGTTGGAGTTGACCTCCGCGGACGAGTCCTCCGTGATCGCGCGCTCGTAGTCCAGGGAGGGGGGGGCCGCGACCTCGTAGCCCCAGGGAGTTGCGAAGGCGTTCATCCGCTCGGTGCCCAGGTACCGCTTGGCCTCCAGGAGCACCGTGAAGCGGCCCGGGTAGACGGAGGTGCTGCCGTAGAGGGCGTACCCCGGCCGCGGTTCCTCCTCGACGAACAGGTCGGCCGACCGGTATCCGAACCAGTCGCCCTCCAGGTAGAGGTCCAGGCCCCCCACACCGCTTGCCTCCACGTTCCCCCCCACCACCGCGACGTCGGGGACCTGGCCGTACCGGGCGAAGGGCGAGCCGTCGTCGCTCGCACGGGCGAACTTCCACGTGACGGCGTGGAGGCCCGCGGCGACCGGGCCGAAGCGCTCGACCCGCACCGCCGCGACCTCGTGGAGATCGTCGGGGCCCATGTCCAGGTTCGGGTTCTCCAGGAGGACCTGCTGGGGGTTGGTGAACCCCGTGACCACGGAGAGGTCCCAGGCCCCGAGGTGCACCACCCCACGGGCTCCGCGCACGGAGGTGTCGATGTCGATCTCGCTGTTGCGGACGAGGGCGAGGGCGATGCCGCGACCGAAGGACACGTAGGTGTCTCCGAGGCGGAGCTCCCCGCTGGCACCCTGCGCCTGGGCGTAGACCTTCTCGAGCCGGACGAAGGCCGCAGGCCACGGGGACGAGAGTGCAGGATCCAAAAGGTCCCGCTCCCAGGTCTCGACCTCGTCGAGGAAGTAGCGGTTGGCGAAGAGCGTGACCTCGTCGGCCTGGACACCCAAAGTCAGCCAGCCCTTCGTGGCGGTCAGGGTAAGGCGGTCCACCTGCTCGCCGTAGTCGAGCACGCGCAGGTCCTCGAAGTTTTCGAGCACGTCGTCCACTCGGTACCAGCGGACGATCAGGCGTTCGTTCACCTGGACGACCGTGCCAGCGAGCGGTCCGTCCCCCCCCACCGGGATGGCCCCGGCGGAGGGGTTGGCCAGGACGCTGAGCAGCAGGCTCGGGATCACGGAGTGGAGGCCGCCTGGGCAGGCTGGACCAGGGACGCCTGTACGGCTTGCTCCACCAGCACCTCGTCCCCCGGCGTGTAGCCCGAGAACACCTTGGCGATGGCCCCCTGGCGATCGATGAGCACCGAGAACGGAAGGGTCTTGGCCGGGTTGAAGAGGCCCACGACGGTCGTCTCCCGGTCCAGCAGGACCGGGAAGGTGAGCTGTCTGGCCTTGATGATGGGTTTGACCTGGGACACGGACCGGGCGTCGTCCGTGTTGATGGACAGCACGGAGAAGCCCTGGGGTCCGTACTGGTCGTGGAAGCGCTGGAGGTGAGGCATCTCGGCCTGGCAGGGCGTGCACCACGTGGCCCAGAACGAGAGCAGCACGACCTGACCGCTGTACTGGGAGAGGCTCACCGACCGGCCGTCGAGGTCTCTCAGCGTGAATCCGGGGGCCTTGTCGGCAGCCGATGCGGGTGCTGCCAGGAGCAGCAGCAGGGAGAGCAGGGCGAGCGGACGCACGGGGGGATCTCCTGGGAAGGGGTTCCTTGGCGACGACCCGTGGGGCCTCCGCCTCCTTCCCGGGTCCGGCCCAAGGTAGCACCTGGCGGGCCCGCCGACCAAGCGTCGCGTCTTGGCGAGGAACGGTGTGTTAGGGAGCCCGTCGTCTCCCCCCCTGTCGGGCGGGCCCGATGCCGGGCCGGTGCGCGATGTCTGCCTCTCGCATCCTCGTCGCCGACGACGAGGTCTCCATTCGCAAGGTGCTGTCCGCCATGCTGCGGCGGAACGGCTACGAGGTGGTCGGGGTGGAGGACGGCGCCCAGGCCGTGCGCCGGCTCCAGGAGGAGCGGTTCCATCTCCTCGTGACCGATCTCCGCATGCCGCGCATGGGCGGCATGGAGCTCCTCGCCTGGTGCCGGGAGCACGCACCGGGCGTGCCGGTGATCATCCTGACGGCCTACGGCACGGTGAACTCGGCGGTGGAGGCGCTGAAGCTCGGAGCCCACGACTACGTCACCAAGCCGTTCGACCAGGACGACCTGAAGCGCGTGGTGGGCAAGGCTCTGGCGAGTGAGCGCCATGCCCGTCGGGAGCCCCAGGAAGATGCCCAGGACCCATCCGCTCCGTTGCCGGGCCTGCGCCACGTCCGTACGGTCGTCGAGGGCGCGGCCGCCTCCGGCGACCCGGTCTTGATCCTGGGGGAGCCCGGCACGGGCAAGGCCCTCGTGGCCCGCTCGATCCATGAGCTGTCCGACCGGCACGGTCGACCCTTCATCCACGTCCACTGCGGCGCGATTGCCGAGAACCTCTTCGACGCCGAGCTCTTCGGCTACGAGCGAGGGGCGTTCCCGGGCACCGCGGGGAGCAAGCCCGGGCGCATCGAGCTGGCCGATGGCGGGACCCTCTTCCTGGACGAGGTGTCCGAACTGCCCCCGGACACGCAGGCCCGCCTCCTGGACGTGCTCCGGGACCGTGCCTTCGGACGGGTGGGAGGCGCCCGTCGCCTCCCGGTGGACATCCGCCTCGTGGCGGCCTCGCACGTGGACCTCCCCCAGGCTGTCGCGGCGCACCGCTTCCAACGCGACCTGTACGATGCCCTGGCCGGGGTCGTCATCCGGATCCCCCCCTTGAGGGAGCGGATCGAGGACATACCCATCCTGGTGGAGCAGTTCGTCAAGACCCACCCGTCCCGGCGCGGCGGCCGGGTCCGGGATGCGGACCCGGAGGCCCTGGCGGCCCTCCAGGCATGGTCCTGGCCGGGCAACGTCCGGGAACTGCAGAACGTGGTGGAGCGGGCCGTCCTCACGGCCGAGGGGGATCGGATCGGGGTCACGGACTTGGAGGGCATCCTCACCGCGCCCGGCCGGAACGCGACCGCCCCGGAGGAGGACCTGGGGCTGCACGAGTTCCTGCGTGTGCACCTGGCCCGGCTCGAGCGCGAACGGATCCGACGCGCGCTGGAGGCCGAGGCCGGAAACGTCACCCGGACCGCCCGTCGCCTCGGCATCTCCCGCAAGGGGCTCCAGCTCAAGATGAAGGAGTACGGGCTGCGGGGTCCGTCGCGGCAGGAAGGTGGTCTTGACGCTGGCACCGCCGAGACCGTAGGCTCCCCGGGAAAGAGGTGAGACCGATGCCCCTCGGGATGCTCCCGCTGCTCTTCGCGTTCGTCGCACCCGAGGCCGGTGCCGCCCAGATGACCGACCTGCCCCCTCGGCTTCGCGGCGATGCAGGAATCACCTACCGGTTCGGCCGCCTCTCAGGCGGCCTGGTCGAGGACGGCACAAGGGTGGGGAGTCGTCTCCTCGAAACCCACGAGGTGCTGTACGGCGGCGTCTTCAGCGTGGGCCCGGGCATCGGCGTCTTCGCCGAGGCCGAGCAGGTTGCGCTCGAGCGCGTGTCGTTTCCGTCCGCCAACCGGATGGCCTACGATCCGTCCGGGGTCCACGCCGGCACCATGGTGGGCACCGATCCGCTGGAGCCCCTGCCGATGCGGGAGGGGTCCGGGTTCCAGGGCGTCTGGCTCGGCCTTCGAGGCACGCCGTTCTCCGAGGCGTTCCCCCGGCGGAAGAACCGCGCCACCTGGATGCTGGAGGCCGCCTGGCGGACGGCCAACGCCACGCCTTTCTGGACCGTCTCCGGCGGATCCCGCGGCGCAGGCGAGGGGGGGAACGCGTGGCGGGTGGCCACCGCGTTCTCCACCCGGAAGGGCGCCGGGGAGCCCTACATGGGTGCGTCCTGGACCCACACCGGGCCATTCACCACGAACCTCCAGGATGCCGCCGGCGCGGTCACTGCCGAGGGCGTGGAACTGGACGGCCCCGATGTGCTCGACATCCGTTCCGGAATCGAGTTCGTCGCCGGCGAGAAAGCGGACGGACGCCGCCTGGGCATCGACCTCGGAATCGGGGTCACCTACCGGACCTGGGAGGTGATCCCCTCCGGGATCCTGCTCCCCGAGACGCTCGCGCTCACCCGGTCGACTCCGGTCACCGGCGCAGAGGCCACGAGCGCGCGGGCCGGGCTCGCGTTCCACTGGCGGGTCCTCCAGGCGGTGCAGGTCGACCTGGGCGGCAACGTCGGGTGGGTGGTCCCGCACGCCATCGAGCACCCCTACCCGGTGCTCACGGGGTCCGACACCCTGGATTTGCAGGTCTTCGCCGGGCTGAAGGCCCGGGGACGGTAGATCCCTCGTCACGCATCGAACGCGTCGTCCACCCACTGGGCCGCGAAGCCGCTCGGGGTCGGCTCCACGAGGGCCACCAGGAAGGCGACCTCCCGCCAGTTCCCCTCCCGGACGGCGAGGAACGTCTCGGCCGCCCGAGCCACGCGGCGCTGCTTCTCCCGATCCACGGCCTCGAGACCGGTGGGATCCTCCGGGACCCGCGCCTTGACCTCCACGAAGCGCAGCACGCCCTCGCGTTCGGCCACGAGGTCGATCTCGCCGGCGTCACACCGCCAGTTGCGCTCCAGGATCCGCCACCCCTCGGACTCGAGACGCCGAGCGACCCACGACTCCGCTTGGGCCCCACGCTGGACGGCTCGCCGGCGATCGTCCGGCGACCGTTCCGTCACCGGACGGTCTTGAGCCGGGCGGACCGACCCCGAAGGCCGCGCATGTAGTACAGCTTGGCGCGCCGGACGCGGTGCCGGGCCACGATCTCGATCTGCTCGACGTTGGGGCTCTCGATCGGGAAGACACGCTCGACGCCCACGCCGTAGGAGATCTTGCGGACCGTGAAGGTGGACCGGTGACCGGCCCGCCGCAGCGCGATGACGGTGCCCTCGAAGACCTGTGTACGGACCTTGGTGCGGTCCGCGAGCTTTCCGGCGGTGCGTCCCGCCTTGCCGCCCGCGATGACCTCGACGATGCGGACGTGGACGCGCACCTTGTCGCCGGGCCGGAGGTCCGCCGGCCTCGCCTGGGGAAAGTCGGCCGCTTCGATCTGGGGCATGGACAACATGGGAGCCTCGATGGGCACGACGCCCCTTCCGATGCGGAAGCCCGAGCCACGAGGGGGCACGCCGGTCGGGGGCGGGAAAAGCGCGGCAAGGTAGCGGCGGAACCCCGCGCTGTCAAGGCGTGTCGCCTTCAGCCGTTCGATCCCGCTCGTTGCCTCCGGCCGGCCCGGGGTCGAGAAGGTCTGGCCTCACGGACCGCGTGCGCTCCCGGGCCCGCTCGCGGCGCCACTCCTGGATCCGTGCGTGGTGGCCGCTCAAGAGCACCTCCGGGACCGAGTGGCCCCGCCAGGTGCGGGGTCGGGTGTACTGGGGGTACTCGAGCAGCCCCTCCGAGAAGGACTCCTCGTCGAGGCTCTCCGCACGGCCCAGGACGCCCGGGACGAGGCGGGCCACGGCGTCCACCACGGCCAGCGCCGGCAGTTCCCCGCCCGTGAGCACGAAGTCGCCGATGGACACCGTCTCGTCGGCCAGGTGGTCGCGCACTCGGGCGTCCACGCCCTCGTAGTGGCCGCAGATCAGCACGAGGTGGGCATGGCCGGCCAGCCTCCGGGCCGCGTCCTGCGTGAACGGCGTGCCGGAGGCCTCCAAGAGGATCACGTGGCTGTCCGGCCGGCGGACGGCCTCCAGGGCCCGGTCCACCACGTCCACCCGGAGGACCATCCCGCTCCCGCCGCCGTAGGGCGTGTCGTCCGCCTGTCGATGCAGGCCCAGGCCGAAGGGGCGCATGTCGTGGATGTGGACCTCCACGATCCCGGCCTGGCGAGCCCGCCCCAGGATGGAGGCGTCTAACGGCCCGCGGCACAGCTCAGGGAAGAGGGTCAGGAGGTCGAAGCGCACGAGGCACCTCCCGGGCACGCACGAGGTCAACCGGCCACGATGCCCTCGCCGGAGACGACGATGCCGTCGTCCGCCACGGCCAGGACCCGGCCGGCGAGGAGCGGGAGCCACGTCGTCCCGTTCGATCCGGTCATCTCCCAGACGTCCACGGGCCCGCCCTGGTGGACGGCGACGAGGCGCCCGAGGTCCCGGCCCGTGACCGTGTGGACCGGGCGGCCGAGGACGTCGTGCAGGTACCAGGACTCGGGCTCGGGCGCCGGGAGGGCGTCGCGCCCGATCACCACCGTCCAGCCCACGAGCGCGGCGGCGGCCTCCGGGCCGTCCACGCCTTCGATCCGACCCAGGATGCGACGCCCTGCCCCCCGCCGGGCCGAGAGGCGCATAGACCGCGGGAAGCCCTCGGGGGACAGGAGGCGGACCTCCCTGGGACGATCCAGGAGATCCGAGCCCGGATTGTGGAGGAGCAGACGCACCTCGCCATCCAGTCCGAAGACGCCCGAGATCCTCCCGAGGACCACGTCGCCGGAAGGGGCCCCGGATGCGGGGCTACTCCTCTTCGTCCCGCGCGGCATGGGCGTTCACGATCTCGAGGACCGCCTTCTTGCGGCCGCTCGCGGCGGAGAGCACCTGCCGCATGGCGCGGATGTTGCGACCCCCGGGCCCGTTCACGCGGGCGACGTCGTCGTCGTGGACCTGGAGCTCGACGATGAGCACCGTCTCTCCCTCCACGACGTTGGTGTAGACCTCTTCGGGGTGGGCCACCAGGCCGCGCGAAAGGAACGAGACGAGGTGTTCCACCTATCCCTCCACCGGGCCAGCCTTGCGGGCCCGGGCGATCAGGCTGGCCACGGTCTCCGACGCCGTGGCGCCGGTCCCCAGCCAGTGGTCGATGCGGGCGAGGTCGATCTGGATCGCGGGAGGATCGACCTTGGGGTCGTACCACCCGAGGATCTCGATGAACCGACCGTCCCGCGGAGATCGCGAGTCGGCGGCCACGATACGGTAGGATGGCTGCTTCTTCTTGCCGGTACGCGTGAGGCGGAGGCGGACGGCCATGGATCCCTCTGGGGCCAAAGGTGGGGCGGTGCCCCGGGGCCGGGCATGTACTCGGTGTCGCCCCTTTCGTCAAGGCGATCGGCGCACTGCCGATTGCGGGCGGCCCCTGGAGCAGGTACCATCCGGGATGCCCCCGTGCACGGAGTCCGTGGATGCCCCGCCTCGATACGCTCGTGTTGATCCCGTTCCTTCTCGCCGCCGCCTGCAACGACACCGAGAGTCCCGACGAGGACGACACCTCGTCGCCCGACGACACCGCGGTCGAGGACGACACCGGCGAGACCGACACCCCCGAGGAAGGCTGCATCACGGTGGACGGCGGTGGAGGGTACGCCTCGCTCAACGACGCCATCCGTCTCGCCTCCGAGGGCTCGATCATCGAGGTCTGCGCGGGCGAGTTCAACGAAACCGTCATCGTGAACAAGTCCGTGACCATCCAGGGCGCGGGCTACAGCCGGACGATCTGGAGCGCGCCCGGGGACGACGTGCCCTTCACCATCCTGGGTGTCTCGGACGTCACGCTCGAGGGGATCGGGTTCTCCGCCGATGCCAACGGCATCGAGGTGGAGGACGCCTCGAACGTGACCCTGGCGAGCCTCTCGTCGTCCGAGGTCGGCAGCCACGCCATCCACGCCCGGGACGTCACGGACCTCACGGTGTCGGACTGCACCTTCTACTCGGTCCAGGAAGGCGTGGTCTTCGTGGACGGCGGCAGGGCCGTGGTGTCCGGCTGCAACTTCGTGAACAACACCGCCTTCGGCGTGGTGGGCACCGGCGACGCGGAGATCGTGGTCCGCGACACCACCATCCGGGGCACGCGGTACACCGAGCTCGGCGAGGACGGCTCGTTCAGCGACGGGTTCGCGGTCTTCGCGGACAGCGCCTCGAGCCTCGTGCTCGAGAACAACCACCTCACCGACAACGCCATCCTCGGGGTCCTCGCCCAGCGCGTGGACACGGTTTCCCTGTCCGGAGACACGATCACCGGGGGCCTGTTCGGGGTCTACCAGTACCGGGGCGACCTCTCGATGGACGGGGTCACCATCACGAATCCCACCGAGTTCGGCGCGCTCTGGGTGGGTCCGTCCGACGAGTCGCTCTCAGTCACCAACTCCACGTTCTACGGCGACCCGAAGGTCGTCTCGGACTACGACCTCGACGACGAGGTGCTGGCCAGCGTCGGGCTCTACGCCGAGGGCAACGACATCACGATCGCGGGCACCACCGTCACGGGCTGGAACGACGCCGGTGCCTGGCTGATCTCCTACAACCTCGGGGGGGGCACGGCCACGCTTACGGACACCACGTTCGACGACAACGGGCGGCGCGGGCTGTTGCTGCTCTACCTGGACGCCGTGGCCACCAACCTCTCGATCCGGAACCTGCGGCAGGTGGAGGAGGTGGACACCTCGGAGGGCTACTACGTGGACTTCCCCGCCGCGTCGGCCGTGGAGATGGGCACCATGGCGTGGACCGGGGGCGTGGTGGAGGACAACGAGGGGTGGGGCATCTCCGACGTGGTGTCCGACGTGCACGTCTCCGGGGTCACCTTCTCGGGCAACCAGTGGTCCGCCTTCATCGACTTCCAGGGCACCTCGGAGATCCGGGACAGCACCTTCACCGGCAGCCTGTCGGGCACCCAGGCCCTGCCGTGCATCTGGCTGTACGAAAACACCCAATCGGTGATCGAGGGCAACCTGTTCTCCGAGAACGACGCGGCCGAGTTCTGGGACGACTACTCCGACGTGTTCGGCTACGAGTACTGGGTGGTCTGGAAGGACTTCGGGACCGACATCCAGGGGTACTCGGGCCACATGGAGGTCCGGGACAACACCTTCGAGAACGGCCACCGGAGCCTGCAGGGCTACGACTCCACCCTCGTGGCCGAGGGCAACACCTGGACCGGCTACAGCGAGTGGGTGGTCGGCATGGAGGACCTGGGATCGGGAGGGGCCACGCTCACGGACAGCGTGATGAACGGGTGCGGCGGCTACCTGGTCTCCTGCAGCGGCGGGCAGGTCGCCGTGGACGGCCTGGAGATCCTGGACCAGGGGCCCTTCACCTACACCTACGACACCTACCCGCGGGGCGAGTACGAATCGACCTACACGGAGTCCACGGCCCTGAACGCCCTCAGCATCGAGGGCGGCTGCGAGTTGACTCTCTCGAACGCCACGATCAATGGACTGGCCACCGGCTTTGTCAAGGGAGACGACTCCAACCTCCACATGGAGGCGGTGACGATCACCGCCTCGTCCGTGGAGCCGGGCTACGCGGGCGACGTCGTGGCCCTGTCCTGGTCGAGCAGGGCGGTGGAGTTCTATGCTTCGAACGTCTTTATCGAAGCTCCGGCCTATGGCGTCGGCATCGGCTTGACCGTGTCCGGATCCAGCTCCACCACCCAGGCCGAGATGCACGGGGTCACCGTGCAGTCCCCGGGCGACGCCGGCATCTCGCTGTCCGGCATCTCGGGGGCCGTCCTCGACGGCGTCGTGGTCCAGGACAGCGCCTCCTACGGGGTCTACCTGAGGAACTCCGCGGCCGATCTCACGGGTGTCGAACTCACGGGAAGCGCCTCCACGGGGCTGCTCACCACGGGGTCCACCCTCACCGTGAGCGGCGGGACCTTCTCGTCCAACGCCGAAGACGGTGCCTGGCTGGGCACCTCCACGGCCGACGTCCGCGGGGCCACGTTCTCGGACAACAGCGGCAGCGGCCTCGTGGCCAGCGGCTCCACGCTCTCGGCGGTGGACAACACGATCACCGGGAACGGAGAGTACGGCATCTCGTGCCAGGCCTCCACCACCGTCGTCGAGTGCGGAAACGCGATCAGCGGAAATGGAGCCGGCGACAACGACGCCTGCGACGCGTCCTGCGACGACACGCCCTAGTCAGGGGCGAACGGGCGGCTGCGGGGCCGGCACCACGGCATCCAGCACCGGGTCGGTTCCCGCGATCACCCGTACGTGGGCCCGGGCAGCGTCGGGCGCCCAGGAGCGGGCCTGGGCCACGGCCTGGATCTGGCCGTCCCGGCGCACCTCCAGCACGAGCGGAGACCCGGTCACCGCGTCCGGATCCACCTCCACGCGGTCGGACGGCGCATGCACGACCAGGAGGCGTCCCAGCCACGTTCCCACCGAAGGCGTCGCACGGCCTTCGAGCACCTCCGCGGGGCACCAGAACCCGGGGCCCATCGGTTGCAGAACGGGTGGGGTCCGCGGGGTCGCCCCCGGGGGCGCGACGACCTCCCACGCTACGGCGGGGAGATCCAGGGCCTGGCCGGACACGCCGAGGCGCCAGGGGCCCAGCGTCCCCTCCCCCGCGACGCCCGCGAACAACGTGAAGGTCAACGTACGGTGCCGCCCGTCTTCCTCGGCCTCGTCCACGATGCGCCGCACCTCGAAGCCAGGAAGCGCAGGGCCGACCCAGGTGAGGTCGAGCCGCATGCCCTCGGGGCCTCGGACCTCCAGCACGAGGTCGTAGGTCTCCCCGGCCAGGATCGCCCCCTCCTCACCGGCCATCCGGGCCTGGACGGCGGGGTGACCCACCACGGCCTCGAAGCCGGGAGTGCCGGCGAGCAGGACGAGGTCCGGGTCGATCCGAGCCGCGGCCACCAGGTCGGGGTCCTCCTGGACCGCGCGCTGCAGGCTGTCGAGCGCCTCGAGGGAACGCCCGAGGCGGGCCAGGTAGCACGCCCGGTTGTAGCGCATGAGCGGGGTGACGGTGCCCGACGGGGCCTGGCCCGAGAGAACCCGCACGGCCCCCTCGAGGTCGCCCGCCTCGGCCAGCGCGTGGGCCTGCCAGGCCACGAGCGCGACCGAGGTGGGGTCGAGTCGCGCCGCGTCCGCGAAGTCCTCGGCGGCCTCGACCGGCTCCCCGCGTTCGAGGTGAGCACGCCCCGAACGGTACCGATCGAGCGCCTCGGCCGTTTCCGTGAACTTCCCGTGGCAGGCCGCCAGGACGAGGACCGGGAAGACGAGCCTCATGGCCGCAGGGCCACCAGGGCGGCCTGGCGACCGGCGGCCCGGCCGTCGCGGCGCCAGGAGTGGAAACGCTCGTCGCAGGCGGTGCAGGCTGGCACCGCAATCCGGGCCGCCACGCCGAGGGAGGCGAGCACGTGCAGCACCACGGCCCGGAGATCCACACCGGTAGAGGCGACGAAGACCTCGGGCGGCGCCACGTGCGCCAGGGCGTCGACCACCTCTGGGCCGACCGCGTAGCAGCAGGGGCCCACGGCGGGGCCCAACGCGGCTCGGAAGGCCCCGGCCGGCTGGCCGGTGGCGGCCGAGAGCGCCTCCACCGCGGCGTGCACCACCCCGGCGGCCGTGCCCCGCCAGCCGGCGTGGACGGCAGCCACGCCGCCGGGCCCGGCCAGGAGGACGGGCACGCAGTCGGCCGTCCGCACCCCGAGCACCAGGCCCGGCACCGTGGTGACGAGGGCATCCCCGTCACCTGCGGGCCAGGCGGGTCCCCACACCCGGAACACCCGGGCCCCGTGGACCTGGTGGCACGCCGCCACCTCTGCGCCGGGCAGGCCCATCCGGTCGAGCGCGAGGCCGAGATCCTCGACCCGTCCGCCGTGGTCCGGACTCGACGGCACAGGCGTGTGCCGATCGGTGAAGCCCGCGAGGACCAGAAACGCGCGCTCGAGATCCGATGCCCGGTGGAACAATCCGCTCTCCATCGGACGGCCCGCCTGGGGCCCCACGAGACAGCGTCTATCCGGACCTGGGAGAAGGTGGACCCCCAAGGAAGGGCCGACGCCGTCTTGACGCCCCCGGGAGGGCCTCCTACGCTGGGGCCGGAGCCTCGGATGCCGCACCACCTCGCACGCCTCTCGGCCGCCTGCCTGCTCACCGGATGCGGCCCCGGCAACGAGGCCTCCTTCTCGCTGCGCCTGGAGCCGGTGACGGCACCCAACCAGGCGGACGCGTTCCAGGACGTGGTCTCGCTGTGGGTCGAGGTCCGCGCCCCGAACGGCGGCGTGGACCGCTACGAACTGGGGGCTCCGGACTCGGGCTCCACCTCCGAGGTGGGCGGCCTGATGCCGATCGATCCCGGCTCGGTGGTCGCGGTCGAAGGGTACGACGTGGAGAGCCGCGTGGCCTCGCACCTCGTGCTCTACGGCGTCACGGCCCCGCTCGACGTGGGACCGGACGAGGACGTCGTGGTGCCGATCTACACGGCCGGCACCGAGCGCGTGGCCCTCTTCGACGAGATGGAGGACGGCCTGTGGTGCGCGGCGGGGGCCTCCGACGGGGCGGGCGCCTTCTACCTGTTCGGCGGCTCCGACTACGGGATGAACGGCGGGAGCGCCTCGGACCGCGTCCTCAGCCTGGCCCTGGCCCCGGTGCAGGCCGGCTTCCCCCTGGAAACCGTGGCGACGCTCCCCCCCACGTCGGACGATTGGGGTTCGGACGGGGTCTCCTCGATCACGGGCCGCTCCTGCGCCACTGCCACGCGGATCGGCGGTACGGGTCACGGGGACGTGGGGCGGATCCTCGTGACCGGAGGATGGTCGGCCTACCTCAACGGCTGGAGCGTCACCTCCCAGGTCCTGATCTTCGACCCGGCCACCGGGACCCTGGAGGTGGCCGGGTCCCTGCGCGCACCCCGCGCGGCACACGTGGCCGTGGCCCTCGATGGCGGCGAGGTGGTCCTGTTCGGCGGGTTCACCCACTCGGACGCCACGGACTCCGCGACGTTCACCTCCACCGTGGAGGTCTACCAGCCGGCCACCCGCACCTTCGCACGCGGATCCGACCGGTTCGACATCGAGATCCAGTGGGGCGCCGCAGCCTCGTCGGGGGACGCGGCCATCTGGTGCGGCGGCCTCGACTACGGCGCCACCCGCTACGCCGCCCACGACGCCTGCTACCGGGTGGACGGATCGGGGACCGTGTCGGAGATCTCCGCCCCGTCCTTCGGCACCGACACGGGCATCTTGAGGCCCGCGATGGCCTCGCTGGGAGACGGCCGGGTGCTCCTGTGCGGCGGCTCGCTCGTCACCGGCGAGGTGGAGGCCGAGGACACGCAGCCGGCCACGGACCGGGCCTGGATCTACGACGCCGCCGCCGATGTGTGGACCCGGGCGGCGTCCATGAACCAGCCGCGCGCCTTCCACGCGGCGGCACCCCTGACGGGCGGACGGGTGCTGGTCGTGGGGGGGTTCGACGGCCTGTCCGATCGGGGCATGCAAGCCGGCCAGCCCGTGGCCTGCGCCGAGGTGTACGATCCCGAGACCGATGTCTGGAGCGACGTGGGCGACTGCTCGGGCGACGGATCCACCGGCGTGCTCCCCGAGGGGTTCGGAGACCCCACCTGGGCCGTGGACCCCGAGTACGGAGGCCTGTTCTTCGGCGGGCTCGACCGGAACCTGTTCGGCGCGTCCCACGTGGTGCTGTACACGCCCAACCCGCGTTGAGGGTCAGGCCTCCAGGAGCGCCAGGAGGTCCGGGAGGCCCGACTCGAGATCCGGGAGCAGGAGGTCCGGATCCGCGTTCCTCAGGTCTTCCTCGGTGTTCCAACCCGTACACACGGCCACGGACCTGGCGCCGGCCCGCCGAGCGCTCTCCACGTCCGCAGGGGTGTCGCCCACGACCGCCACGCGCTGGACGTCGAACTGCTGCGCCTGCGCTCGCCAAAGCGCCATCCGGACGAGGTCCACGCGCTCGGTCCCGTCTTCTCCGAAGCCGCCCACCGCGAAGCGTTCCCACAACCCGAAGGCCCCGAGTTTGCGTCGGGCGCCTTCGCGCCAGTTCCCGGTGACCAGTCCCAGCACGTGGCCGGACGACAGCCGCTGGAGGGTGGGCTCCACGCCCGGGCAGAGATGCTGGTCCGCCCGGTGCGCGGGATCGAGCGTGGACTCGAGAACCTCGAGGTAGTGCGCGAGGAAGCGGGCCTCGGCGACCGGGTCCTGGGGAATCCCGTGAGTGCGCCGCGCCTGGTCGAGCAGACTCGGGTCCAACGAGCCGCGGAAGTCCACGTTCGCGAAGCCGTCGGGGATGCCGTACACCCGCTCGAAAGCCGCCTCCATGGACCGGCGGCCCGCGCTGCCGAGCCGTACGAGCGTGCCATCGATGTCGAAGAGGATCAGCATGGTGGATCCAGCCATCACAAGGAAGCAGAGAGCATGCGAGCCACGCGCGAGGTGACCAGCCCGTCCACCGGTTCTCCCGCGGCGAGGCGACGGCGGATCTCGGTGGACGACACGTCGGGGAACGTCGGAGACCCGGGAACCGGCGGCCAGCCGGCCCGGCCCGCGACGATCACCGGGAACCGCTGCCGGATCTCGTCCCAGGCGTGCCAGTGGTCGACCTGGTCGAGTACGTCGGCACCCACCACCAGGCGGAGGCGAGCGTCGGCTCGGCGGGCGGCCAGGATCTCCAAGGTACCGAGGGTGTAGGAGGGAACGGGAAGCCCGGCTTCCACGGCGTCCACGTGGATGCGGGATGGATCCACGTCCGCGGCCAGGGCCTGGCAGAGCGCCACGCGCCGGTCGAACGGGGAGAGCGGCTTGTCGAACGCGTGGGCGAAGGCGGGAACCAACCAGACCTCGTCCACGCGCCCGGTCCACAGCAACCACCCGGCCACGAGGGCATGGCCCACGTGGGGAGGGTCGAAGGAACCTCCGTATACGCCGATCTGCACGTCGTCTCCTGTGCCGGGCCGGAGGATATCACGCCGGGGGACGCCCCGAGCGGCACGGGATAGGCTCCCCGCCCCCGGCAGGTCTACGACGACCGCCCCCTATGATCCGGCTCTACCACGTCTCGAAGCGCTACGGTGACATCCACGCCCTCCAGGACGTGAGCCTCGGCGTCCGCAAGGGCGAGTTCTGCTACGTCACCGGCCCGAGCGGCGCCGGCAAGACCACGCTCCTTCGCCTGCTGTACGTGGCCGAACCACCCTCGGAGGGGCGCATCTGGGTCGGGGGGGTGGACGTCACGGATCTGGCTCGGGGCCACCGTCACCTGCTCCGCCGGAACATCGGCGTGGTGTTCCAGGACTTCAAGCTCATCCCGACCCGCAACGTGGGGGAGAACGTGGGGTTGGCCCTGGAGGTCCTGGGCACGCCCCGGGAGACCATCCAGCGCCGGGTGCGCGCGGTGCTGACCACCGTGGGGCTGGGCGGACGGGAGGAGGAGTCGCCTCGGGTGCTGTCGGGCGGGGAGCAGCAGCGGGTGGCCGTGGCCCGGGCCCTGGTCAACGATCCGGCCATCGTGCTGGCGGACGAGCCCACCGGGAACCTCGACGGCGCCATGGCCATCGAGGTGGTCGAGATCCTCCAGGCGGTCAACCTGCGCGGCACCACGGTGGTCGTGGCCACCCACGACACGGGCTTGATGGAGCGGTTCCCCTACCGCCGCGTGCGGTTCGACCGGGGGCGGCTCGTCGGGGAGGTGCCATGCCGTCTGTGACCGCACACCTTCTCAGACGCGCGGTGCGGAGCCTCCGGGAGAACGTCTACCTGAGCCTGGTGGCGACGGGCGTGGTGGCCTCGGCCACGCTCCTCCTCGGGGTCTTCCTCGTCATCGTTCACAACCTGCAGGCGGTCACCGGCGGGTGGGAGCGGGACACCCACATCTCGGCCTGGTTCGCGCCCGACATCCCTGTGGAGCGCCGGTTCGAACTCAAGGAGCAGGTGGGTGCCATGGAGGCGGTGTCCGCGGTGCGGTACGTCTCGGAGGACGAGGCCCGCACGTGGCTCGCGGAGCGGGTGCCGGAGGTGGCGCCGGTCCTCGCGGACCTGGGGCCGGACGTGCTGCCCGCTTCCCTGGAGATCACGCTCGCCCCAGGCCACGACGATCCCGAGGCCATTCACCGGGTGGCCGAAACCCTCGCGCTCCCGGAGTTCGACGGCCTCGACTACGGCCAGCAGTGGGTCGAACGGTTCAACGCGTTCCTGTCCATGCTGAGGATCCTGGCGGTGGTGCTGGGGGGCATGGTCGCGCTCGCGGGGGTCTTTCTCGTGGCCAACACGATCCACCTCGTGGTCTTCAGCCGCAGGGAGGAGCTGGACACGATGCGCCTCGTGGGTGCCAGCGACCGGTTCGTCCTCGTGCCGTTCCTGGTGGAGGCGCTCCTCCAGGGGATCGTGGGCTCCGGGCTCGCGATCGGGGCCCTGGCGGTTCTCCATCACGGGTTTCTGGTGCGCCTGCAGGCCGCCGTGGACCTGGGCGTGGCCGGAGAGCCGCTCAGCTTCCTGCCCTGGCCCATGGTGCTCGGACTGGGGCTCCTGGGTGTCGCGCTCGCGGTGACCGGCACCTGGGCCGCGGTGGCCCGCTTCCTGTCCAAGGTGGCCTGATGCGGCCAGGGGTCGGGGGACGGGCGCTGGTGCTGGCGGTTCTCCTCGGAGCCGGTCTCGCGGTGGCCCAGGACGAGGACCCCGCGGTGACGCTGGCCGCGACCCGGCTCGAGGAGCAGGGCGTGCTGGGAGAGATCGATCGCGTGGACCGGCAGCTACGGGCCCTCGGCGACGAGATCGAGGGGCTCCGGGCTCAATCCGACGCCGTGGAGTCCCGGCGTCTGCGGATGGAGGGCGAACTGGCCGCCAGCCAGGCCGCGTTCGACCGGGAGGCCTCGGAGGTGCAGGCGCGCTGCCGGGCTCTGTATCGCCTCGTGCGCACCCACCTGGCGCGGGCGCTCTTCGACGCCGAGTCGCCTGCCGACCTGAGGCGGCGGGCGCGCTACCTGCTTGCCGTTCTCCAGCACGACCGGGCACGCCTGGCGAACTACACCGCCCAGGTCGAACGCCGCCGGGCCACCCTGGCCTCGGTGGACCGGGACCGGGCCACCGTGGCCACGTTCCAGGCGGACTTGAGGGTCAAGGAGGCTGCGCTGCGGGACGAGCGGGCTCGCAAGGTGGCCCTGTTGGACGACGTCCGGAAGCGCCGGGACCTGGCCCGGGTTGTGCTCGAGGAGCGCGCCCGGGTGGAGTCCGAGCTGGCCGCCACCCTGGCAGAGACCTCGCAGGCGGCCCCGAAAGATCCGGCCACGCCAGCCGCTGCCCCCAGCGCGTTCCGCACCGCCTACGGCCGCCTGCCCTGGCCGGTCGCCGGTCGCGTGGTCCGCGGGTACGGGGTTGGGACGGACCCCGTGACCGGCGAGACGACGCGCAACACCGGGGTGGACATCGAGGCGCCCTACGGCACGCCGTTCCGCGCGGTGTACGGGGGGACCGTCCACCAGGCGGGTTTCATCCGAGGGTTCGGACAGACCGTGGTGCTCGAACACGGTGCCCACTCCACGGTCTACGCGCACGCCAACGGCCTGAAGGTCGTGGCCGGCCAGCAGGTCGGCGCCGGAGACGTCCTGGGGTTCGTGGGCAACTCCGGCCTCGTGGACACCTCCGGCTACCTCCTCCACTTCGAGGTACGCTACCACGGAACCCCGCAGGATCCGCTGGCATGGCTGCAAGCCCGCTAGCCCTCCCGGGGGTCCCGAGGGGTGGGGGTATCCGGTGGCGAACGTCCGGAGTCCGTCGTAGGTTGGAGGGTCGCGCCTCCCGGCACCCGCCCTGTCTTTCCTCCAAGGAGCCCTGATGGCCGATCCATCCCCCCCCCGCGAGGTGCTGCGGCGTACCCGCGGCATCTGCAACACCTGCCTCGAGGACGTACCCGCCGAGGTGGTCATCACCGAGGGCGTGGCCCGTCTCGAGAAGCACTGCCCCGAGCACGGAACCAGCGTCCAGCTCCTGTCGCGGGCGCCCGACTACTGGCGGGAGGTGGACCGGTTCTACTTCCAGGTGAACTCGGAGCGGTACACCCAGCGGGACTACCTCCTCCGCCTCACCGAGTCCTGCAACCTCGACTGCCCGATCTGCCTGGCCAAGGCCAACACCGAGGAGACCGAGGATCTCGATCTCACGGGCATCGAACCGCTCTTGAAAGAGAAGAGGCACATCAAGCTGGATTTCATGGCGGCCGAACCCACGGTCCGCAAGGACCTCGTGGACTGGGTGAAGAAGGCCAAGGACGCGGGGCACCTCACCGCCCTCCACACGAACGGCCTGCGCATCGCCGACCTCTCGTTCGCCCGCCGTATGAAGGAGGCAGGCTTCGACGAGGTGTTTCTCCAGTTTGACGGGTTCGACGAGGAGGCCAACCGCATCCTGCGTGGCCGTCCGCTTCTGGACATCAAGCTCCAGGCGCTCCGCAACCTGCGCGAGGTGGGCCTGGCCACGAGCCTCATCGTGGTGATCGGCGGAGGCATCAACGAGGACCAGGTCGGCGAGGTGTTCCGGTTCGCCATGCGTCCCGAGAACGATCACATCCGCGAGGTCTTCTACCTGGGCCTGCGCATCCTCGGCTCGCTTCGGGACGGGCTCAAGCGCAAGGGACACGACTTCGCCGAGTCGTCGCTCATGCCAGACGAGACCCTGGACATGCTCGAGGCCCAGGTGCCCGGCATCCGGCGAGAAGACGTGCGGGTGTTCAACAAGCTCTACTTCTCGCTGCTGTCCACGTTCCGCGTCAAGAAGTGCCTCTACGTGCAGCACTACCTGGTGCTGCGCGACGGCAAGGGCGGCTTCGTCCCCTTCTCGGACCTCGTGAACCTGCCCAGCCTGGAGCGCGTGGCCGAGCGCTTCGCGTCCCAGGTGCGCGAACACCCGCGGCGAGCGAAGATCCGGTTCCTGACCGATCTCGGACTTCACTCGGCCAACCTCAAGATGGCTCCGGTGCTCCAGGAGTTCGTCCGGCTGCAGCTCCTGCTCAGGGTGGGCATGAACCTGGAGAAGGTGAGCCCCCACATGGTGCTGTTGGGGTTCATCACGGCCTGCGATCCGTACAACTTCGACGCACAGGTGGCCGTGAACTGCGGCAAGGGGGAGGTTTCCGCGGACGGCGGATTCGTGGAGGCGGGCGCGGTGGCCAACGTGCTGCGCGAGCGCCGCTTCGACCGCACGGCCCGCACCCCTGGGGCCCTGCACCCGGGACAGGAGGCACCACCCCCGGAAGCCGCCCCGGCCGACGCACCCGCGAAGCTGCGCCGGAAGCCCGGCCGGCCCAGGAAGAAGCCCCAGGCCTAGCCGGGGATGTCCTCCTCGGTCCAGGTGCCCACCGGACCGTGGCGCGGGACGAGGAGAACCTCGTGCGCCTGGCCCGGTTCCCGGGCGAAGGCCTGCTTCCAACGAAAGGTGAGGAACTCCCACGCCCGCCGGGCGGGACGGCGGTCGGCCCTGAGATCGATCACGGAAGGCCGGTAGCCCGCGAGCGTCACGGTGGCGCTGGGGTGGGTGAACGGCACGCTCCAGACCACGATCTCGACCGGGGTGGATCCGATCACGCGGCGACCCACCTGGACCCCCGCTCCCGATGGCTCGGAGGCGATGCGGGTCCGGTGGGCGCAGCCCACGAGGAGCAGGCCCACGAGGAGCAGCGCGGGCACCGGCGTCCTCGACGGCCTGGCGGTGGCGGGGTGCATGGCGAGGGCGGAGGTTTCCGGGGATCCGGAGCGGACATAGCCCGATCCGCCCGCCTGGGCTCCGTGAGGCCGCACCCCCTCATCCCGCGTTAGCGAGTCGCATGATCCGCCTGCTGCTCGTGGCGTTCCTGGCTGCCTGTCCCCTCCACCGCCCGGAGGGCGTTCGGGAACAGGCCGCGGAGGTGCGGCACCTCTCAGAGGCTGCGGACGCCTACTGGCAGGCCATCCGCTGGCGTTCCTTCCCAGACGCCGCCCGGTACGTGGAGGACGGGGAGCCCCGGATCGAGTTCCTGCGCCGGTGGTCCGTGGACCCGCCGCGACAGGTCGTGGATGCCGTGGTGGTCCACGTCTCCCTGGGCGATCCCCTGCCCCCGGATCGTGCGCCCGTGCTCCGGGAGGGCACCGTGCTGGTGCGCGTGGAGGGCCACGGTCCCCAGTCGCCCGTGATGGGGGTGGAGCTGGTGGAGCAGGCCTGGCAGCTCGGACCCGAGGGGTGGCGGGTGGCCCCCGGGGATCTCGGGCACACGACGATCCGCACGGGCGAGGACCCCCGATAGGAGGCTGTAGACTGTAGACTGTAGGGGCGAGGCTTTCCCGGTACGGAACCTCGTCGAAGGGTGCGCCCGCAGCTCCGAAGCTACAGCCTGCAGCCTACAGCCTGCCATCCGTTCCCCCTGCTGCGGCCGCCGATCTGCACGCTGGAGGCGCGCCGTTCCGGGCTCGTGTGGGGAGTGCTTGGTGCCCGTCAGAACGGCACATCCTCGTAGGGGGGATCGCCGTCGGGCGGCGGGGGCGGCTCGTCCTGGATCCCGGGATCGGTGTCGGGGTCGCGGCGGGGTGCGTCGCGTCGGCCAGACCCCTGCTGCTGCCCCCCTCCGAGGAAGCGGACGCTGTCGGCCACGATCTCGGTGGTCCACCGATCCTGGCCGTTCCGATCCTGCCACTTGCGGGTCTGCAGGCGCCCCTCGACGTAGACCATGCGGCCCTTGCGTAGGTAGGTGGAGGCGGTCTCGGCCTGCCGGCCGAACACGACCACGGTGTGCCACTCGGTGTAGTCGCTCCAGTTGCCGTCCTTGTCCTTGCGGCGGTCGGTGGTGGCCACGCGCAGCGTGCAGACCGGGGATCCGCCCGCGGTGGTGCGCAGCTCCGGGTCCTGCCCGAGGTTTCCGACGAGTATGGCCTTGTTGACGGTCATGGCGGCTCCAGTGCGGGGCGGATGGGAAACCCCGCGGGGATCCCGTTTCGAGGTAACCCGGGAGGGGCTCGGGGCGAGGACAGGGGGTGTCCCGGGGCCTACCGATCCTCGGGCACGGGCAGACCCTCCTCGGCGCACAGCGCCACGAGGGGTTGCCTGGACCAGGGGCTGTCGAAGAGCGCGGACCATGGGCCCGAGAGGAGGTCAATCACGCCCGAGGTCTCGGCATTCTCGGCGGCCGCGGCCGAGATGCCCGTCATCGCACGGCCCGTGAGCTTCAGGGCGGCGAAGACGCGCACGTCGGCCGAGGCGATCCGGATGGGTGCGAGCCGCTCGCCCATCACCACCTGCCGGGCCCGCACCAGGCGGCGCTCCCCCACGTCGTCCAGCACCTGCATGTACTTGAGGAAGGACACCCACTCGTCGAGCAGGAAGGCCACGTCCGCGTCGTCGAGCGCGCGCCAGAACGCCGTCCGGTGCGGCACCGCGACGAACCGCCCCAGCATGAAGGACCCGGCTTCGAGCCCCCGGAGGCCCTCGGCCCGGCATCGGGCCACCGCGCGCTGCTGCAGCACCGCCTGCCGGTCCGTGGTCAGGCAGCGGTACACCTCGAGGAGCTCCTGGTGGGTGCCCAGGCGCGCGGCGAGGACCTGGGTTACGAAGGCGTCGGTATTGGCGTCGAACCAGTGGTTGACGAGCTCGGCCGACCGCTCCGGGTCCCCCTTCAGGTCCGAACGGACGAGCTTGGCCAGCTCCGCCAGGCTCTCGATCTCCTCCACGTCGAGGCTGGCCACCAGGTGGCGGTAGGCCGCATCGGCGTCTTTCAAGACCCCGAAGACCTCGGCCTCCCTCGCCTCGAGCGGAAAGCGCTCCCCCGTGAGGTACTTCTGGTACCGGGAGGGCATGAAGTCGGCCTGGCCGCAAAAGAGGGTCCGCCGCTTGGAGGACACCGTGAGCCAGTCCCCCTCCTCGAGGACGAGGCCCTGGGCGTTGACGAGGCGTCTGCCCTCCTCGAGGCGGACCCCGTACCGCTCCAGGTTGAGGAAGGCGGGGATCCCGAAGCCCCGGCAGGCCGTGACCACGTGGATCGCCGCCGGCGCGAGCGACAGGACGATGTCCATCTCGCCCATGACCACCGTATCGCTGGGGACAAAGCGGTCCTTGCAGAAGCAGACGCGCTCTCCGCGCCGACGGGCCTCCAGCGCCGCGCCCGCGTTGAAGTAGATCCGCGCCGAGGCCGCGGTGCGGGGGAGGATGGAGAAGCCCTGGGAGAAGAAGGTCAGGCGCTCCATGGACCGGGGATCGATGCTGTCCGAGACGATCTGGCGCAGGTGGTAGGGCTTGACCAGCTCCGGCACGCGGCGGGCGGGCACGATGCCCTCGGCCACCATGTCCATGGCGGACACCAGGGTGGCCCGGCCCGTCATCTCGGACGGATTGAGCTGCAGGAGCGCGAAGAAGTGCCCCCGGCGCACGGTCTCTGCCGCGAACTCCACCGTGACCGTGGACGAGGCCCGGCGCTCCAGACCCGCGAGGAGCGGCTCCACGTGGTACACGGCGGGGAACCGATCCCGAATCTGCTCCCGGTCGTCGAACTCGTCGTTCTCCGTCTGGACCGTGCCGGTCATGATGTCTTCCCCGAAGATGTTCCGCACGCTCTCCACGACCCGGCCCCGGCCCGTGCGCGGGTTCCGGCTGTAGAGCACGCCGGGGTAGGACCCGTCTCCCCGGACGGTGCAGATCATCTGCTGGAAGAGGATCGAGGGAAGCAGGCGACGGCCCCTCGTGAACGTGAAGATCAGCTCCTCGTTCTCCTGGAAGTAGCGGTGGACGTGGTGCACGAAGAAGCAGGCCTGTCGGACGGCGTCGTGGAGGAGACCGGGCGCGCGCCGGCCGAGGTCGCTGGCGAGGTGGGCGATGAGGGCCTCGCGGTCCTCCGTGGGCGCGGGTCCGGCCAGCGCGGCGAGGGGCACGTCGAGAGAGGACGGGTCGAGCAGCGCCCTCAGGTTCCGGAGGTTGTTCAGGAACATCCGGTCTGCCGGGTCGGGTCCGTAGATACCCCTCAGGGCACGCCAGGTGGCCCGGGTGACCCCGACGTTGAGGTAGGTGGGCATGAGGCCGGGGATGTAGTCGGGCATCGCGTACCGCATCGCGAACACGAGCGGGTGCGTGGACGAGTCCAGCTTGCGACGCGTCATGCGCTCCAGGTTCCGCAGCGCGATCGCGGTGAGCCGCTCTCGGTCCGAGGGCGGCAGGTCGTGGGCCGCGGAGGTCAGGACACAGAAGTCCGGGACGGGGTAGCCCTCCTGGGTAAGGGCGAGCAGACTCGCCCCCTTCTGGCTCAGGTGCCCGGGGTCGGGCGGCGCACGGGACGTGGATGGCACCACGGTCGCGTCCTCGACCAGCCCCAGGTCTTCGTAGTGTGCGACGTTGTCCGCGACGATGGGGGCAAGCGCCGCCTCCAACTCGGCGAGCGCGCCCGCGTGCCCCTGGCGGGCGGCCACGAGCAGGGACAGGTGGCGCAGGCCCACCGCGGGGTCGCGGTGGTTGAGCAGCTTCACGTCCATCTCCCGGACGTTCAGGACGTGGCGCTCGCCGCCGAGCTCGTACTCGACCACGGGCCCCCGAAGGCCGGATCTCGCGTCGTGGTGCCCCTCCTCCCGCCAGGCGGCGAACGTCCAGGCGTTGGGGTAGCAGCCTCGGATCAGGAAGTCCTGGATGGGCAGGTCCGGGACGGGGTCCACGAGCGCCTCCGCGGGGTGCACGCATCGTACCACCCCGTCGGGGTCCGGGTCGGTCGGTCACACTGGGAGCCCGTCCGGGATCCTCAAAGGTCGAGAGGAGCCCCATGGAGACGGACGCCCCCGTGGTCCCCGACTGGCGTGCGGGCCTGGTCCTGTTGGCCGCGTCGATCGGCGCCCTGCTCGTGGGCGGGGACACCTGCTCGGCGGCCATCCCCGTGTGCACCGGGCTCGCCTGGGCCGTCCTCTGGGCACTGGGCGCGCTCGGGCTAATCGGGCTCGGTGTGCTCCAGGCGACCCACCGCCGGTGGGGTCAGGCCCTGGTGAGCCTCCTGTTCCTGGCCGTGGCCGTGGCGCACCCCATCTGGGAAGCCATCACCCGATAGCCGGCACGTCTCACGCCTCCCTTTGTCTCGGCACGACGGCGAGCAGCGTCCCTGCGGCGATCAGCGCGACGACACCGGAACCGGTGAACGCGACGGCGCTGCCGAAGCGATCCCACACCGCCCCGAACGTCGTGCCGGCTGCGAGAGCGGCGAGGCCGATGAGCATGTTGTACGAGCCGAAGGCCCTGCCCTTGCCGCTGTCCGAAGCGAGCTGGGCGATCAAGGCCTTCTCCGCTCCCTCGACCAGGCCGTGGGAGGTTCCGTAGATGGCCGCGAGGACGAAGAGGGTCGGGATGCTCCCGGCAAAGCCGACCGCGGACCACGTGACGGCGTAGACGGACCACCCGAGCGCCAGGGCGTTGCGCTTTCCGTAGCGGTCCGCGAGACGCCCTCCGGCGGTGGCGGTGCTCGCCTTGACGACGTGAAGCGCCAGCCACAGGAGGGGCGCCAGGATCGGCGAGGCGCCGAGACGCGCGGCCTTGACGATGACGAACGCGTCCGTGGCGTTGGCGAAGGCGAACAGGACGACGGGCAGGAGCACTCGCCTCAAAGCCGGCGGCAGCGCATGCGTCTCCCCCGACGCCGCCGGCATGGACACGGGCCTCGGAGGCTCACGCGTCGAGGCGAGCGCGATCATGGCGAACACGCCCGGAACCGCGGCCCAGAGAAACACCGTTCGCATCTGGTCGACGGTGGCCGCCTCGGCGGTGGTCGCACCCAACGCCCAGAGGAGTCCGGCACCGAGGAGCGTGCCGAGGGCCGCGCCGGCGTGGTCCATGGCGCGGTGGAATCCGTAGGCGCGTCCCCTGACGGACGGATCCGTGGCGTTGGCGATGAGCGCGTCTCTCGGGCTCGTGCGCACGCCCTTCCCGACCCGGTCGCCGATCCGCACCAGGAGCACCTGCCAGGGAGTGGCTGCGAAGGCGACGAGTGGACGGATCACCGTCGAGACGCCGTAGCCGATCGTGATGAGCGGCTTCAAGCGTGCCCGCCGGTCGGCGACGAGCCCGGTCAGGTACTTGAGCACGTTCGCGACGCATTCGGCGGCGCCCTCGATCAGGCCGATGAGGGCGTTGGATGCGCCCAGCATCGTCAAGAACATGGGGAGGAGGGGAAAGATCGCCTCGCTGGAGACATCCGTGAACAGGCTGACGATGCCCAGCCCGACGACGGTGCTGGGCAGCCTGGTGTCGCGCCTGGCCTCGTTGTCTGCGGTCACCTCGCCGGCCTCGGCCGTGGCGTACCCGTCGTGAGCGGAACCGGCAAGCGGAGGCCCTCGGGCACTGGGGTGTCGACATCGCGATGGGTGGCCACGGGATCGTGGGCATCGGTCGTGATCGTGATCGTCGGCCGTGATCGTGGGTCGTGGGTCGTGGACGGGTGCGGGGCCGTCGGCCTTAGGGCGGGCCCGGGGTGAGGTCGGCGAATGTGCCGCCGCGCTCGAGATCGCGGTCGCGATGGGACTCGTGAGCCCGCGAGCGGGGG
>JAFGLY010000045.1 GCA_016927815.1 Deltaproteobacteria bacterium | reverse complement strand
GTGTGGGCGGCGGGCGCCCTGGGGGTCCTCGTGCTCACCGCTGCAGCGGCCTCTCTCTCCGGGTCGGCAACGGTGGCGCCCGCCACGGCGAGGAACCCGCACGAGGCCGCCAGCGCCGCGGCATCGGATCTCCCCTCGGACCTCCCCACGCTCAACGAGCACGCCTACCGAGCCATCCTGGAGGGCGACCTGACGGCGGCCATGACCTTCGTGGAGCGGGCTCGCCAACTGGACCCAGACGACTTGGACGTGCAGGTCAACGTCTGCGCCCTGCGTCTGGCGGTGGGCATGGCGGACCGCGCCGAGGCAGGGCTCGACGCGGTCCTGGCCGCTCGCCCGGACCACCTTCGCGCCCGCCTGTGGAAGGGGCTGGTCCGCGCCCGACTGGGGGACCGGGAGGCCGCCGAACGGGCCTGGCGCGAGGTGGCCGAACGCGATCCCGAGGGCATGGAGGGAGCGCACGCCCGGACCCTGCTCGCCCACCCGGCTCCGGCTGGGGAACCCTTGGCGCCCTGACCGACCCCGAGCAGGGCCCTTCTCCCTCCAATCAGAAGTACCCTTGCAGGCCGATGCCGCTCTGGAACGCCTGCTGCGCGTCGTCGAAACCCCGTGGATCAAGGGGACTCCTGCCCCTGGCCGGAGTGAGGAGCCCCAGATTCCGGATCACGGATCTCGAACGAGCGTAGCGCGGTCAGGGTCGGTTCCAGGCATCACACCTTCGTCCGTCCCATGCTGCCGGCTTCGTGAACGGATCCGCGCTCATCTACGCGCCGGACACCGATAGCGTCAACGTCAACGGGTTCGCCACGGTCAGCGACGTCATGGCGGAGGCCGACGGCTTCCTCGGGGTCGACGGCTACACCGTGGAGTCGGGCGACACGCGCACCTACCGGGAGGCGCTGAAGGACGCGCTCGACGACGCCAACAACGACCGGACCTTCGTGCAGCCCGGCCCGGAGTACTGCCCCTGCATCCGGGGGCAGGCCGGAGGCTCGCTGGGTGGGGGAAGGTGGGGCGCAAGCCTTGACGAACGTGGGTGGGGCCGTCGTTCAGACTGTCCATCTTTCGTTGTCGTCACCAATGAGACAGGGTCTTCGTTGCCTGCGAGGTGCCCACGCTGCTGGGGCCGACAGGGGAGGCCACCGGACCTCCCACCCGACCCGGCGCATCTCCTCGCCAGGGTCGATGGCGTTCCTTCTGCCCATCCCTCCACCGTACCCCACGCCTCCGTTGCACCCCTGCCCGAGAGCCAGGTTCACGCTGGACCCGTACACACCAGGCTCCGCCCTGGGCAAGCAGCCTCTCGGGCCCCACCAGCAGCACCCCCTCGGACGCCGCAACGGTGGACAGTCGCTCGGTGAAGCCGGTCGAGAAGGGGCTTCATGGGGTCAGTCAGCATTGAACTTCAGGCCGGTCAAGTTGACTCCACTCGACTTGCCGGCGGAACCCGTGTCTCCACCCCATCGCGCATTTCTCCTCCCAGAGGGTCAGGGTGCGCCTGGCAGAGCGGCGCCCTGGCCGCCGGACCACGCCGGGATCCAGGCCCGCCCGCCGACTGGAGGGCCCCCGACCGTCCCGGGCACGCAGGAGGCTAGGACGAGGGAATGTGCGGGGGCTTTGCGCCGCCGGCGAGTGCCGGCTCGTCCGCCACCGCTGCCGGGGTCGCCACGGCGACGCCGGCCCTGGCACGGGCCCGGAGGACGGCATCGAGTGCAGCGCCCAGGGAGTCGGAGCGGGCACGGGCTTCGGCACGGGCGTTGCGGGCGTCGCGAGCGACCCGGACCTCGCGATCGTCGGCTGGCCGGAGGGGTGACGGGACAGGAACAGGCATGGGCATTCCTCGGTGAGGAGCCGACGACGGGAACGTGGGCCGTCGTCTGTCGGTGGGGCTTCACGCGAGGTCCACGCTTCCTCACCTCCGAGGCATGCGTGCATGGGAAGCCGATCGCAGCTCACGAACAGGATGTCACGGCGATGTAACGGAGTCGTCACGGGCGAGTGGAAATCGAGGCCCGTTCCCCCTGACCAGGAGGGTCCAGCACATCGACCTGCCCCGGGAGAACATCCCCGACGCCCTCCGCCAAAACAGGCGCGATCCCCGAGGCCACGGCAAGGTCGTTCAGCCCGCATCACGACGGGTGACCCGGCGAGGGACCCCGTGGGTGGTTGCGGCCCAGCACGATGCGCACCTCGTGGATGTGGCCGTCATCGACGAGTGCGATCGCCCGGGCATCGACCGAAGCGCCGTCCAGTCGTGCGCTCTTCACCCCGCGACAACGGTGTTCGGGGTTCGTGACGGTGATCTCGTACCGTGTCCGGCCGACCCGCCAGGTGATGGCGTACTCGGGCCAGGAGGTGGGGATGCACGGATCCACCTCGAAGGTCTCGCCGTGGCGCCGGAGCCCGAGGATGCTCTCGAGCCCTGCACGGTACATCCAGCCGGCCGAACCGGTGTACCAGGTCCATCCTGCGCGCCCGGCATGCTGGGGATGGGCGTGGACGTCGCCCGCGACCACGTACGGCTCTCCCTGGTAGCGCGCCACGTCCGAACCCGTACGCGTATGGTTCACGGGGTTCAACATGTGGAACAGTTCGGTCGCCTCGTCGCCGCTGCCCAGCTTCGCGAGCGCCATCACGATCCAGGCGGCGGCGTGCGTGTACTGGCCGCCATTCTCGCGCACGCCGGGCGGGTAGCCCCGGATGTACCCGGGGGCCTGCGCCGAGCGGTCGAACGGCGGCGTGAGCAGCAGCACGACCTGGGCACCTCGTCGGACGAGGTGCGTCCGGACCGAGTCCATGGCGCGTTCCGCCATCCGCGGGGCGGCGACGCCCGACAGGACCGCCCAGGACTGGGCGATGGAGTCGATGGCGCACTCGTCGTTCTGCATCGAGCCGAGCGGTGTGCCGTCGTCGTAGTAGCCGCGCCGGTACCACTCGCCGTCCCAGGACTGCTTCAGGGCAGCGAGGAGGCGTGCCGCCTCGGCGCGGTAGCGATCGGCCCGAACGGCGTCTTGCCGCGTGACGCACAACGGCGCGAACTCGGACAGGACGGCGTGGAGAAAGAAGCCGAGCCAGGTGCTCTCGCCGCGCCCCTCCCTGCCCACGCGGTTCATCCCGTCGTTCCAGTCGCCGCCGCCCATGAGCGGCAGGCCGTGGGAGCCCGAGGTGATCCCACGATCGAGAGCACGCAGGCAGTGCTCGAGGAGCGAGCCGTCCTCCGCGGAGACGGCAGGCAGCGCGTAGGCGTCCTGGGCACCGGGCGCCAGCGCCGGTCCCTCGAGGAACGGGACGCGCTCGTCGAGCACACCGACATCTCCCGTGGTTCGGACGTAGTGCAGCACCGCGAACGGAAGCCAGAGGAGATCGTCCGAGCAGCGGGTGCGTGTCCCCCGGCCGCTTGGCGGGTGCCACCAGTGCTGGACGTCCCCCTCCCTGAACTGCCGGGCCGCCGCCCGCAAGAGGTGCTCGCGCACCAGGGCCGGTCGCACCATCGCCAGGGCCATGGCGTCCTGCAACTGGTCGCGGAAGCCGTAGGCACCGCCTGGCTGGTGGTACCCCGTGCGGGCCCACATCCGGCAGCTCAGGTCCTGGTAGAGAAGCCAGCGGTTCAGGAGGACGTCGAAGGAGTCGTCGGGCGTCCGGACCTGGACCACTCCGAGCGTCTCCTCCCAGCCGTGCCGCACGGCCGCGAGCGAGGCGTCCGCGGCCTCCGGGCGTCCGTGGCGCCCGACCATCTCCTGCACGTGCGCCACGTCTCTTCCCTCGCCGAGCAGGAAGACGAGGCGTCGGGTCTCGCTCGGGGCGAGGACGACGCCGACCTGCAGGGCCGCGCAGGGATCGAGCCCCGCGCCGAAGCGGGAGACGAGCGTGTCCTGCGCCAGCACCGCCGGTCGTGCCAGCGAGCCGTTCCGGCCGATGAAGGCGGCACGGTCGCCGGTCGCCGAGCGGAGCCCCTCGCTCGCGTGGACGAAGGCCGCGCGTCCGGCGAACTCGTGGTTCCAGACATTGGTGGCCAGGACCGCCCCGGTCGTCTGGTCCTGCTCCGTCACGACGTGCTGTTGATGGCCGGCCCGCGGCGGTCCCAGGCCCCACTCCGTGTAGCCGAAGATGGACAGGCGCCGCGGACGGTCGGTCTCGTTGGTCAGCGTCAACAGCGAGAACTTCACGGGGTCCGTCGGGTCCACGAAGACGTCGAGGGCATGGCGGATGCCGTACGCCGTACGTTCGAAGCGAGTGACCCCCGCACCGTGGCGGATCACGAATCGGCCGCTCGTCGGAGCGCGAGGCAGCGGCCCCGCTGTGGGAGACCAGGCGTCACCGCTGTCGTCGTCGCGGACCAGGATGGCCTCGGAGGTCGTATCGGTGATCGGATCGTTCGCGAACGGGGTGAGGCGGTTCTCTCGGCTGTTCTCGGACCACGTGAACGACGCACCGGAAGCCGTGACGACCGTGCCGAAGACGGGGCTCGCGATGACGTTGGCCCAGGGCTGCGGTGTCTCCCGGTCGCCCTCCAGGACGACGACGTACTCGCGGCCGCCATCGGCGAAGCCGCCCAGTCCGTTCGCAAAGGCCAGCGGCGGCACTGCGGGTCGTGCGGTCGGCGCCGGTGCCCGGCCGGGCTGTGCGGGATGTGCGGGTTCGAAGGACACCGGCTCGGGGGGAGGTGGCGTGGGTCGATCGAGTTGTTGCGCCAGCGATCCCGCGGCTCCCCTCAGGACGACGCGAGCCACGCTGCAGAGGAGGAGACGCTCGGCTTCGCTCATCCGATCGCCACGCAGGAGGTACGCGCCGCCCGGACGATGCTTCCAGGTGCGCCAGGGTCCGTCGTCGAGGAGGGCCGCCAGTCGGGCGTGCACCTCGTCGAGGTAGCTGACCTGGTGCTCGTTCAGGATCACGACGTCCGCCGTGAGCCCCTTCAGCCGCCAGTACTCCTGGGCCGTGAGGACCTCCCGAGCGAGGGCGAGATCCGCATCCGAGACGATGCGCACCAGCAGGACCGGGAGGTCGCCGGAGACGCCGTGCCCCCACAAGCCAGCCTGGCCCAGCGTACCGCGGGCCAGGATGTCCGGCCCCGGACGCAGCGAGGCATCGGCGTACAGCACACGCGAGGCGAGGCGCTCGTACAGGACGGCCTCGTCACTGGAGATGCCGAGGTGGTACAGCCGGCTCTGCGCGTTGGCGAAGGCGAGCGTGAACGTCCGCACCGTGGCGCTCGGATCGCGGTAGCGCTGCGCCAGCGCGAGGGCCGTCTCCCGGCTCGACGCCATCCCCATGACGAACGAGAGCCTCACCACGCCTCCGGGTGCGATGCGTACGCGCTGCCGCAGGCTCACGATCGGATCGAGCAGGACGCCGGTCGTGCCCGAGAGCGGGCGTCCGTCGAGTGCCTGGGGATTCCCCGGACCGCGACCACGGCCGAGGAACATCCCGCGGTCGCACTCCCACTCCACCGGGCCCTGCGTCCGACCTTCCTGGCCGATGACGTGCACGGCGAAGACCTCGGTGTCCTCGGGTGACCGCGGCCGCCGTCGGCAGAGCAGGGCGTTGCTCTCCGGAACGGACTCCGACTCGACGAAGAGCTTGCCGAACGCCGGATGGGCGAGGTCGTCGGCGATCGGCGCGAGGACGATCTCGGCGTAGCTGGTGATCTCGAGTTCGCGCGCGCGATCCCCGTGGTTGGTCACCTCCAGCCGGCGCACCTCGACGTCGTCCTCGGGCGAGACCGCGATGTCGAGGCGTGTCCCGATCTCGTCCTCTTTCCTCTGGAACGTCGCCTTCTCCATGGTGAAGACGACGGTGTCGTCCTCGGCGTCGTGGCCGGTCGGGTGGTGCGTCGCGGACCACACCCGCCCGCTCCTGACGTCGCGGAGGAAGAGGTACTGCCCGCCGGGGTCACACGTCGCATCCTGCCGCCACCTCGTGACGGCAACCCCCCGGCAGGAACTCGCACCCCCACCGGCGTTCGTGACCACGGTGGTGTAGTTCCCGTTCGAAAGGAACTGCGCGTGCGGGAAGGTGGTGTGAGGGGTGCGGAATCGGCGGATCGCCACCGGCAGCACGGGTGGCGGGGCGCGCTCCTCCTCGTCAGGCCGTGGCCGGATGACTGCTGCATGGCGCGGCACGCGCTCTTGAAGGAGCAGCTCCGTCGCCCGCATGCGTAGATCCGAGTGGAATCGTCTCGCCATTCGGTGGCCGGTGAGCGCGCCCGCGATGGCCACGAGCGTCATCCCCTGGTGGTGGGCGAAGTACGTCCGAACGAGCACGCCCCGGGGGCGGGCGGACCCTGGCGTTTCCGGCTCGGGGTCTTCCGGACGCCGGGGCGTGTAGTCAATGGCGTCGAAGCAGCCGTACTGGCCGAGGAGGCCCTCACGGACGAGGCGGCGGAGGTTCGCCGTCGCTGCGGTCGGGTGAACGAGGGCAGCCAGCGCGGTCGCATAGGGTGCGACCACCAGGTCGTCGGCGAGACCGCGTTTCATGCCGAGACCCGGGACGCCGAACGCCTTGTACTGGTAGGTGCCGTGGTGATCGACCAGGTCGTAGGCGGACTCCGAGATGCCCCATGGCACCCCGTGCAGGGCCGCGTAGTCCCGCTGCCGGCGCACCGCCATCCGGCAGCTCTCGTCCAACAGCGTGTCGGGGTAGCTGCGCATCACCAGCAGCGGCATGAGGTACTCGAAGAGCGTCGCGCTCCACGAGAGGAGCGTGGGCCTTCCGTGCACGCTCGTGACGGCTCGCCCCAGGTGGAACCAGTGCTTCTCGGGGAGGTCTCCCTTGGCGATGGCGATGAAACTCGCGAGGCGCGCCTCCGACGCGAGGAGGTCGTAGCGGGCTGGGTCGAGCCGGCCAGCCCCCTCCGCGTCCGCGGCACGGTACCCGATGGAGAGGAGACTCAGGCGCGGGTCGTAGAGAAACTGGAAGGACATGCCATCGGCAAAGGCCGCCGCACGCCGCGAGAGGCTCTCGAGCCTCTCGTCGGCCCGGCGGCTGGCGCCCGCCCCCTCCACGGGGGACTCGCGCCCGATTCGCCGAAGCCCCTCGGACAGCGTGATGAGCGCGCCGGCGAGGTTGCCGCTGTCCACGGTCGAGACGTACCGGGGTGGGAGCGGTGCGAGGCTCACCGTGTCGTACCAGTTGAACAGATGCCCTTCGAGCCGCTCCAGCCCCTCCATCGTCGTGAGCGTGGCGTCGACCCGCCCGACGAGTTCGTCCGTGGAGACGAAGCCGAGATCGTGGGCTGCCAGCGTGGAGAGAAGCCCCATGCCGATGTTGGTCGGGGAGGTCCGGTGCGCGACCCGCCCCGGTGCCTCCTGGAAGTTGTCGGGGGGCAGGAAGTGATCCTCCGGCCTTGTGAACGCCTCGAAGTACCTCCATGTCGCACGGGCCAGGTCCCGGAGGAAGTCGATGTCCTCCGGTCCGAGCGGGGCGTTCCGCTGTGCCATCGGCTGGGAGAGCCGGAACGCGACGAGCGGGGCGACCGCCCACAGCAGGAGCAGGGGCAGCGCTGCGTAGAGTGCGACCGGCCGACAGGCAAAGACGACGATCACGCCGAAGAGCGCGATGGCCGGGCTCGGCGCCATCGCGACCAGGAACGTCCGGGCACCCGCTCCACGCTCGAGCCCGGCGCCCCGCGTGGCGCTCGCCGAAGCGGTCTCCCACTTGAGCAGGCCGCGGTGCGTGATCCCGAGCCGGCCGAGGGTGACGAGGATGGCGTGCCCCATGGCGACGGCCTGGTTCGCGAGGAAGGCGAGCTGCAACAGGATGCGCGCGAAGGTGCCCGACGCGTCCTCCGCCACTGCCCTCAGGTAGGCTCCCACCGGCTGGTGGGCCGGCGGGCCGGCCAGGACATGGACCACGAGCGCCAGGAGTGGAAATGCGAGGGACGCCAGGACGGCAGCGGTCCAGATCGCAGGATTTCCCGGCAACAGGGTCCAGGCGGAGAGGAGCAGGACGACCGTCGCGGGCGCCACCAACGCGCGCCGCAGGTTGTCGAGGATCTTCCACCGCGAGATGATGGGGAGGCGGTTGCGCGCCAGGCCCGCGTGGGTCCGCACGAACGGGAAGAGCCAGCCGAGGATCTGCCAGTCTCCACGGGTCCAGCGGTGCTGGCGGCGCGTGTGGGCCAGAACGCTCGATGGATAGTCGTCGATGACCTCGACGTCCGTCACGAGCCCGGTGCGGGCATGCAGGCCCTCGAAGAGATCGTGCGAGAGAATCGTGTTGTCGGGGACCCGCCCCTCCAGTGCCGCGGTGAATGCGTCGACGTCGTAGAGCCCCTTGCCCGTGTAGCTGCCCTCTCCGAACAGGTCCTGGTAGGTATCCGAGACGGCCGTGGTGTACGGGTCGACACCCGTGTGCCCGGCGAAGATCCTCGCGAATCGCGACCCGGCCGCGCTGGAGGCGGTGACGCTGACGCGCGGCTGCAGGATGCCGTACCCCTCGGTGACGCGACCGCACTGCGGGTCGAACAGCGGGCGATTGAGCGGATGCTCGATGATGGCGACCAGCTTCCGGGCTCCGTCCCGTGGGAGCCGCGTGTCCGCATCCAGCGTGATGCAGTAGCGCACGTCCGGGAGGATGCTCGTGTCGCCCACCTGGACATCGAAGCTCGTGTCGTCGGCGCCGCGGAGGAGACGGTTCAACTCCTCGATCTTCCCGCGCTTACGCTCCCACCCCATCCACGTACGTTCCCCCTCGTTCCACTGCCGCGCTCGGTGCAGGAGGAAGAACCGGTCGCGGCGACCCTCGCCGAGGCGGGCGTTGAGCGCCTCGATTCCGCTTCGGGCCGAGGCCAGGATGGCGGCGTCGCCCGGCATGTCGCGCGAAGGGGCATCCGCGAAGTCGCCGAGGACGGCGAAGTGGATGCAGGGATCGAGGTTGCCGAGCGCCAGGACCTCGAGGCGCTCGATCTGCCGCCCGACGCCCTCGACGCTCGTGAGCAACGTGGGCACGACCACCAGAGTCCTCGCATCCGGGGGCAGGCCCGCCGTGAGGTCGAGACGGGGCAGGCGTCGGGGCGGAGCGAACCGGGCGGCGACGCGTTGGACGAACGCGACGGACACGTCGCTCGCGGGCACGAGCAGGAGCAGCGCCACGCCGATCTGCACCCACGTCGGGCTGCCCTGGGCCCGCACGTACGCGAGACCAGCAGTGACGAGCGCAGCGGTCAGGAACGCGATGGCTCCGAGGTAGGCCGCGGTCGCGTGAGCGAACACGAGACGTCGCAGGCCTCTCCACAGACCGGGGCGCCAGTTCACGAACGCCTCGAACGTCCGGCGCCCCCCGCCGATGAGGTGGTACCCGACATGGGCAGCACGGGCGCCCTGTCCCTCGGCCTCGCGTACCCTGCGTGCGCTCTCCACCGCCCGTTGGGCGACCTGGATCTGGCCCTCCCCGGTCTGGTCGGAGAGTTCCTCGACCGCCTGCCGGTAGCGATCGCGGGAGAGGAAGTCCATCCGCCCGTAGACGCCGGCGGGATCCTGCTGCAGGTTCCGCTCGACCAGGCTCACCGTCTCGACGAACCGGGTCCAGTCGAACGTGGAGCAGAGTCGCAGGCTCGTCACGACGTTCGCAACGGAAACCTGGGCGGCAGCCTCGCGCTGGTGCTCGCCGCGGATCACCGTCTCCGCCGTCTGCCCGCCGAGGGCGAGGTGCGCGTCGAGGCCGCTCTGGACCGCCAGGAGTCGCGGGCCGTACTCGCGCGCGCGTCGCAGGAGTCGAACGACGAACGCGGGGTGCAGCGCACCTGGCAGGGGCGGGAGCGGGCCCTTTCCTGCCGTATCGACCCTCGCGACGAACGCGTCGGCCGCGCATCGGGCCTCGCGGGCAGCCAGCATCTCGTCCGCCAGCCGCCGGAGGTTCTCGACCAGGGCGAGCTTGACCATGCTCGGCCATGCCCAGAGTTCCCCGATGGTCAGCGGGGCGACCGCTTGGAAGGCATCCAGCCAGCGCACGAGCTGAGGGCCGTCGAGGCGGCTGTCGCTGTGGCGGATCAACTCCACGGCGAGCGCGTAGACGCGCGCGTTTCCCTCCTGTTCCCGGGCAGCGAGCTTGGGCAGGCCGCGGTAGTAGCCTTGGGGCAGGTCCCGGCGGACGTCACGGATCTCGGAAGCGACCACGTAGAAGTTGTCGAGAAGCCACTCCGCAGCGGCGGTCATGTGCTCGCCCCGGCGCACGTCGCCGGCGAGGGCGCGGTACGCCTCGCGCAGGAGGCGTACGTTGTCGTCGAACCGCAGGAAGGCGCTCCGTGACGTGCGCCGCGACGGGTCCAGCGTGAACCGGGCCGCGAGGGATCGGGCCCGGTCATCGAGCCACTCGGAGTTGAGCAACTCGTCCCGGAAGGGCTTCTCGGGAGCAGCCGAGGTGCCGCGCACCCAGCCGAGGATCTGCGAGCTGGGTTTCGCGGTCGAGAACACGCTGCCTCATCGATCAGGACCAGCACGTTCTCGGGGCGATGCTCCGGGCTGGTCCTCTCGGGTTCATAGCCTGAACGGTGCCCATGCAGGGCAACAGAGCTTGATAGAACTTATAATAAATCAGGTTCTATCAGCAGTAATGACTGATCGAGAAACGACC
>JAFGLY010000044.1 GCA_016927815.1 Deltaproteobacteria bacterium | reverse complement strand
CGTCCGTATCGACATCGCTGTCGGCGTCGGTGTCGTCGTCGGGAGAGGAGTCGCCCTCGCCGGCGTCGCAGCCGCCAGCGCCGAGCAGGGACAGGAGGCTGGAGAGGAGGAAACGCGAGGTGCGCACGACGACCTCCCTTCGGAGCACGGTTCCAGTGTACTCGGTGCCGGCGACGCACACCTTCCGGCGGGCCGGACTTCCGGCGCGCACGACGGCTATACCCGGTGCTCCTTCCGGTTCCCCAGGCAGGGATTGCCGTGGAAGAGCACCATCCGCTTCTCCGGGGCCTGGAAGATGGCCGTGGCGAGCGTCGCCCCCCGAACCCTGCCCCGTGGGTGGCGGCAGGGGCTGTACGGCCTGCCCTCGTGGAGGGAGAGCAGGTCGAGCACGCCGGCCACGTTCGAGGGTGGACCCCACTTTGCGACCGCGCGGGTGAGCACGTCCAGGCGGGTCGTGGACGAGACGTAGGGGACGTCGTAGGGCCGCTTCCCCACCGTGTCGCCGACCAGCGCGGGGTGCAGGAGGTGGTTGGTATGGATCTGGAGACCTTCGATCTCCAGGACGTCGGCCCGTGGCTCGGGCCAGGCGACCGTCTCGATTGAGAGGATGCGCCCCTCCTCGAGGGAGAGCAGGTTGTGGTGCCACGGGAACGCCCTGGGACCTGTCGTGGCCAGCCGAACCGCCTCGTCGAGGGTCCTCGCTTCGAGGATGGCCCGGCCGATCAGGTAGCGGGGAATGCCGTCGGCCACCTCGTGGGGCTGGATGAAGTTGGTCGTCTCCACGATGCCGTGGCGGTTCAGGCCCGGGCCGTTCCCCGGGATCAAGCCGGGGTAGACCAGGGCGAGGAAGGTCACCCCGCTCGGAGGGGTGACCCGCGCCAGGAACATCCTGCCGACATCGAGGTCGCTTCCGTCCTCGTTGTGTGCGAGGATTGCGGTTTGGCCGTGGCGGATCGCGATCGTCGAGCACCCGGGCGGGTCGCGCAGGCCTTCGATCTCCGATCGGCACTGGTGGGCAAAGAGGTGCAGGAACGGGATCTCGAGCCCGTCGGCCATCCCCTCGATCTCCTCGACCAGATGCGGAAAGGCCGACCGGGAGTGGGCCAGCATGCGTTCGATCGTCCGTCTCCCGGCGCCTTCGACGAACGCGACGCCGTTCCGGAACGCCGGCGAGACCTCCAGGTGCCCGAGGATGCGCTCCCGCATCGTTGTGCCGATGACTCGCCCGATCTCCCCGTGCGAGCCCGAGACCTCCAGGGTCGGGTAGCCATCGATGGGAACGTCCAGGACACCCGGGCGTCGGAGCGCGCACCCCCAGAAGGGCAGTGCGGCCACCCCGAGTGAGGCGACCGAGGAGCGCGCGAGGAACCGTCTGCGGGACCAGGGATTCACGACGTGTCTCCGAGGAGGGCGTTTACAGGAGGAGCCCGACGAAGCAGGCGCTCAAGGTCGCGTACGCGAGGAAGAGGATCACCTCGAAACCCAGGATCTCCCGGAACTCGATGCGGGCCACCGCCAACAGGGGGATCGCCCAGAAGGGCTGGACCAGGTTCGTCCCCATGTCGCCGAAGGCGTAGGCCATGGCCAGACGGGGCACCCCGACGCCCAGGCGGGAGGCGGCTTCGAGCAGGTACGGGGCCTCGATGACCCACTTCGACCCCCCGGAAGGCACGAAGTAGTTGAGCACCGACGAGTAGGCCCAGGTCACCAGCGGGTAGGTCCCGGGCGTGGAGAGGTCGACCAGCAGCGAGGCCGCCCGCCCCGCGAGGTCCGTTCCGGAGATGATCCCGAACATGCCTGCGTAGAGCGGGAACTGGAGCACGATGCCGTGCAGGGGGCGAGCCGCGTCCCGCACCGCCGCGGCCAGGGCGGCCGGCGTCCCGTGGAGGAGGATGGCCAGCGAGAGGAACGCGAGGTTCACCGTGTTCAGGTCGAGAGACGCCACCAGGCCCGATCGGCTCCCCTTCAGGCCCAGGTAGACCAGGCCCGCCCCGCCGACCAGCACGTTCGGCCAGGGCGTGTGCTCGAGGCGGCCGGCCGGGGTCCGGGCCGGGGCAGGGCGCTCCGGGAGTTCGACCAGGCGACGGGCCTCGGCGGGGGAGAGGGTCACGGCCCGATCCGCGGGCGGGTGGAGCGCGGCGGCCAGGAGGGGCAGGACCAGGAGGAGGATTCCTACGAATCCGAGGATCTTGGGGGTGAAGATGGTGGCCGACAAGGGGACGGTGGCGTCCAGCAGGCCTGCCTCCACCATGAAGGTATCGGCCGTGGCGAGCAGGAGCGGCACCGTGCCCGACGGACCCGCGTGCCACGTGGTACCCAGGCCCAGGTACGCGGCGGCCACCAGGAGGCGGAAGTCGGCCCGCGGCTCGCGGGCCGCCACCCGGGACACCAGCACCGCGGAGGTGATGAGCCCCATGCCCCAGTGCACCCAGCACAGGAGCATCGAGGCCGCCGCCACCAGCGCCACCGCGGACCGCGGACCGCGGGCCAGCCGGGCCAGCCCGTCGAGCAGGAACCCGGCTGGCCGGGAGACCGCCACGAGGTAGCCGCAGAAGACCACCAGGCACATCTGCATGGCGAAGGAGAGCAGCGTCCAGATCCCGTCCCCCCAGGCCACGAGGCAATCCGCCACCGAGGCGCCGCCTGCGGTGACGCCGAGGGCAAAGACCAGGACGGTGAGCCCGCAGGCGATGGTGAACGCGTCGGGTACCCAGCGGGAGGCCAGGTTCGAGAGCCGGAGGGCGGACGAGGACAGGATGGACACGAGCGGGGGACCCGGAGGGGATCCTACCCTGATCGTCGGTGTGCCACCCCGACGCGCCGGACCGTGCCTACTTCCAGTGCTTGTTGACGAACGCCTCGACCTCGGGGAGTCCGCCCTGGAGGATGAGATAGCCGTTGTGCGGCTCCCGGGGCGTGATCTCGTGGTTGATCGAGGTGGTCATCATCTGGCGGATGCGGGCCGGATCGTCGGTCTGGCCGAGGACCCAGGCGAGCTTCATGTAGGCGGTCTCCGGCAGCATGTTGTCGAGCGGGACCAACCCGATGTCGAGGAGATCGCGCCCTGTGTCGTACACGTACATCTGGGCGTAGCCCCAGAGGGTCTGCACGCACATCACGATGGTCATGCCCCGCGCCACCGCCCGCTTGAGTGCCGGGTAGATGGGCTTGTTCACGTGGCCGAGGCCCGTGCCGGCCATGACCAGGCCGCGGTACCCCATGTCCGACAGCCCGTCGATGATGTCGGGCTGGAAGTTGGGGTAGTAGTACTGGATGGTGACCTTCTCCTCGAAAACCGGCGTAATCACGGGCTTTCGGGCCTTGTCGCGCCTCAGGAAGTCCTGGTTGATGTACTGGAAATGGGAGCCGTCGGGAAAGAGGTCGCGGCTCACCATGGCCAGCGGGGTTGCGCCGACGGTCCGGAAGGTGCTCCGGTAGGAGGAGTGCATCTTCCGGCAGCGGGTGCCGCGGTGCAGGAGATCGTACTTGTCCGAGGTGGGCCCGAACATGCAGAGCATCACCTCGGCGATGTCGCACTCGGCCGCGGTCCGGACCGCGTTCATCAGGTTGAGCGCCGCATCGGAGGAGGGGCGGTCGGACGATCGCTGGCTGCCCACCAACACGATGGGCACCGGGCTCTGCTGGACCATGAAGGAGAGGATCGCGCCGGTGTGGCTCATGGTGTCGGTGCCGTGCCCGACCACGATGCCGTCCGTGCCCCTCTCGATCTCCTCGCCGATGGCGATGGCGAGCGCCTTGTACTGCTCCGGCCCCATGTTCTCGGAGAACACGCCGAACAGCTTCTTGGTGGTGAGGTTCGCGATGTCCGCGAGTTCGGGGACCGCTCCGTACAGCTCGCCCGGGGTGAACGCGGGGATCACCGCGCCGGTGCGGTAGTCGAGGCGCGACGCGATGGTGCCGCCCGTCCCCAGGAGCGTGACGTTCTTCTTCAGGGGATCCCGGGGGAAGTCCTTTTCCGGGATCTTGTAGACCGCCTTCTTGTAGCCGGTCTCGGTGGCCTTCACGATGCGGTCGGCGTGCACGCCCACGTTGTAGCCGTTGATGAGCTTCACCACGACGTGGAGCGGGTCCGCGGTCTCGCTGCGGGGCAGGATGACGCCCGTGAAGACCGAGCCCGAGTCGTTGACCAGTTCCACCTCGCTCCAGACGCCGATCCGCAGGCGCTCCATGACGCTGCGGGCGGGCTCGCGGTAGCCCTGGAAGCGATCCGCGCGCTCCTCGAAGGGCAGGCTCATCGCGACACCTCCTGGGCGACCTTCTGCTGGAGGACTTCGAGGACCTCCCGGGCCGGGGCCTTCCCCCTCAGGGCGTGCATCGCCTGACCGGCGAGGAATCGCAAGCGCTTGTCGGGGGAGTCGGTGTGGCCCGGCCGGTACGCCTCCCAGCCGAGGTCGTGGATGCGGGCCATCCATTCGCCGCGCGGCAGGAGGCCCACATCCGCCGCCCGGGCCGCGCCCTCGGCGTCGAGGCCGGGATCCCGGGCGAGGGCGGTGAGCACCGGGGCGAGGCCCTCGCGGGGAATCCGACCGGCGGTGAGGAGGTCGAACGCCTGGACCCATCGGTCGATGTCGAGGGACTCGACCGGGATCCCCTTGCGGGCCAGGGCCTTGGCCTGCTGGCCGACGACGATGGCCGCGAGGCGCCCGGACACGCCGGTGCGCTCCACGGCGGCGTCCACGATGTCGGCACCCCCGCGACGCAGCAGCCAGTGGGCGGTCTCCTCGGGAACCCCCCAGCCGGCGTAGCGATCGAGCCGCTCCCAGGGGGCGGGCTTCAGGCGCGCTCGGATGGCGGCCACCCGCTCGGGGGTGATCCGCGTGGGAGGGGAGTCGGTGTCCGGGTACATGCGGTCGGGGCCGGGCAGGATGCGCTCGAACGTGGTGTACCCGCCCACGAGGGCCTGGCGGGTCTCCTTGGGGACGCCGCGGAGTGCATCGACGAAGCGCAGCCGGATCTCCTCGGCGGCGGTGCGGCAGTCGTCCTCCGGGCCGAACACGAGGAACCAGTCGTCCTGCTGGCCCGGGCGGACACGCTTGCGGATGCGCTCCGCCACGCGGTGCCGTCCCGCGAAGTCGGGCAGGGCGGCTCCCGAGAGCACGATGGGTGGCTGGTCGAGGCAGGCGATGACGCGGATGCGGCCGGAGAGTTCGTCCAGGAAGGTGTTGTCGGGCTGGGTGGGCCACTGGGCGAGGCCGGCCACCCCCTCCACGCGGATGGCGTAGGCCCGGCCCCGGTCCTCGACGCGGAGGTGATACAGGGAGAGGTCGAAATCCGCGAGGATGTCGGAGACGTCGTGGGGGTGGACGCGGACGTGGGTGGGGTCGGTGAAGCCGCGACGCCGCAGCTCCTCGCGCAAGGCGAGGAGTTGAACCTGGCGGATGGCCTCGTTGTGGACGAGCTTCACGGCGTAGCCCGCGCGGGGCACGCCCTTGATCTCCACGCGGTCGCCGCCGCGTACGCTCACGTTGATGTCCTGGCGGCTCGCGCCGATGCCCGTGCGGACCCGGCGGGTGTTGCGCGCCACCAGCCCGCACAGGAGGATGGCGTCGCGCACCTCCTCGGGGGTGCGGAGATCGGGGCCCGTGACCGTCTCGGTGAGCGGCATGCCCAGGCGGTCGGTGCGCCAGACGATGCGGTGGCCCCGGTCGCTCACCTCGCGGCAGGAGTCCTCCTCGACCGAGACGTGCGTGACGGTGAGGCGGCGGCCCTTGAAGGGGAGCCAGCCGTTCAGGCCGACGATGGCGGTGCGCTGGAACCCGGTGGGGATGGAGCCGTCGAGGTACTGCTTCCGAGCGATGTGGACCTCGTCGATGAGGTCCATGTTCATCGTGAGGCACAGCTCCATGGCGATGTCGATGGCCTCCTGGTTCACGAGGAACGGAGGCGTGTCGTCCATCTCGTAGGTGCAGACGTTCAGGTGGTTCAGGAGGTAGACGATCTCCTTCTTCGTCTTGAACTCCATGAGCGCCGTGCCGTCGTACTCGCCCAGCTCGGACAGGGTGGGGCGCATGTGGCGCAGCACCTCCCCGTCGTGGGTTTGGGTGTAGAGGCCGGCCGGGCAGCGGCAGAACAGCTTGTGGCTGGTGAGCAGCTGTTGGTGGACTTCCAGGCCGGAGATCAAACCGGCCGAGGTGTAGTCGAACCGTTCCATCGTGGGCGCTCGCTTGGCTTCAGGGCATGGTGCGGCCGGGCTCCGGAATGCGTCAGAAGCAGCGTCGGAGGAACGATGGGCCGCAGGAGGACGGCATGCCGGGGCTCCTATCGCCTCCGGGGGTTGGCAGCCAACCCCGATCGGGGGCCGGGCGGCCCGACGACGCCGGGGCATGACCCGCGCCAGCAGGATCGGTGGGAGAGCGCCGAGGGCGCGGACCGTCCCACCCGGACCGCGCCGCGATACCCTGGTGGACGGATCGCGAGCGGGGCCGCACCGCGACGAGGTGATCCATGACCGTACCCCCCGACCCGTCCCCTCTCGGACCCGGCTACGTGCACGTCTACACCGGTGACGGCAAGGGCAAGACCACGGCGGCCGTCGGTCTCGCCGTCCGTGCCGTGGGGGCAGGCCTCAAGGTCTTTTTCGGGCAGCTCATCAAGGAGGGGCGCTACGGTGAGATCGGGGTCCTCGAGCGCCTGGGTGGCGCCGTCGTGTGCCGACAGTACGGCCGTGGGTGCTGGCTGGGCGGCGAGCCGCAGGAGGAGGATCGCCGGCTGGCCCGCGAGGGACTGGTCGACATCCGGGCCGCCCTGCTCTCGGGCGAATTCCAGCTCGTGGTGGTGGACGAGGCCTCGGTGGCCACGTGGTTCGGCCTGCTGTCGGTGGACGATCTGCTCGACCTCGTGGATGCCCGGCCTCACGGGGTGGAACTCGTGTTCACCGGCCGAAAGGCCGACCCGCGGCTCATCGAGCGGGCCGACGTGGTCACCGAGATGCGCGAGGTGGCGCACTACTACCAGCGAGGCGTGCTGGCACGCGACGGCATCGAGCGGTAGCGTACGACGCGAACCCGCACATTCGACTTGCAGCCGGTCCAACATCTGTTAGACTCGTCTACATGATGGTCGAACCGGACGAAGCGTCGCTGACCGGAGCCCTCGAGGACTACATCGAGACGGTCTACGAGCTCGTCCGCGACCACAAGGTCGCCAGGGTTCGCGACATCGCGCGGGCCCGCAAGGTCCGTTCCGCCTCGGTCACCCCGGCCATGCGGCGCCTCGCGGATCTCGGGCTCGTCCGGTACGTGCAACGCGAGTACATCGACCTGACGCCCGAGGGAGAACGGTTCGCGAGGCGCGTCTACGCCCGACACCAGATCCTCGTCCGCTTCCTCCAGCACGTCCTGGGAATGCCCGAGGGCGCGGCGGTCCAGGATGCCTGCGCCATGGAGCACAGCCTGTCGCCGGTCGCGATGGACCACCTCGTCCGCTTCTTCGAGTTTCTCGGGTACTGCCCCGAGGGGTCTTCGTTCCTCGAGCGGTTCCATGCCTGCCCCATGATCCGGAACGAGGATGGGCGCTGCACCGCGGACTGCCCGGCCCGGCGGGATGCTCCAGCCGGCCCGGAGGACTGGGCCGTACGCTTGGATTCGGTCTCACCCGAGTGCCGCGTGCGGATCGTGCAAGTCGAGGCCTCCGGAGCGCTTCGGGACCGGATCCTCGACATGGGCATCCTCCCGGACGTCCACGGCGCCGTGCTGAGAGGCGGACCGGGATCGGACCGGTTCACCCTGAGGGTGCAGGGCTTCGACATCGAACTCAGCCCAGAGGAGGCAAACGCCGTGCTCATCGTTCCCGTGGAGGAAGGGTCATGACTCGGAGGCTCTCGGAGTGTCAGCGGGGAGACCGTGTCCGCATCCTGCGCGTCGAGTCAGGAAGGGGTGCGAGGCTCCACCTGACGAACCTCGGCGTCGCGGAGGGCCGCGTGGTGGACGTTCTGGGAGGGACACCGTTCGGTGGGCCGGTGATCGTGAGGAACGGAGACACCGAGGCTGCCATCGGCTTCGGGTTGGCGGAGAGGATTCTCGTCGAGGACGGTGCCGAGGACGCGGAGGGGTAGGCCTTGGAGTTCGTGCTCGTCGGGCAACCGTACGGCGGCAGGAGTACCATCTTCAACGAGGTCGCCGGCTACCGCGCGGGGTCCAAGAACCAGCCCGGTGCGGTGGAGGATCACGCGCACGGGGAGGTCGAGCTGGACGGAGAGCGTGCCGGCCTCGTGGACCTGCCCGGCATCTACTCCCTCCAGCTCTCGGACGACGCAGCCGATCCCGCGGTCGAGCACCTGCTCGAAGCGCCGCCCGACACCGTGATCGTGAACGTCGTGGATGCATCCGTCCTGTCACGCAGTCTCGAGCTGACGCTCCAGATCGCGGAGTTGGGCCGGCCGTACGTGGTCGCGCTCAACATGATGGACGAGGCCCGCAGGAAGGGCGTCCGGATCCACGTGGCGCGGCTCTCCGAGATCCTCGGCGTGCCGGTCGTCGAGACCGTGGCGCGGAGCGGCGAGGGCATCCGGGACCTGTTCCGCGCCGCGCTCCGAGCAGGCCACGAGGCGCGTTCCCCTGCGGTCGTACCCGCCCCGCCCCGCTTGGAGGAGGCCATCGGCGACCTGGTCCGCCTTCTCGCGGACCACGTCCCGCCCGGGAGGTTCGGGCCTCGCTTGCTGGCCATCAAGCTGATCGAGCGTGACCCCACCGCCCGCAGGTTGCTCGATCCTCATCTCCCCAAGGACGTCTGGCCGGCCATCGAGGCTCGCCTGGCCGAGCTCGAGGCCACGACGGGACAGGCCACCGACGACCTGATGTCCGCGGCGAGGCACACCGTCGCCTACAAGCTCTTCGAGAAGGTGGCGGTGGTCCGGTCCACCGGTCGGCGGGACCTCCGAGACCGCCTCGACGACGTGTTCATGCATCCCGTGCTCGGCTACGTAGTCTTGATCGCCGTCCTCGCCGCGTCCTTCGCCCTCGTGTTCCGGGTGGGCAACGCGGTCGAACCCGTGTTCCTCGACCAGTTCGACCGCCTCGCGGCACAGTTGGCGGCCAGGCTGGGGGAGGGGACCCTGGCCTATGCCGTCGTTCACGGGATCGTCGCCGGCTTGGGAGGAGGGGTCGGCATCGTCGTGCCGTACCTCCTGCCCTTCTTCGTGGTCCTCGCGGTGCTCGAGGACAGCGGCTACCTGCCGCGCATCGCGTGCCTGCTCGACAACCTCATGCACCGCATCGGTCTGCACGGCACCTCCGTGCTCCCGCTCGTCATGGGCTACGGCTGCTCGGTCCCGGGCATCCTGGCCACCCGCGTGCTGAAGGGGCGGGACCGCCTCATCACGGCCGCACTCACGACGCTCATCCCCTGCTCGGCCCGCATGACGCTGATCTTCGGGCTGGTCGGGTTCTACATCTCGCTCGAGGCGGCCCTGCTCATCTACGTCGTCGATCTCCTGATCATCGGCCTGGCCGGGAAGGTGATGTCCACGTTCCTGCCCGACGACAGCCCGGCCCTCATCCTGGAGATCCCCCGCTACCACCTGCCCGGACCCGTGGTGGTGGCCAAGAAGACCTGGTTCCGGCTCGAAGAGTTCATCGTCATCGTGTGGCCCCTCCTCGTGGTGGGCAGCGTGGTGCTCGAGCTCATAGATTTCTACGACTTGAGCGCGTCCATCAACGGCTGCCTCGCGCCCTACACGGTCCAGTTCCTCGGCTTTCCCGCCGCGGTGGGGATCACGTTCCTCTTCGGGATCCTCCGCAAGGAGCTCGCTCTCGTCCTCCTGTTCGCCGCTCTGGGGACCACGGACATCGACCTGGTCATGACCCGGGGGCAGATCGTCGCCTACACCTTCTTCGCCACGTTCTACCTCCCCTGCCTCGCCACGTTCGCCGCGCTCGCCAAGGTGGTCGGTGTGCGCAACACCGCGGTCCTGGGGGTCGTTACACTCACGGTGATCTCGCTCCTCACCGCCGGGATCTCGCACGTCTTCGGATGAGCGACGGCCCCGGAACGAGGGTCCCATGGCTCCGCTCCTCCCGCTCGTCGCGCTGCTGGCCTGCTCCCCGGATCAGGACGTCCTGGACGACACGTCCCCACCGGAAGACACCGCCCCCGATCCCCGATTCGACGCCCTTGCGGCCGCCCTCGAGGCGGATCTCGCGGCCTCCCACGCGCTGGGCCTCTCGGTCGCCGTGCTCGAGGACGGGTCGGTCACCTACGCCCGTGGCTTCGGCACCCGGCGCATCGGCGAGGAGGTGCCCCCCACGCCCTTGACCCTCTTCCAGATCGGATCCACCACCAAGCAGATGACCGCCGCAAGCCTGCTCCGGGCGGTCGAGTCGCGGGCGGTTCGCCTCGACGACACGCTCGCCACGGTGCTCCCCGATCTCGCGTTCGCCCAGGATCCGACCTGGTCCGAGCAGGTCACCCTGCACCACCTGCTCACGCACCAGGGGGCCTTCTACGACTGGCTTCCCTGGGCGGCGACGTCGGACGACGCCGAGCTGGCCGACACCACCTACGGCGCGTTCGGCGACTTCATCTTCCTCCTGGCCGATCCTGGGGTGTTCTGGAACTACTCCAACCCCAACTTCGTGCTGGCCGGTCTCGTGGCCGAGGTGTCCGACACGCAGGGGCGCATGTGGCCCGACCTCGTGCGCGAGGATCTCTTCCTCCCGCTCGGCATGGACCGCACGTACCTGCGTCGCAGCGAGGTCGCGGCCGACGGCGACTACGCCGACTCGTGGGGCTACGGGCTGGACGGCATCGCCTCGGAGACGCTCGGCGAGGTCCCGCTGGACCAGGTCCCGGACCCGGCCTGGGCCCGACCGGCTGGGCTCGTCTGGACCACGCCCACGCAGATGCTCGCGTGGGCCGACTTCCTGATGGACGGCGATCCGGACGTCCTCTCCGATGCGCTTCGGGCCGAACTCACCCGCGAGCAGGTCAACACGCTGTACTACGGGGACACGGCCTGGTACGGCTACGGCTTGTTGGTGGAGCGGGCCTTCCTCACCCCGGACGCTTCCTTTGCCGTGCGGGTCTGGGAGCACGGGGGCAACACCCTGTCGTTCACGTCCGCCTTCTACGTCCTCCCGGACCAGGACTTCGCCCTGTCGATCCTGGCGAGCGGGTACGGCGTGGACCTGACGCGCTCGGTCGAGGCGGCGCTCACCACGCTCGTGGACCTCGGGGAGGCGGGCCCCCCGTACGCGTTCCCCTTCGATCCCGAGGCCCTCGACGCACACGTGGGCGACTACAGCGATCCCTGGAACGTGGGCGACGTCCGGATCGGGCGTACGGGCGACGTCCTCACGATCAAGATGCCGCTTCTTGGCGCCTACGGCTACGACGTGGCCTCCGAACTCGTCCCGCTGTCCACCGACGTCTGGTACGTCCTGATCGACCAGGTACCCTACGATCTCACCTTCGTGGACGACGACGACGAGGGACCGTCCCACTGGATCCGGAACCGCGTGTTCGTGGCCGAGCGCCTGGACGATCAGCGGCAGGCCGCCGGCACCGCCCCCACACGGGAACGGGTGGCCCAGGCGCTGGCGCGTGGGCGCTCCGCCGCCCTGGCGCCCCCGTGGGCGGCAGGGCGCCCGTGAGCGCTCCCCGATCCCGGCTCGCGGGTGCGATCCGGGTCGTGCTCGCCGTGGCTGTCGGGCTCTCGGCGCTCTTCGTCCCGGCAGGCACCCTGGCCTGGCGGGAGGCCTGGATCCTCGTCGTCTCGTACGGGATCTTCGTCACGGTCCTGGTCCTCCGGATCCGCTGGACCGACCCCGAGCTCTTCCGGGAGCGGGTGGCCCGGCAGCGGGAGGGGAAGCGTTGGGACCGCGTGCTCCTGGGGATCTACGGCGTCCTGCTGTTGGGCCTGCTCGCCACGGCGGGCCTGGACGCCGTGCGATTCCGCTTGACCCGGGTGCCGCGAGGCGTGACGATCGGCGCCTTCCTGGCGTTCGTCCCGATCACGGTGCTCTTCTTCCGGGTATACAGGGAGAACACCTTCGCGTCCAAGGTCGTGCGCGTGCAGACGGACCGTGCCCAGCGGGTGATCGAGACCGGGCCCTACCGCGTGGTCCGCCATCCCATGTACGTGGCCATCATCGGCATGATGGTCTTGATCCCGCTGGCCCTCGGTTCCTGGCTGGCCCTCGTCTTCTCCGCCTGGATCACGGGGATCTTCGTCCTCCGGACCCACCTGGAGGACATCACGCTGATGCGGGAGCTGCCCGGGTACGCCGAGTACGCCACGAGGACGCGGTATCGGCTCGTCCCTGGCATCTGGTAGGAGCGCCCATGCCGCGGGAGAGGACGAGGCGTCTGTGAGGCGGACGGCCTGGGTGGCGGTGCTCCTGGCCGTGGGCCTGGCGAGCGCGGCCCGTGCGTTGCGGCCGCCGCTCGACTACGCCGTCGGCCAATGGCTGCTGGACTACCGGTACGGACTGGTGCCCCGGGGGCTCGTGGGGACCGTGCTCGCACCGCTCTGGAGGCTCAAGACGGGGGAGGAGATCGCCTGGGGGATCGATGTGCTCGCCCTGGTCGTGCTCGTCGCATTGCTGGCGGCGCTGGCGGGGTGGATGGCGCGGACGGGGCCCGGCCTGGGGGCGCGGGCCGCGGCGCTGGCCGCCATGACCTCGGGGTGGGTCGTCTTCGCCGGGCACACGGTAGGGTACCTCGACCAGTTGGTGGCGCTCCTGGGGCTGGGGGCCGCGGCCGGCATCGGGACCCGGTGGCGGCACGCGACCGCGCTGCTGCTGGCACCGGCGGTGTGGGTTCACGAGATCGCCGTGGTCTTCGTCCCCGTGGTGCTGGCCTTGACCGTGCTGGCCGCCCGGGATCGACGAGCGGCGTGGGTGGACGGCGCCTGGGTGGTCGGGCCCCCGGCGGTGGCCCTGGGGGTGCTGGCCCTGGCCCTCCACCGGATCGATCCCGAGACGATGGACGCGCTGGGGGTGGCGATCGGGGCGCGCGGTGCGGTGGATGCGCACGTGGGGCTTCAAGTGACGCGGTACCTCGAGCAGATGACGCAGCAGGGTTTGAGGATGCCCATGGGCAGGGCGCTGACCAACCTCACCCGTCCCACCGTGGTCCAGGTGGCGCTGCCCACGGCGGGGCTCCTCTGGGCGTGGACCGCTGCTACGCTATGGCGAGTGGACCGGCGGGCGGCCCTCTACGTGCCCCTCGCGTCCCTGGCGCCGCTCGGGCTGCACTTCCTAGGGTGGGACGCCGCACGGTTCACGCTGCTGGCGGTGCTGCTGGCGGCGGTGGGGATGGCTGGGGCCGCAAGAGTGGCGGCCGCGCCTCCATCCCGGATCGGAGGGTACGCAGCCCTGGGGGTGATCGCGTGGAACGTGATCGTGGACGTGCCGTTGATGGCCCAAGCCCAGGACGGGGAGGGCGTGCTGTGGCCGAGGCAACACCCCACGGCGGAGACCTTCCGGGAGTGTGAGAAGGCGTTCCGGAACGCCGGCTTCGAACGGGGGGACCTGTCCGATTGGTCGGCCACCGGTTTCGGAGTGCGGCCGGCCACCACGAGGAGACGTCGCCACCCGCCGGGAACGGTGGGGCGGTACTACGCCACGAGCGCCGACGGACAGGGAGGAAGGACGACGGGAGAACTCCGCTCACCGCGGTTCGAGATCATCGGGGACACGTTGCTGGTCGCGATCGGAGGGGACGGCGAGGCGCGGCTGGAGGTGGACGGCGAGGTGCTGGAGCGTGCGGAAGGAAGCGTCCGGAAGGCCCTGACCGGAGTGGCCTGGCGGATCCCGGCGCGTGCACGGGGGTCCTGGGGACAGGTGATCGTGACCGATGCATCGATCGAGGGCCATGTGAACGTGGACAGCGTGTGCTGGGTCGGCACCGCGGATTGACCCGGGCCGGGCATCGGCGGTAGGCTCGACGGGCCCGCTGGTCCTCCGCCACGCCTTCCCGCTCCGCCGCACACGAAGGTCACCGCAGATGAGAAGTGAAGCACAGCAGCGCAAACTCCAGCACTGGGCCTGGTACCTGTACGACTTCGGGAACTCCGCCTATGCGGCGGTCGTGGTGCTCGCCGTCTACTCCGCGTACTTCAAGGGATCGGTCGTGGGCGGCGCAGAGGGCACGCGCCTGTGGGGGATCTCCGTCGGGATCGCCATGCTGGTCAGCGCGGCCATCAGCCCCGTGCTGGGCACCATCGCGGACTTCTCCGCGTCCAAGAAGAAGTTCCTCCTCATCTCCTCGGCTACGTCCTGGGTGTTCACCGCCCTCCTGTTCTTCGTCACTCGGGGCGAGGTGTTCATCGGGATGCTCTTCTACATCCTGGCGGAGATCGGGTACCGGGCCGGCCAGGTCTTCTACAATGGAATTCTACCCGAGATCTCCACACCGGAGGACATCGGGCGCGTCTCCGGCAACGGGTGGGCCGTGGGCTCGCTCGGCGGCATCGTCTGCCTGCTCCTCGTGCTGCCGATCATCATGATCTTCGAGGGCAGCGACGTCCCGGTGCGCCTGGCCATGGTGATCACGGCGGTCTTCTTTGCCCTCTCGTCGATCCCCCTCTTCGTGTGCGTCAAGGAACGGGCCGTGGCCCAGAGGCTCCCGCGGGCCAGCGCTTACCTCACCTTGAGCTTCAGGCGGTTGATGCGGACCATCCGCTCCATCCGGCACTTCAAGGAGTTCGTGAAGTTCATGGTGGCGTTCCTGATCTACAACGACGGCATCATGATGGCGATGGACTTCGCCGCCATCATCGGGGCCGTGATGTACGGCATGAACCAGCAGCAACTCATCATCATGATGATCATCGTGCAGGTCACCAGCATCTTCGGAGCGTGGGTCTCGGGCATCTACGGTCAGAGGGCCGGGTTCAAGAAGGCCCTGATGGGCTCGCTCGTCCTGATGCTGATCGTGATCCTCTGGATGCTCTTCAACCGGACCCTGCTCGGGTACTTCGTCATCACGGCCGTGGCCGGCTTCGCCCTCACGGGGGTGCAGGCCGTCAGCCGTACGATGACCGGCCTGTTCGCGCCTGCCGGGCAGAGCGCCGAGTTCTACGCCATCGAATCCGTGGCCGGGCGGACCTCCTCGTTCATCGGACCGACGGTCTACGGGTTGCTGGCCGGAGGCGTGGCGCTGATGCTCCAGCGACGGGGGACGGACGCGCTCCTGGCCGAGCAGATCGGGCAGCGAGCAGGGATCGTCTCCATCGCCGTGTTCCTGGTCATCGGCATGATCGTGCTGTCCACCGTCAACGAGAAGCGCGCACGGCAGGCCGCAGCCGAGTACCGGCCCGTCGACTGACCTCCCCCGGCGTCCTGGCCACCTCAGGCCCGGGGGCGCGGGATACGGGAACGCATCGAGGAGATGCGTCCGTGTCGAACCGCGTGGTCCCGGCCGAGGGCCCGAGGGCGCGCTCATGGCGCCGGGAGTGGCCGTTCGCGGTCGGCCTGACCCTGGGCCTGGCCCTCCTGCTGCACCCGGCCTGGCCTCGGGGGGTGCAACCGCTCGGCGCGGACTGGGAGACCTGGCTCGCCAGCGCGGGCCACCTGCTCCTGGATCCGATGGCGTACGAGTACAACGGGTGGCGACGCCCGCTCTACCCGCTGCTCCTCGGGCTCCTGGGCGGGGGCGGCTCCTGGGTGGCGGCAGGGCAGGCGCTCGCCCTCGTGGCCTCCCTGGTCACGGTGGCCTCGGCCGGCCTGCTCGGCCGCGTGCTCGCCGGTCCCCTCGCGGGGGGTCTGTCGGCCCTGGCCACCGCCGGGATGCCCCTGGTCCTGGCCGGATCCTTCTGGGTGAACCCCTACCCGTCGAGCGCCGCCGCCACCGGGGTGGCCCTCGCGGCGGGCGTGGCCTGCACGCGGAGGCCCGCCTGGCCTTGGGCGCTCCTCGCCGGGGGCGCCGCGGGGTTCGCCTGGGCGCTCGACACCCGGGGGGCCGTGCTGGCGGCCTGCGTGCCGGTCCTCTTCATGCTGGCTCCGGTTTCGTGGCGCCGGCGGTTTGCGCTCGCAGGCCTTGCGATCCTCTGCATTGCAGCCTTCTATGGGTTGGATCGGTGGGTCCAGGCCCACTGGGACCTGGACCTCGTCCCCCTGGGGCGACAGGTGGAGCTGCAGCACGGGCTCGACCGTGGCCCCGGCGCGCCCCGGAACGCGGGGTGGGTGAGCGACCTGCCCGCCTGCCAGGGACCGCGAAGCGCCCGGCTCACGCCCGGAGGGCTCTTCGACGCCTGCGCCTCGGCCCGCCGGGCCCTGAACGTGCGGAGCCTGCACCGGGCCTACCCGCCTCCGGCCTGGCTCCTCGTGGCCCTCGTCCCCCTCGCCCTCCTGCCCGGCCGCAGGGACGTTCGCGGCAGCGCCGCTGCCGCCGTCGTCTTCCTGCCCGGGGTCCTGGTCCTGTTCGTGAGCCTCTCGTGGGTGCCCTTCGCCGATCGCTACCTCCTGCCCTGGGCCCCCTGCATCGGCGCGCTGGGCCCGGTGGCGTGCATGAGGGCCGGCGCCACCGCCGGTCGCTGGCGCGGGACCTCGCTCGTCGCCAGCGCCCTGGCCCTGGCCTGGACGATCACCGCTTCTCCGGGACTCCGTGCCGCTCGGGACCCCCTGTCGATGCTGCGGACCTGGGCCGTCGTCCCCTCCACGGGCGACGTGCGGGAGGTGCTGGCCCGCCACGCGGCCTCCCTGGGCCCCCAGGACCTCCTGCTCGATTGCGCCTCCATGCACGTCCAGGCGCGGCTCATGCCGGCTCGCCCGCCGGTCAGCCAGGCTCCGCCTCACGATGCCGCCTGCCTCGCCTTCGCCCGCCACCCGCCTTCCGGAGCGGGAGAGCGCTGGCTCTACACACGTCATCCTCCGGTCGAAGCCGGCATGCCGCGGACCATCGATCCGGCGAAGGTGGCCAGGCTCGGCTGGGAGGAGGTGCCCTTCGAGACGGATCCGACCTCCTGCAACGCCGGACTCGCCACCGAGGTTCGACGGTGGCGCCTCCTGCGGATGGGAAGGGCGGACGACGCGGCGTCGGGACGATGACCCCCCTTCGAGATCAGGCCCAGAACGGCAGCGTGTGGAAGGTCTCCTGGCAGGGGCTGCCCAGGCACACCAGCGCCCGCTGCTCGGCCGGTACCAGGATCGCCGAGGCGAGCGTGATGTTGTAGGGATGGTGCCTGCAGATGGTGTTCTCGTCTCCCTGTGCCTTGCCGTCGTGGTCCTGGGCGATGGCCACGAGGTCCTGCCTCGAGACCCGCGGTGCGCTCTCGGGACCCAGGATCAACTCGCGGGCGCGTCGCAGCCGCTCCTCGTTGGGTGCCTGGACCTTCAGACCGTGGGCGGCGCGTGGCGCGAGACCGGAGAGGGTCGAGGTTTCGGAAAAGTTGTGACGTTCGAGCTCACGCGTCAGGAAGTGGTTCGTCGTCGCGGTGACCCCGTGCTCCGCGGCCCGCACGGCCGTGCGACCGCCGAGCTTCTCCACGACGCAGAGGTCGGACTCGGCATCGAGCACGGTGACGAGGCATCCGTTGGTCGTCGGGTGACGCGAGAGCAGGTCCACGGCGGAAGGGGTGTCGCGGCAGGTCTCGGCCGCCTGCTGAACCAGGAACGTGGGAGGGATGCCCGGGCGCGGCAGCGCGTTTGCGACGCCGTAGTTGTAGGACAGGACCAGCCCGGCCTCGTTGACGATCAGGTGGCTACCCGCGAGAACGTCGAGCGCCATCTCGAACGTCCTTAGACCGCGGGCCGGGGCGCTGCGGCGGAGGATCGTCGTCGAGCGGAACAGCTCGATGGCGTCGTAGTTCTTCATCATCAGCGGTCCTTGCTCGGCGCTGCGCTCGGCCGTCACGCCGATGGTGGTGCACTGGGCGACCTCCACCGGGGACACCAGGAACGCCTCCATCGCCTGGAGTCCGAACAGGAGGGATCGATCGATCTCCGCGCTGTCGGCGATGCCGCAGACACGGTCCCTCCACGCCCGGAGCGTGCGATCCCTGCGGAGATACGAACCGGCGTCGATCAGGTGGCCGGCACAGGCCAGGAGACGGCGCGCATCCAGCAGCGAACCCCTGCGCGGGTTCAGGTCCTCCGAGTCCAGGCAGATCTCGACCGACCGGAGAATCGAGTCCTTCAGGTCGCGGCCCTGGGCCTCCCCCATCTCCCGGGGGGTACCCCGGCACTCGAGGACACGCGGGGGCACGAGCGACATGCATGAATCGTAACCCGTGGCGGATCCCGCAAGGTGACCGAACGGACGCACGAACGGGGGCTCTTGACCCTGCCCTCTGGCCGGGTGTACGGTCCCTTGGCAAGCGCGTTCCTCCCTTTGCCAGGAGACCGGCCATGCCGCAGCGGTTCTTCCTCGTGTCCCTCGCCCTGCCGCTCTGCGGGTGCAAGGCGTCCTCCGAATCGACCTGCGATCCGTGCGATACGCAGCCGGGGCTGACCGGCGAGGCGGAGGTGCAGCTGCGCGAGGTGCTCGCGGCCCGGCGCTCCACCGACTACGCCGCTCCCTTCGGCCCCAATCCCATCACCGTGGAAGACGTCGAGGCCATCGCCTGGGCCGCCCAGGGGGTCACCCTGCCCGACGTGCCGACGCACTGGCCGGGCGTCAAGGGCCTGCGGACCGCGCCCAGCGCCGGCGCCACCTATCCCCTCGACCTCTACGTGGTGGCCGAGCGGGTCACGGGGTTGGAGCAGGGCGCGTACCACTACGTGCCCGCAAACGACGCCCTGGAGTCCACGGGGGTCACCGGTCCCCTGGCCGAGGCGGTGGCCCAGATCCGAAGAGACGAGTACCCGGCCTCGGATCCCAAGGTCTTCTCCGACGCAGCCGCGATCTTCATCCTGACCGACACCTTTCAGAGAACCTCCGACAAGTACGGACCGTGGGCCGATCTCTACATCGCCATCGAGACCGGGCACGTGGGGCAGAACATCCTGCTCATGGCGACCGCCCGGGGCCTGGCCCACCGCCCCTGGGGGGCCATGGGCACCGACGCCCGGGAGCAGCTGGCGGAGCTCCTGAACCTCTCGGCGGACGAACTGTTGGACGAGGCCACGAGGCCGGGCTGCTACCAGCCGTCCGGGTCCAAGGCCCTGCACTGGCCCCTCTACTTCATCGGCGTCGGCCAGAAGCCATGAACCCGGGCATCGGCGTCCGGCTCGCGGCCCTGCTGCTCGGCGCCGTGGCAGCCGGGTGCGACGGGCCCGAGGACCCGGAGGACTCGGCAGACACCGGTTCGGGACTCGATGTCCCGATGAACCAGGAGCGATGGACCGATCCGAGCCATCCGGGTTGGGGGAGCGCGGACTGCACCGCCTGCCACGCGGGGCACCACGAGGGTCGGTTCACCCTGTTCCAGTGCGTCGAGTGCCACGGGACCAACGGCGGGGTCTCGCTCGACGACGGCCACGTGGGCTGGGGGGTCGCCCAGGCCTGGGACTGCTGGCACTGCCACGAGGAGGCGACCACGCCCCACGTCGGCTCGCTCCCAGCGGGCACCTGCGCGCTCTGCCACGGCCCGAACGGCGCTCCCTCCCAGAATCCAGGCCACTTCACGGCGGGTGCGGGTCGCGTGCGATGCGCCTCCTGCCACCCGCAGACGACCACGCACCAGGGTCTCTTCCAGGCCTCGGACTGCGGGGGCTGCCACGAGGTGGTCGGAGCCCCGCGCCGACCCGACCCCCACTACGTGCTCGCCTGCGCGGAGTGCCACGCGGCCGGGGACGGGCCCTGGGACGAGCAGACCCATGCCGACACGAGCGCCGAGAGCCCCGTGGGATGCGCGCTCTGCCACCCCATCGATCGAGGAGAGTCGGGATGACCCGGACCCTGCCAGGGGCGTTCCTGCTGCTCGCGGCCTGCACGCCCGGATTCCTCCACCTGGCCGAGGTCCCCGAGGGCCCGGACACCCAGGAACCGGGCG
>JAFGLY010000194.1 GCA_016927815.1 Deltaproteobacteria bacterium | reverse complement strand
TGGCGCCCCCGACAGGATTCGAACCTGCGGCCTACGGCTTCGAAGAGCGGCATAGAACGGGGTCAATCGAGAAATCTGCTTGGTAGCCATGGTTCCGGGCCCGGTGGCCATGGCCCCCATGGCTGGAGCGGGGGTCATGGTGCCACGATGGTGCCAGGACGGGGGCGGAGGGGGGCAGACGAGGTCACGGTGGCACGGTGGTGCCAGGACGGGGGCAGAGGACGACAGGTGCCTTAGGGGGTAGCAGGGGTGGCCGACATCGAATATGCTGACGCAGCATAATGCCGCAGGAACATCACCATGCGTCTCCCCTTCCTCGGACGTGAACGCGAGATCGCCCGCCTGATCCGTGCGTTCGGGTCGGGGGAGGAGACCCTCGTCGTCCTCGTCGGACGGCGTCGGGTCGGCAAGTCGCGCCTCCTGACCGAGGCCCTGGCCGGGTTGCCGGCCGTCTACGTGGTGGGCGACGAACAGGACGCGCCGCTCCACCGCGCGGCGGTCGCACGGGAGATGGCCGCGCTCGTCCGGGGCTTCGACGCCGTCCTCTACCCCACGTGGGACGCGCTCCTCGATCGGTGGTGGAGCGCCGCGCCCGCCGGGGCGGTGCTCGCGCTCGACGAGTTCCAGGCGTTCGCCTCCGCCTCGCCGGAGCTCCCATCCGTCCTCCAGCGGTGGATCGACCGCCGCGCCTCGCCTGCCCGCCACGTCGCTCTCTGCGGCTCGTCCCAGCGCATGATGTCGGGCCTCGTGCTCGACGCGAGCGCCCCGCTCTATGGGCGCGCCCGTGAGATCCTCCGGCTCGGGCCGCTGGAGGTCGAGTACCTGCCCACTGCGCTCGGAGCCTCGTCCCCCCTCGCCACGGCGAGCGCCTGGGCCACCTGGGGCGGCATCCCCCGGTACTGGGAACTGGCCGCGGACTTCACGGATCCCTGGGCGGCGGTCGCCGACCTGGTGCTGGACCCGTCCGGCGTCCTGCACCACGAGCCGCGGCGCCTGCTGCTCGACGACCTGCGGGAGACGGCCCGGGCGGCGTCGATCCTGGCGCTGGTGGGGCAGGGGTGCGGCCGAATGTCCGAGATCGCGAGGCGCCTGGGCCAGCCCGCCACCTCGCTCACTCGGCCGCTCGCGCGCCTGCAGGACCTGGGGCTGCTGCGCAGGGAGGTCCCCTGGGGCGCCGATCCCCGGAGCGCAAAACAGTCCCTCTACGGAATCGCCGATCCGTTCCTGGCCTTCTGGTACCGGTTCGTAGACCCGGCGCGATCCAGGCTCGCCGCCGGCCAGGTGGAGGGTGTGCTGGCGGAGGTGCGCGCCCACTGGCCCACGTTTCTCGGCGGCGCCTGGGAGGCGCTCGCCCGCGACGCGGTCGCCCGCCGCGCCCTGGTTGGGGAGTCCTGGCTCCCGGCCGGCCGCTGGTGGGGAGCCGGTCTCGACCGGAAGCCGCTCGAACTGGACCTCGTGGCCCGCCACGCCACCGATCCGGGCCGCGTCCTCGTCGGCGAGGCCAAGGTCCACGCCACGCCCGCCGAGGTCCCCCGCCTCCTCGCCGATCTGGCCGACCGCGCCGCTCGCTGCCCGGCGCTCCGCGGCATCGCCACCGACCTCCGCTTGTTCGTGCTGGACGGCGTCTCGGCGGGCACCGAGGGCGTGGTCGCGGGAGGTGAGGTGGTGGAGATGGCGGAGTAGCGGCCGGGGCGCTCCCGCCGCGCGGGTCGTCTACCCGTCCTCATCTCTCCAGGGCTCCCGGCGCTCGAGGGTGGGGAGGATAAACCGGACCCCCTGGTTGTCGGTCGGGTTGTACCAGAGGATCCGCTCGAAGACGTCGCGGGTTTCGTCGAAGAGGCCGAGGCGCCACAGGTTCCGCTCGAGGAGGCCGTGCAGGATCGCCCGCGCTCCGCGCCGGTCGCCCCGATCCGAGCACGCCACCGCGTCGAGGATCGGGTCGTCCGGCTCGAACGCACACCAGTCCACCCCCGAAACCACCTGCTCCGTCTCGAAAGCCGGGCGCTTCCCGGCGGCGAGGACCGGCAGGAGGCAGGGGTCGATCCGGCCGCCCTTTTCACCCCAGTACTCCTTGGAGGGATCCCACGGTCCGACATCCTCCAGTTGGAGCGGCACGAGTCCGCCCGAGGGAAGCGCCGTACGCACCCAGGTCACGACGAGGCCGAGTTCCTCTGGGGTTGTCTGGGTGAGGAACACGTCCCTCGCCCGCCGATCCATGCCGTACCCGCCGTGATCCAGGGCGTCCCAGCGGTACACCCGGAACACCGCGTCCAGAAGCGCCTCCGGTCTCCCGGCCTGGTGGCGCGCGCGAGCGGCCACCAGAGCCCCTACACGCATTCTCCCACGACGCCCGCGTCGAACAGGCGGCCCAGGAAGGCGACGTCCGGGCGCGCAGTCTCGGACAGCCCCATGTCCGCGAGGTCGTAGCTCTGCTTTGAGAACAGGTTCCGCACGCGTACACCGAACCCGGGCAGGACCTCGTCCACCCGGTACAGGCCGAACCGGGCATGCACCATGCCCGCGAGCAGGCGGCGTTCGTCGTCGTCCAGCCCGAGCGCGCCATCGTCCAGGAGCCCCCTCGGGGCGTTGCGTCCACCCTCGCCCGTCGCGTGGATCGCGAAGTCGACCAGGACGGCGCTGTCCTCCTCGGAGTCGAAGACGAGGATCCCCTCGTGCCAGAAGCCGAGGGTCCGAGCCGCCACCTCGACCTGTCGGCGATCGAGGCGGTTCATGAGCCGGTCGTTGAGCCTTCGACGGGCCTCGTGGAGCCGACGGTACTCGATGGCGGCCTGCTTCCTGTGCGCTTCGTCCATGGTGGATCTCTGGTCCTGGCGTTCCAGCTGGGCCGAGTGGGCGGACCCCTACCCCGTCTCGAGCCGGTCATCCTGCAGAGCGGTTCGAGCCGCCCTCCGGCCCACGGCTTTCTAGACCGCAGGCCGCACGAGACATGACTCGATGATAAATACGTTGTAAGGCCAACAACAATCACCAAATCACGCGGTCGAATGGCCGTGGTACCATCCTGGCACTGCCGTGGCACCATCGTGGCACCATGAACCGAGGCAGGTAGAAAGCACGGAACTCGGCGAATCCTGTGGCGGTCCCTTCCGAGCTCGTGTGGGCGGGACTCGTGGCTGGCCAAAAGAGGCTTAGTAAACGCGCTCCCGCCGCGATTCGAACGCGGGGCCCACGGCTTCGAAGGCCGTTGCTCTATCCGGACTGAGCTACGGGAGCGTGCGAAGGGTCTAGCCCGCTGACGCGACGTCGTCCCGAGGGCCGGATCAGGAGCCCGACGAGGCCCGCCAGCGCCACAACCGCCAGGACCAGGGCAGGGCGGAGCCACGCCGGCCGGTAGACCAGCGCCACCTCGTGGACGCCGGCCGGGACGACCAGCGCCTTGAGTGCGAGATCGGCCACGAGGAGGGGGGTGGGCAGGTCGTCCACGGTGGCCTGCCATCCCGGCCAGGCCGTCTCGGACACCACGAGCAACGCGGGGCCGGTGGATTCGGTCCGGATCCGCCACGCGTCCTCGCGGTGCTCGAGGAGGTGGGCCCGGCCCGGGGGGATGCCCTCGCAGGCCCGCAACGATGCGGGCAGGGCACCGGCGTCGGCCTCGACGAGGGCCTCGCGGGTGGGGTCCAGCGTGGCGAGCGCGTCGAGGGCCGCCTCAGGGCCGGACACCGGCCGGGCGCAGCCCACCAGCGTGGCGAGCGGGAGCGCCTCGCGGTTGCGGTAGACCCGGACCGGATCCTCCTGGAGGCACTCGAGCCGGGGGTCGTCCACGGCGTGGGTCGTGAGAACGTACCGAACCCCGAGCAGGCTCGCGAGCGGGAGGTGGGCGAGGAAGGCCAAGGAGGCTCGGCCCCGCTCGGTCTCCACGTCGAGTCCGGCGAGCGCGAGCAGCCTCTCGTTGGGTTCGAGCCTCAAGGGAGTGGGGACGAGGACGTCCTGGAGGCCCCACAGGAGGCCGAGGCTGGCGCTCATGAGCTCGGAATCCAGGTCCGCGTTCCCCCGGCGGTCGAGCACCGTGACCCGGAAGGTGGAGGGATCGCCCTCGATCACGTCGAGGGCCGCAGGGGGCGCGGACATCTCCGACCGGGGCACCAGGGGGTGGTAGGTGCCCCCGAACGCGTAGAGGTCCACCCCGAGGAGCGCCGTGATGCCGGTGGCCAGGAGCCCGGGCGCCATCCGTCGGCGGGCGGCCAGGCCCAATCCCACGGCCAGCAGCCCTGCCACGCCGACCGGCCACAGGACCAGGGGCGACCAGGGAGCGGTGTCCGCGGCCAGGCCGTTCACGATCCGGTCCACCTTGGGCGATACGACCGCCGGATCTTGCCCCTCGAACCTATGGGTCAGCGTCTCCCGGATCCAGGGCTCCCCGATCTCCAGGCTCGCACGCAGCCCTCCGGCCACGGCCACCAGGACGGCGATCCCCACGAGGAGGCCGCGCGCTCGGCGCCGGACCGTCTCGGGCCGCTCCCGGAGGGTGTCGAGGACAGCGTCGAGGCCCCCCGCGGCGAGCAGGGCCGCGGCCAGCGAGAACCACAGGGCGAACCGGGCGGGGAAGCGGAAGTAGCCCAGGCCCGGAACGTGGCGCACCCACGCCCACAGCGGCGTGTGCCGGCCCAGCATGAGAAGCAGGCTCACCCCGGCCACGGCCGCCCAGAACCGGTTCCGGCGGATGCCCCAGGCGGCCAGGATGGCCACGGGAATTCCGAGGTAGAAGGACATCTCCCAGTGGTTCGCCCCTGCACCCCAGTAGCCGGTTCCCCGGTGGTGGTAGGTCTGCAGGACGTCCGCGGGCCGCTCGAAGCCGAAGAACCCGGGCAGGATCGCGTGGACGATCTCCTGGGGCGGCAGGCTGCCCATGCCTGAGAAGGTCGCGTCCACCCCGCCCTCTCGCAGGGAGCCCTGGACGAGCTCCCAGGTGGCGGCGAGCTGGGGGGCCGAGAGCGCCGCCGCGAGGAGTCCGGCCAACGCGAACCCGCCCAACGGGGCCCATCGCCTCCGGCGCGTCCCCCCCGACAGGCGCCACACCGTCACGATGCCCGCCAGGATCCACCCGTAGGCGGCCACCTGCACGTGTCCCGCGACCGTGACCATCCAGAGGCCCAGGGCGGCGATCGCCCAGGCCCGGCCTCGCGCCCGCTCGTCCGTGGCCCGCACCACCGCCCAGAGCACGAAGGGAATCCACGAGAGGGCCGCCAGCATGCCCAGGTAGTGGGTGTGGGCGACCCGGAAGCCGCCGAACGCGAAGGCCACGGCGGCCAGGAGGGCAGCGGCCTCGGATCGGCCCAGGGAGCGGGCGAGCAGGAACGTGCCCACCCCGGCCCAGGCCGTGTGGAGGAGGATCGTCCAGGACAGGGCCAGCGAATCGGGCAGGAGCACGAAGAGGAGCATGGTGGGCGGGTAGAGGAGCCCCGCCTGTCCGTCCGCGAGCAGGGGGTAGCCGGCCCCGGCACCCGCGCACCACAGCGGCACATGCCCCGCGGCCCACTCGGCGGCGCCCCAGGCCCGCCAGGGATGGTGCTGGGTCCTGAGGTCGTGGGCCCAGGGCACGCCGAGGCCCACGGCAGCCCCCGGAGCCCAGGCCACGGCCGCCAGCAGCAGCGTCAGGACGGCACGCAGGAGCCCGGACGGCGCCCACGAACCGGCCCGGCTCACCGCAGGTACCCCAGGGCTTGGAGCACGTCGCGTACGAAGGGGTCCTCGGGCGGCCCACCCGCTCGCAGGCCGGACACCTCCTCCATCACGAACCGGCGGCTGGTGGCCACGGCCGCGGGCTGCGATGCCGAGATGTCCTGCACCTCCTTGGGATCCTGCACGAGGTCGAAAAGCAGCTCGGTGTCCAGGTCCCTGTCCAGGAGGTACTTGACGGCGCTGCCCCGCCCGTCGGCCGTGCGCCCGGTCCGCAACCCGTACAACGACCCGCGATCGAGGGTTGCCGCCTTCCGGCCTGCCAGGAGGAGCGCGGGCGCAGTCGTGCGCTCCTTGCGGAGGAAAACACCGAGGTCGACCCCCTCTCCGGGATCCATCGGGGGTCGGCCCAGCCACGCGAGGAGGGTGGCCGGCACGTCCATGATGCGGGTCTGCACGGCGACCGTGCTCCCCATCGCCTCCAGGCCCGGAGCCCGCAGGGCGAGCGGGATACGCACCACCTCCTCCCACAGCCCGTGATGGCGGAAACGGATCCCGTGCTCGCCGAGCATCTCGCCGTGGTCGGCCAGCACGGCGACCAGCGTCCGGTCCGCGAGTCCGAGGGCGTCCAGGGTGTCGAGGAGGTCCCCGAGCCGCGCGTCGGTCCAGGCCACTTCCCCGCGGTAGAGGGTTCGGAGCCTGGCCTCCACCTCTGGGGTGTAGGCGAAGGAAGCCTCGCGAGGCAGGATCGCGCGGTGATCCACTCCGCCTGAGTCCGGGCCGCCGGGGTGGGGCTCGTAGGGTGCGTGCGGCTCGAAGTAGTGCACCCAGCAGAAGAACGGCCGGTCCGTCCGAGCCGCCATCCAGCGCGCCGCGCGGGCGTGGGTGTCGCGGGCGCTACGCTCCAAGAGGAAGGGCACCGCAAGCGGGTCGCCGAACCGGAAGAGGGCGCGGATCCCGACCTCTACGAGCCGGATCTCGGTCGCTCCGTGGAGCGTGGGCCAGAAGTCGTCGTCGTAGACGCCGAATCCCTGGTCGAGGCCCGTGCGGGAGTCCACCGCGAACGAGGAGACGAACGCGCCGGTGGCCCAGCCGGCCACGCGGAGCCGCTCGGCCAGGGTGAGGAAGCCGGGCGACAGCACGTCGGCGTTGGAGAGCACCCCGTGACGGACGGGATGGAGGGACGTGAACAGCGAGGCGTGCGCCGGCGCGGTCTCGGGCGTGGGGGTCACGGCGTCCGTGAAGAGGACCCCCTCGCGGGCCAGCGCGTCGAACCGTGGCGTGGGGGGCGCCCCGGGATCGCCGTACGCGGAGAAGTGGTCCCGCCGCGCCGTGTCCAGGGTGACGAGCAGTACGCTCCGGCCCGGGCCGCCCGGGGGGGGTGCGGGATCGCGCGGTCGACCCGTGAGGAGGGCCGCATCCCCGAGCGCGATCAGGAGCGATACGCCCGCTGCGAGCGAAACCCAGCCGGGCCTCACGCCCAGGCCGACCTCGGCGCGCCGGAGCCAGTGGCGCGCGTTGAGGAGCACCACCCCCGCGATGCCGAACGGCAGGGCCAGGCCGGCCAGGCCAGCGGCGATCCGGCCCGCGCCCAGCATCCGGATCCCGAGGGGCGCCAGGTACCAGAGCCCGAGACCCAGGGCGACGAGGCCGAGCCCGGTGGCCTGCCGGGAGAGGGGCAGGGCGCGGCCCGGCCAGAGGCCGACCACCAAGCCCGCGACCCCCGCGAGGGGCCAGGCGACCCCGAGCCCCGCCGCCAGCGCTGCCCCTGACAGCAGTGCGGCCTCGGCGAACGTCGTCTCGAGGCGTGCCGTACCGGCGATGAACGCCCCTTCGAGCGCGCCGACGAGGAGGCCCAGGCCGGTCGAGAGGCGCACGACGGCCCAGGAGACGGCGAGGAAGCGGGGGGCGGACATGACGCTCCGGCCCTAACCGGGCATGGGCATCCCGCAGCGCGGACTTGCCGCTCCGGCCAGGAGTCTGGTAGCATGCGTCTCTCGAACGCAGCACGCTGGTTGCCCCGGAGAGGCGGTTGTCCCCCGAGCCCTTCATCGACCTGTACGAGCTCCTGCAGGTGAGCCCGAACGCCAACCGCGAGGTCGTGGAGCGCGTGTTTCGCCACCTGGCCAAGCTGTACCACCCGGACAACCCGCACACGGGCGACTCCAAGCGGTTCCAGGAGATCCTGCGTGCCTACCGGATCCTCATGGATCCGGAGAAGCGTGCTACGTACGACGTTTACCACCAACAGCACATGCAGGCCGGTTGGGAAGCGGCGCGTGAAGCAAAGGACACCGGTTCGTTGTCCGACGTGCGCGAGATCCGCAACCGGATCCTCTCGCTCCTGTACGCTCAGCGCCGGCGGGAGCCCCGTCAGCCGGGACTCGGCGACATGCAGATCGCCCAACTCATCGGCGTCCCGGACATCGTGCTCGAGTTCCACCTCTGGTACCTGCGCCAGAAGGGCTTCATCGATCGGGAGGAGGAGGGCACCCTCTCGATCACCGTGGACGGGATCGACGCCTGCGAGGAGCTCGACGGCCGAGCCCTGCGGCCCGATCGACTCCTCACCAAGCGCGAGCACCCGGACGACGACGATCCTCACTCGAGGTAGCCGAGGGCCTCCAGGGCCTCGAGGGTGGCCATGCCGGCGTCCGGGGCCCGCACCGGCCCGGATCCGGCGAGCCGGGCCTCCAGCAACGCATCCAGGCGGGCTGCCTCGGCGGGCCGATCCGGGGCGAGATCGCGGACCTCTCCCGGATCGGCGCCCAGGTCGAAGAGGCCCGGTGGCCGCACCTCGGGTCGGATCCACTTGAACCCCTGGCTCCTCAGGGCGTGGTCCACCGGCGGATCGGCCACGTTGCGGGTGGCCACGGTCGTGGCCACCACCTCCCGCTCCACGCAGGTCCCCTGCAGGAGAGGCAACAGGGAGGTGCCCGGCACGTCCGCACCCGGAACGCCCACCAGGTCGAGCAGGGTCCGAGCCAGGTCCGAGGTCGGCACCTGGCAGGCCACGCGCGATCCGGGAGGCACCCGGCCCGGCGCCCGCACGAGCAGGGGCACGACGAGCGACGGATCGTACAGGTCGTCCCCGTGGTCGAACGCGTAGCCGTGTTCGCCGAGCGATTCCCCGTGATCCGAGACGAGGACCACCGCGGTGGCATCCAGGCGGTCCGAGGCGGCCAGGTGGTCGAGCACGCGGCCGACCTGGGCATCCGCGAAGCGCACCTCGCCCAGGTAGGCCTCGGTGAGCCAGGCCGCGTCCGTGACCGCCTGCCAGCGGGGGGGCCAGAAGGCGGGGAGGCCGAGCGCCGGACCCCCGGCGACGGGGTCGCGGGAGGGTGCGAAGGGGGGCGGAGGCTCGTAGGGACCGTGGGGGTCGAAGAGGTGAAGCCACAGAAACCAGGGACCGGTGCGGCCATGCGTGTCCAGCCACGCCAGGGCCCGCCTGGCGGTGCGATCGCCGCGGCGCTCCCTCAGGGTGTGCGCCGGACGTGCGAGCGCGTCCCAGGCTCGGACGAGCGACAGCCGGTGCAGGCCCGGGACGGTTCCGAAGTCGTCGTCGTAGACGTCGAAGCCGCGACTCCATCCGTACCGGGCGTGGAGCGGGAACCCGGACACGAAGGCCGCGGTCTTCCAGCCGGCCGACCGGAGGATCTCGGGCACCCGGCCCAGGTCGGCCGGGAGGACCGTGCCGTTGGCCACGACGCCGCTTCTGTGTGGCGGCTGGCCCGAGAGCATCGCGAGGTGACTGGGCTCGGTGAGCGGCGCCGAGGCCACGGCCTGCTCGAAGGTCGCACCCTCGGCCGCGAGCCGGGCGGCAGCCGGGGTGTCGCGGGCGGGGTTCCACGGGGAGAGCGCGTCCGCGCGCACGGTGTCGAGCGTGATCAGCACGAGGTTGGGGTGGCCCGGATCCACCCGCCGGGCGCGGTCCTCGGGAAGGGATCGGAGCAGGGCCGCGCCCGTGCCGACCACGAAGACGAGGAGCACGGCGGCGTCCAGCCCTCGGCCGGCCGCGCGGAGGGGCCGATCCAGGAGCGCGCCGGCGGCGAGGCCGCCGAGGGCGATGCCGAGGAGGCCTCCCCAGACGTGGGGTTCCGAGATCCGCGCGAAGGAGTGCAGGTCGAACCGCCAGGCCAGCGCGCCGTGGAGGGTGACCCCAGCCAGGGCCAGCCAGCCCGCGGCCGGCACCCGGGGGCCGGCGAGGCGGACCAGGAGGTAGAGCCCGAGCGCAGAGGCCAGCAGGACCGCGACCGAGATCCCGCAGGCGAGCCCGAGCCAGGTGAGCGCGGCCTGGGTGGAGAGGCCCAGTCGAGGATCGGCCCTGAGGCCCACCTCGGCCGCGCCGAGGGCGAGGCCGAGCAGGCAGGCGAGGCGGACGAGGGGCGCACGCATGGCGGAAAGGACCGCCGATCTCCGTAACCCGGGCCACCGGGTCGCCCCGGCGATTCAGCGGGGCGTCGGTGCGCAGTCCGGTTCCGGGCTCCGCGGATCGCACGCCTCCTCGGGCAGGAGACCGCCCAGGCCCGGGATGGGGGTGGGTCGGAGGGCGGGAGGAGAAAGCGCCGGAGGCGCGACTTCGGGCGCGAGCAGGCCAGCGGGCGCG
>JAFGLY010000003.1 GCA_016927815.1 Deltaproteobacteria bacterium | reverse complement strand
GTAGGCTGTAGACTGTAGGCTGTAGGTCTGCAGGCCGTAGGCCGTAGGCGCCCGTCCTATAGTCTACAGCCTACAGCCTATAGCCTTCCCCCGGGGTACGAGGGGACGACCCCGAAAGGCCCGCTCGCGTGGACGAGGTCCCCACTACCCCCTTCGGTCGCGTCGCCCGGCTGGTGCTCCGCCACCGGAGGGCAGCGGCCGTGCTGTTCGCGCTCCTGGTGGCGCTCGCGGCCTTCTGTGCCCGCAACCTCACGGTGGACAGCAACATCGTCAACCTCCTGCCGGCCGACAGTCCCGCCACCCAGGCGCTGCAGGCCCTGGACGAGAGCGAGGGGGGCCTGGCCACCCTGGTCATCACGGTGAGGGGCGGCACCATCGAGGATCGCCACGCCTGGCTCGGGGACCTGGCGGGCCGGCTGGAGGGGCTCCCGGAGGTGCGGTACACCTTCCACCAGATGGATCCCGCCCTGGCGTGGCGCGCGGGGCTCTTCCACCTCGAACCGGCCGAACTGGCCGCCATCCGCAACCGGCTGCGCGGTGCGGTGGCCCTCGGGCCCGCCATGACCAACCCGTTCGTGGCCGGCCGCCTCATGGACCTGGGGCCGCTCACGGAGAAGCTGCGCAAGGCCGGGTTCTACGCCCGGCTCAATCCCTCGGAGGACACCAGCCGCCTCCTGGTGCGCCCCACGCGACCGCCGCTGGACCTGCCCTTTGCGCGGTCGCTCATGGCCAAGGTCTACCAGGCCATCGAGGAGGGCCGCCCGGAGGACCACGGGCTCGAGGTCCTGTGGGTGGGGGGCGCCTACCGCCACTCGGTGGAGGACTACGAGGGCATCGTCCGCGACATCGAGGTCACCAGCCTGCTCGCGTTCTCGGTGGTGTTCCTGGTGGTGAGCGTGGCCTTCCGGCGTGCCCGCTCGGTCCTGGTGGTGCTGACCCCCAACCTGGTGGGCGCGGCCTGGACGCTGGGCTTCGCGGGGTGCGTGGTGCCAGCGCTCAACACGTTCACCTCCTTCTTCAACGCCGTGGTGGTGGGCCTGGGCATCGGGTTCGCCATCCACCTGTACGCCCGGTTCCGAGAGGAGCGCCTCCACACCGACACCCTCGAGGCCGCGATCATCCGGGCCTGGGACCGGGTGGGCCTGCCCTGCTTCTCGGCGGCGGCCACCACCTCGGTGGCGTTCTGGTCGCTCTTCCTCGCCCGGTTCCGCGGGTTCAGGGAGCTGGGCCTCCTGGCCGGCGGCGGCGTGCTGCTCACGCTGGCGGCGTCCTTCCTGGTGCTGCCGCTCCTGCTCGTGTGGCTGGAGCAGAAGCCGGTCCCCATGCCGGCCCGGTACTCGAGGCCGGGCGGGGGCGATCGGACCTCGCTGTACCGGTGGGCGCCCCTGGGCCTGGCCGGGGTGCTCGCGGCCACGCTCGGCGCGGCCGCGCTGGTGCCCGGGCTCGGGTTCCAGTACGACATCTCGGAGCTGCGCCGCGAGGGCATGGCCTGGTCCGACATGGACCACAGCCGGCGCCAGATGGTCCGCGACGCCTACGCGCCCCTGGTGGCCTCCTACCCGGACGACGCCTCGCTCCGCGCCGCCCACGTGGCGGTCCAGGCGGACATCCGGGAGGGCCGGCTGCCCGAGATCGCGCAGGCCTTCTCGGTCTACAGCGTGATCGCGCCAGACCAGGAGGAGAAGCTCGCCCTGCTCGAGGAGATCGCGGCCCTGGCCCGCCACGAGAACGCTCGGTACCTGCCTCCCGCAGTGCGGGAGAACCTGGCTCCGCTCCTCTCGGGCCCGGTATGCCCCATCACCCGCGACGACCTCTCCCCGGCCCTGCAGGACCTGCTCGGCGCCGCAGGGGGCCAGCACCGGCTCCTGCTCATGGCCGCGGACAACATCTGGGACCTGGCCAAGAGCGCACACCTCTACGACGTGGTGCTGAAGCGGTTCCCAGACGTCCCCGTGGCGGGCGAGTACCTGGCCATGGGCTCGCTCTACCAGATCATGCGGGCCGACTGGCCCCGGATCAGCCTGCTCGCCCTGGTGCTGGTGACCCTGCTCACCTTCGTGGATCTCAAGAAGCCGATCCACAGCCTGGCGGCCACCGGCACGCTGGTCGCGGGCATGGCGTGGGCCGGGGCCATGGCCGTGATGCTGGGGATCAAGCTCTCCATCGTCAACGTGATGGGCCTGGCCATGGTGGTGGGGGTGGGCATCGATCTGGTGCTGCACCTCTTCCACCGGATCCGGCAGGAGGGCCCGGGGAGCATCGGCAAGGCCCTGACCACCACCGGGTGGGCCGCGTCGCTCTCCACGATCACCAACATGTCCGCGTTCGGCGTGCTCATGGCCGCCGACTCGAGGGGGGTGGCGAGCCTGGGCAAGCTGGTGGCCGTGGGCCTCGCCTCGTGCACGTTGGCCACCTTCCTGCTCCTGCCCCTGGGATTCGCCGCGGCCTGGCGCCGCAGGGTGGGCGCACCACGGGCTTGAGTCAGGACGCCCGGGCGGCGAGGCCGACCAGGACCAGCAGCGCCAGGGCGACCCACCGGCCGGCCCGAGCGAGCCTCGGGCGACCCCGGGCGAAGAAGGCGCGGTAGCACAGCCACGACCAGGCGAGCGTGACCAGCCAGGCCCAGAAGGCCGCGCGGCCGAGCAGGAACGCGGCGCCGGTCTCGCAGAGCACGAACCCGTAGAGCAGGGGCCGCAGGAGCCAGGAGGGGCGCGGCCCGTCCGCGATCTCGAACGCCCGGAAGCGCTCGACCAGGCCGACGTGTGCCTGGACCAGGGCGCCCAGCACCCCGCCCAGGAGGAGGGGCACCCAGCCGAAGGGCCGGGCCGAGGGCAGGAGGCCCGCAACGAGGTAGCCCGCGGCCACAGAAGCGGCGCCGACAAGCTGGTGGGAGATGCGCAGGCCGGTCGGTTCCATCAGGTGCATCCCTTGCGCGCGGTACAGGTGAAGGTCTCATCGGCGCCGAAGTCCTCGTACGGGTTGGCACCGTCCCACACGTCGTCCGGCACGTTGTCCTCGCCGCCCTCGCCCCAGTCCGAGGCCTCGGACCGGAGGCTGCCCGTGGACAGGTGGGCGCCCCCGCCCCGCTGGACCGCCTCGTTCTGGTGGAGCGTGCAGCCCGAGAGCACCACGTGACCCCCGGCCACGGACACCGCGGCGCCCATGAGGTCGGCGCGGTTGGCCTCCAGCACCACGCCGTCGAGCGTGACGTCCTCGTCCACGAACACCCCGCCGCCCAGGCTGGAGGCCACGTTGCCGTTGAGCGTGGCGCCCGTGACGGTGCTCCCGTGGGCGTCCGCGTAGATCCCGGCGCCCTGGGGCGCCCGGTTGCCCGAGAGCGTGCCGCCGGTCCAGGTGGCGACCGCGTAGAGGTAGATCCCGCCGCCGAAGTCCCGGGCCACGTTGTCCGACACCTGCGTGCCGGTCGCGGTGATCGCACCGCCGTCCAGGTCCACGCCCGCGCCGTAGGGAGCCTGGTTGCCCGTGACGAGCGTGTCGGCCAGCTCCAGGGTGCAGCGGTGGAGGTAGAGGCCGCCCCCGTTGACCCCGCCGGTGTTGGAGGCGACCTCCACGCGCCGGAACGTGCCCCGGGTCTCCTGCAGGAGCATGCCCCCTCCCATCTGGGCGAGGTTGTCCGCGATCCGGGTGTCGGTGACGTCGAGGTCCCCGTCGGCGTAGATCCCGCCCCCGTAGTCGCTGGCGGTATTCCCGGTCACCGTGGCCCCGGTGAGATCGAGCCCGCCCTCGCTGGCGATCCCGCCGCCGTTCTCCGCCTCGTTCCCGGTCACGGTCACGTCCCGGACCACCGCGGTGGTGCGCGTGTACAGGCCGCCGCCGTCGGAGGTGGCGCTGTTGTCCTCGAAGGTGCCGCCGGTCAGGCGCGCCGAGGCGTCCACCCAGGCCCCTCCGCCCTTGCCCCCGCTGTCGCCCGAGGCCACCGCGCGGTTGTCCCGGAACACGGCGCCCTCGGCGGCCACGATGCCGCCCGTGAAGAAGGCGCCGCCGCCGTACCGGGCGCTGTTGTCCTCGAAGCGGCTGCCCTGGACGTCGGCCGCCACCGCGTAGACGGCTCCGGCGGAGAACGAGGCGCTGTTGCCGGTAAACAGGCAGTCGCGGGCCGTGAGCACGCCCTTCATGGGGCCGAAGACCGCGCCGCCGTACTCGGCGGTGTTGCCGCGGAGCACAGAGCCCACGAGGTCGAGGCCCTCGGCGTGCCAGGCGCTCACCGCGCCGCCCAAGAGGTCGCTGTCCACCAGGGTGCCGGTCCCGCCGGTGAGCGTGAGGAACCAGATCGCGGGCGCGCCGCCCTGCACGTCGAACACCGGGCCCGCGCCCGCGGCGTCGAGCACCGTGTCGTCCGGGCCGGAGGTGGCCCCGATGAGCACCGTGCGGTCGATCCCATACGAGCCGACGTAGGTGCCGGGCCGGATCGCGATGCAGCCCGCGCCCGTGGCGAGCGCCGCGCCGACGGTGGCCAGGGGATCGTCCGCGCCGCCGGTGTGGGCGTCGCTGCCCCGGGTGCCGTCCACCAGGATCGGCAGGGAGGGGTCCTGGTCGTCGCAGTCGATCCCGTTGTCCACCCATCCGTCCTCGGGCTCGCAGGCCTCTTCGGTGCGATCGGGGTCGCCGAAGGCGTCCTGGTCGGCGTCGCGGTACCAGGTGCTGGGGCCCCCCACGTCGGGGTCGTGGTCGTCGCAGTCCTCGGAGGCCGGGATGCCGTCGTGGTCGGCGTCCTCCGAGCCGGAGGCGGTGTCGTCCGAGCCGCCGCAGGCGGGCAGGAAGGCGAGGAGGAGGACGAGGAGGCGTTGCATGGCTCACCCGAGGTCGGGAACGGGTGCAGTCTACGCCGGGTGTGCGGCGTCGTCACTCCTGGCCTGGTTGGGAGGGCGGGGTGGGGCAGGGTTGGATTATTTGCGTTTTGGACCCCATTGTGAAAGCAAACTATTTCACTTGGATGCGAAGGCGGCCCCACGCGGGGGCCGGAGCGTGCTTGCCGCGCGTCGCGTCCACCGGTACGCTGGCTCCCCTCCCCGATGCCCGGAGACCCCATGCGATCCTGCTCCCCCACACGCGCGCGCTGACTAAGGCGTCGTCCCGGTGCGCGTGCTGCTCGTCCAGGGATACCTCGGCCGGCGCGGGGTCGCGGATCCGCTCGTGTACCCGCTGGGGCTCGCGTGCGTGGCCTCCGCGCTCGAGCGGGCGGGCCACGCGCCGTGGATCGTGGACCCCAACGTCGCGGACGACTGGGTGCCCGGCCTCGTCCGCGCGATCGCCCAGCACCAGCCCGAGGTCGTGGGGATCTCGCTTCGGAACCTGGATTCCGCAAACCGGAGGGACCCGGCCGTGTACCACACCTGGCTCGAGCCCGCGATCGCGCGGGTGCGGCGCGAGGCGCCCCAGGCACCCGTGGTGCTGGGCGGCCCCGGGTTCACCCAGGCGGCCCGCACGCTCATGGAGCGGTACGCCTGCGATCTCGGCGTCCAGGCCGAGGCCGAGGACACGCTCCCCGCGCTCCTCGCCTCCCTGGATCACCCCGAACGGGTGCCGGGCGCGTGGTGGCGCGATGGGAGCGGCCGGGTGGGCCGGGCCGTGGACCGTCCCATGCCGGATCTCGCTACTTTGCCGTTTCCCCGACGCGATCACGTGGACTGGGAGCCCTGGCGCAGGTTGGAGCGGACGGCCGGTCTGTCGCTCGACGTGGGCGTGGAGACCACCCGCGGCTGCCCCCGGCGCTGCGCCTACTGCACCTACCCCTACCTGAACGGTCGGGTCCTGCGCAGGAAGCCGCCAAGCGTCGTGGCCGACGAGATCGCGTACCTCCACGGCACCTTCGGGGTGGAGCGGTTCACCTTCACGGACAGCCGGTTCAACGAGGATCCCCCGCACGCCCGCGCCGTCTGCGAGGCGCTCGTGCGGCGCCGCCTGCCCGTGCGCTGGACCGCCTGGCTCGGCTTCGACCGGATCGACGCCGAGTTCCTCGAACTCATGCGCGACGCCGGCTGCGAACGGGTGTCCTTCTCGCCCGACGGCCTGCTCCAGCCCAGCCTGGACCGCCTGCAGAAGGACACCACCACCGCCGAGATCGCCGCCAGCGTGCGGGCGGTGCGCCGGGTACGGGGCCTCAAGGCCTCGTGGGCCTTCTTCGCCACCCCACCCGCCACCTCCTGGCGGGAGCAGGCCGCATTGGCCGCTTATTACGCCTGGATCCACGGAACGATCCCCGGCCGGGGCCGCATGATGCTCACCTGGTGCCGCGTCGAGGCCCACACGCGCCTCGAGGCCATCGCCCGGGAGGACGGGGTGCTGCCCGAGGACGCGGATCTCCTGCCCGAGGAAACCGCGGCGTTGGAACGGCTCTTCTACGTGGCGCCCGGCTTCGGGGGGGCCTCGGACGCCTGGGACCGCCTCCTGGACGCCGAACGGGCGTGGAAGGCCGCCTCAGGGCGGTTCCGAACGGTTTGGTGTAGTTTCTTGGACAAGGACTTGACGAAACAATACCTGAAAAGGTAGGTTGTAAGCCGTCACCTCAAAATCTTACTAAGACCTTACATTTTGAGGCCCACCCCTTGCCCCGTCCCGATCCCCCGTGGTAGGGTCTTTCTTTGCTGGGTCTGCCTTCCTTCCAAGGGGGGCATGTCTCGCTTCCTTTCAGCACGAGCACCGGGAGGTCCCCATGTTCCGTACCCTCTTCACCCTGGGCACCGTGGTGGGTGCGATGCTGTTCCCGGCCGTCGTGGCCGCGCAGGACTCGGGGGATACCGGCGCCGGGGTCCTGGGGTTCGAGTGCAGCCTGCCCGAGGATCGGTGGACGCCCACGCCGGCGGTGAACGACGGCTACGTCCGGGACCCCTACACCGGCGAGGTCGAGGAGGCGTACACGTACGGGTCGGTCACCTACATGATCGACTCGATCACGGGCCTCTACGCGGGGAACATGTACCTCGCCGAGGACG
>JAFGLY010000193.1 GCA_016927815.1 Deltaproteobacteria bacterium | reverse complement strand
GGATCGCAGGAGCGCCTTCGACTCCGGCACCGACTGCACGGTGGCGAGGGCCATCCATCGGAGGTTCTCGTCCACCTCGCCCTCGACGAGAATGGCCTCGATCGCCTCCTCGACGAGGTCGCCCGGACCGAACGCGGCGGCGATTCGCGGGTCGTCGCGAAGCCGGGCGCTCAACTCGGCGAGTGCCTGCAGCCGGGCAGGCTCGCGGAGGCCTGCCCCCTCGGGCGATTCCGGGGCCCCGAGCTCGACGAGGACCTCGAGGGGGAACGCGCCCATCTTTTCGTCCTGCAGGAAGTCGAGGCTCGCGCGGGCCGGGTGCCCCTCGCGGAAGGCCATCACGAGGTCGTCCCCGACCGCGAGCCTCGGGAGCCCCGCGGTGCAGGCCCCCATCAAGGCCAAGGTGGCGACCGTGACCGAGTGGCGGTGGCGGACCGCGCCCTCGGCCAGGCTGCGCCCCCAGCGCGAGGCGTGTGCCTCGAGCACGGGCGGGGTGTGTGCGCCCCTGGCCCCTGCGGCCCACACGAGCAGCGCCGGGTAGAGGGTGAACATCGCGGCGGTGAGGACCGCGATCCCGAGGGCACTCCAGCCGCCGAGCGCGGAGACCACCGGGAGGTCGGAGAGGGCCAGAGAGCCGAACGCGACGAACGTGGTCGCGCCCGACCACACGATGGGGGGCGCCTTGTCGCGAAACGTCCTCTGCGCGGCCTCGACCGGATCCTGCCCGCCCGTGTGGGTGCGCACGAACTGCATGAGAACATGGACCGCGCTCGCCAGGCCGATGACGAACAGGAGTGGTGCCAGGACCGAGTTGACGAGGTTGATCGGGGCACCGGCGTAGCCCATGGCCCCGAAGGTCACGAGCTCGACGAAGCCCACGAGCAGGAGTGGGGCGAGGGCACGTCGGAGGCGCCGGAAGACCAGGAGGAGGAGGAGGGTCGAGACGCCGACGAGCAGGGGGACAATGCGGAAGGCCACGCTCTGTACGCCCTCGTCGAGCGCGCGCTGCAGCACAGGGAGGCCCGTCAGGTGGACCTCCACTCCAGTCGGGCTACCTGATACGGCGTGCTCGACTGCCGCGAGCGTGGCCGGGCCCGCGCCCGGCTCGAAGAGAACGAGCGAGGAGAGAGTCCCCCCATCGGGCGCGACCCAGCCTGCCATTCGACCCGCGGCCGCGCGGTCGAGCCTCGCTCGGTAGGCGGCGAGATCGGAGGGCGGCCAGGCGCTCTCGCTCCACCGATGGACCGCCAGGGGCCCCGCGGCGAGCCGGACGCCCTCGACCTCGGCAAGGCGTGTTTCGAGCTCTCCTGCCCAGGCGAGGCCCTCCGTGGTGAAGAGGCCCGGGCCCGTGAGGGCGACGCGGACCTCACCACCGCCGGGAAAGGCCTCGCGCAGGCGGGTGTGCTCCTCGAGGGGGCTGGCGTCGCGGGCGAAGAAGACCTGGGGCGCGTTGTCCGGCCGGAGCCGCAGCAGGCCCGGCACCATCGCGATCGCGATGGCCAGGTGGGCCAGCAGCAGGAGCCGGCGGGCGGCGCCTAGTCGACGATTCTGCAGCAGTTGCGGACCGAGGAGTCGTTCGGGGCGACGATCTTGAAGCCCTGGCCTTGTCCTACGCCTTTCAGATCGGCGTAGAAACGGTAGCCGACGAAGGCGCTTGGCTGGACCTCGAAGTGGACGAGGGGACCGCCCTTGCCCTTGCGGGCCGTAACGATCCACTTGTTGGTGTCGACCGATACGATCTCCCAGTCCTTGTCGGCACCCTTCGACCCCGCCGAGGCCGCCTTGCCCTTCTTCCCGGGCCTCCCCGACTCGAGCGAGCTCGCCTCGATCGTCGCGTTCCGGGGACCCTTGGCGGAGAACGACCTGCCGGCCGAGGCCTCGTCGATGTCGGCCTCGAAGGTCTGGCCCTTGAAGGTGGCGGCCCGGACCTTGAACTTCACGACGTTGCCCGAGCCGAGCTCCGTGGCGGTGACCATCCAGTTGTCGCTCACGTTCGTGACCTCGTACTGGACGAGGTCATCGGCCCGCGCGGGGGACGGGGCCGCGAGGCCCAGCGTCGAGGCGAGCACCAGTAGAGAGACGCCGGTCGAGAACCATTCACGCATGGCAACCTCCCGTAGGGAGTCGCGGGGGCTACTCCCGATGGCTCGATGGTAGCCCAAGTCGATCGGCGTCGCAACCCGGCGGAACGGGAATGGCAAAGGCTGCAAATCGCGTCATCTCTACCGGCAGGTGGCCCGAGCGCCTCTCAGCGAGATCGCCGTGGCGGACCTGTGACGGCAAGCACTCCTCTCGGGCGAGATGCACCTCGGCACGGGCAAGGAGGTCGTCGCGGCGCGCACGGGCACCTCTTCTCGCGACTGCACCTCGCAGCCATGTCCGGGATCGTCGGATCGTCGGCGCCCATCGGCGCCGGTTTTCCCCTGGTCGCCCGGCGCCTGCGGGCCGGGGCGATCGGACTCGCCTTCGGATGGGCCGTCGAGCGCATGGAGGGGACGGACGTCGACGAGGTGCACGAACAGGACGGGGTGCTCGTGGGTCGCGTCGGCAGCGACAGGGCTGCCCCGTCCCGGCGCTTCGAGCGAGCCAGAGCGCTCCGAACCGGTAGCCGTACTTGGGACAGAGGCTTCTCCTGCCGGTAGAAATCGCTGGGATACGACAGTACCTGACTGCCGAGCACCGCGGCCACGGGAACCTCCTGTACGGACCCGTCGCCGCGTCCCGCGACCTCGCGTTGGCGGACGCCACCTTCGTCGCTGGCCGCTCGAACGGTCCGGCCTCGTGAAGAAGGAGTACACCGTGGAGATGGCGTACATGACGCTCCTGATGCTTCTCGGCGCGTGCGCACCGGACCTTCCCAGGGGGTGGGAGGATGCACAGGACATCGAGGACTTCAGGCAGGAGGACTGCGAGGGCAGTCCCTACGACACCGGCTGGGAGTCCACGGTGTCGGCCTCGGCGGGCCATCCCGGCCTGCAGGTGGTCGGAGCCGACCTGCCCTTCCGGTGCGCACAGGACGTCGAGGGCTTCTACAGGGTGGACGGCCGCGGCGTGGACGTTCTCGTCCAGCCCGAGAACATGGACCCGG
>JAFGLY010000043.1 GCA_016927815.1 Deltaproteobacteria bacterium | reverse complement strand
GTCCTGGCGGGGGCGCCTTTCAACGCCGGTTTTCGATTACACACGATCGATCTGGCACCATCCTGGCACCATGGCGTCCAGCATCCGCCAAGGCGGTCAAGGCCACCAAGCAAGGCCGTCAAGGCGGACAAGGCGGTCCAGGTGGCTCGCGAGGTCGGGCCTCGTGACCGCGAAGTCAGAAAGCTGTGGGTCGTGAGGGGCGCTGCCTCGTCCTGGCCCTGGTCTCGCCGTCCGGGGTAGACAGTGCCTTCTCCCTGCCAGCCGGAGGGATGATGCCATGTCGGCTCAAGACCGTCGTCCACCGGAAACCCCGCCTCGACCCCCGCTCGATCGACTCCGCGTCGCCGTGAACGACCGGGATGGCCACCGGGTCGTGGAGGTGGTGAGGACCCACGGACCCTACCTGTGCCTGCAGATGGCGGCCGACGGGCTCCTGATCGCGGTCGAGCAGGGCGTCGAGGGAGCCGCCGGGCTGGCGGGCGGTGCCGCCGAGGCCCTGCGGGCGCGGGGCCTCGAGGGCGACGTGCCGCTCGCCGAGGCGATCGAGGCGGCGCTCGGCACGGGCCCGGTTCCGCTCCGGGCGCCGGTGCCGGTGGACCTCGCGGAACTGGTCTGCGGCATGGACATGGACCCGGCCATGGGCGAGAGCTGGCTCCACCGCCGGACGGGCGAACTGCGCTACCGGCAGGACGAGGCCGTCACCGGGGATCCCGAGGACGAGATCCCCGAGGACGACGAGGACTGGATCTGGATCGAGCCGCGCGAGTCCCACGACGCGTGGGAGGACATGGCCACCTTCGCCGAGTCGCTCGAGGACGAGGCGTTCGGCAACCGCCTGCTCCGTGCGATCGACGGCCGGGGGGCCTTCCGCTGCTTCAAGGATGCCCTCCTCGACCGGCCCGACCTGCGCGAGCGCTGGTTCGCCTGGAGCGAGGACCGGTCCCTCGCGCGGGCCCGTGCGTTCCTGGCCGAGAACGGCCTCGCACCGGCCCATCTTCCTGGGAGGAGATGAACCCGCCAGGCAGCGCCATCCAGGCTGCGATGGGCTGGGACGGCGAACACCTGTGGGAGTTCGCCGCGGGATCGAACGGCTCACGACGAGGCCCCTGCGAGGGCGATGTGCACGCGCGGATCACGGAGTTCAGCGTGGGACACGGCCTCGTCTCGGTCCTCCGTCCCCCGGCGCAGTCCGCAGGGGCGCCCTACGCTGCGGGGGCCTGCGTCCCGCCCCCGGCGCCCCTGCGCCCCCCAGTGAACCCTCCATCACCCGCCAGACCTCCTGGGCGATCCCTGCCAGGGTGTCTGGATGTTACCAGCCCTGGGCCGGTGATGGACCCATGACTCGCCCCCCCCCCGACATCCAAGCCCGCGGCCCCATCGGTCGCAAGCTGATCCGGGCCGTGCGACGAGCACAGAATCGCAAGGTCGTCGATCTCTCCGCCATCCGCAAGGCGAAGGAGGCGGCCGAGAATTACCAGGAAGGCGAGAAGAGGCCTTGGGAGATGGAGGATCGCCACCCCGTCCACGCCTTCTACATCTACGCCCAGCGCCAGCTCTCCATCCTGGTCGAGCAGGTGTCGGCCCTCAGAGAGGTGCGGGCGCTCGTGGACGCCATCAGCGCCGCCGAATCGGAGTACATGCCCTCCGGGCCGCCCATGAGTCCGCTCACGGGAACCTACTTCTTTTACTGGTCCGTCTGCGACATGGTCCTCGATTCCAGCGGCGAGACCCTGGCCTCCTGCACCCTGGACCTGGTCCGTGACATCGGAACCGATCCGATCCTGCTCGAAGGCATGGAGACCCTGTCCTCTTCGCGGATGGGGCTCTACGTCCACCAGGGCAGGGACGGCGACAAGGTCATCCTGGGCGAGCTGGTGACCGGCACGACGAGGACCTGCGTCGTCCCTGCAGGCTGGCTCGACGGGCGGGGTGAACTCTGGCTCGTCCGGGTGGTTCCTCCTCCACCCTTCATGGAGGGGATGCCCCACATCGCGCTGACCACTCCCTACGTGATCGTGTCTCCGTACCTGCCGTACTGGGAGGCCTACCTCGACCGGACCCTGGCTCCCTTCGGCGTTTCAGATCGAGCCATCGCCTATTCGGTCCTCATGAAGTACGGCCAGGGACCTCGCTACTGGCCCGAGTACATCTTCGAGGCCTACGGAAATCACCGCCCCGAGGCGGTCTTCCTCCACGGGCTGCCCGATGTCCCGGAGAGCCGCCCATGGTCGAAGGTCAGCCAGGAGCGGCGGGGGACGTAGTCCTGGGGTGGCAGGCCCGGCCTTCCTGCACCGCAGATGCCTCACCCATCCTGGCACCATGGCGGGCAGCGTCGCTCAAGGTCCGGACAACTCCCGCTTCCAGGGTTCGCCTGGAAGGAGCGGGAGCAGGACAAGTCGTACGTAGTCGCCGGCCGCGACGGGGTCCCACGGGACGCCGGGGGCGAGGAGGGGGACGACGTCGGAGGTGAACAACGGATCGGTGAGCTTCTCCTCCAGGTTCATCTCCAGTTCGGCCCGCGAGACGCGGCGCCCGTCGCGCTCCAGGTACCGGAGGAAGCACGCGACCACGCGTGCCGGGTCCACCTCGGCCCGCAGGTGGGCCGTGTACAGGTCGAACAGGTCGCGTCCCTTCCGGCGCTGGTAGAGCGCGCGCAGCTTGGTGCCGAGAAGCTCGTCGAGCGCGTAGGTCCGGACCGTGGCCGCTGCCGAGAACCAGCGGGAGCGGACCTCGAAGGGCCGCTCCTCGACGCCGAGCACCGAGAAGTGCTCTCGCGAATTGATCTCGATCTTCAGGCGCATCGGGATCGGCGGCTGCTCCTCCGAGAACATCCGGTAGAGGAGGACGATGCGGCCTTCCTTGGCGACCCGCTTGGGCCGGCCAAGCCAGGGGTCGAGGTCCCGTCGGATCGCGTCGAGGACGCCGCCGATGGGGCCCGGTGTGGTCTGCACGAGGTCGATGTCCTCGGAGTAGCGGGCCGGCGGGTGGAGGTGGAGCTTGTAGAGGGCCGTCCCACCCCGGAAGGCGAGCGATCGGGCCACCTCCGGATGGTCGAAGATGGAGACGACGGCGCGGCTCAGGACCAGGTCCTGCTCTACCTGCGCCGCCAACGGCCAGGGTGCCGTGCGGCGCCACTCGGTGATGTGGTCGGCGGGGATCACAGGTCTGGCTCCACGGCTTCGTTGAGGAGGAGTCGCCAGCGGGCATCGCGACTCGCGCCCTCGGCCGGCCTGCCGGGTCGCAGCGGAGCGTATTCCCGGGCATGCCGTTCGACGTGTGCGGCCAGCGGCGCGGCCAGGCGCGGTGCGCCGACCGACTCGAGCAGGAACCCGAGACGCTGGGTCCAGGGGAGGGGGGAGCGCGGGATCTCCTCGGCGAGCTTCCGGGCGTCAAGGATCTCGGCGAGCTCGGTGAGGACCGTGGCCACGTTGGACAGGCCGCCGGCGTGCCCGGGGTAGCCCACGAGGTCGAAGGCGGTCGCCTCGGGCGTAGAGACGCGCAGGAAACCCCGCGGTGTGTTCGTCCGGATCACCGGGATTTCGGCCACGTTCCTGCGGGCCACGAAGTCCACGGCGACCCTGCCGCAGCGGATCCGGGGCCGGTTGTCGGCCACCACCACCTGGAAGACCTGGGCCGCCTGGTGGCCGGCACCGTGCAGGCGCGCGGCGGTGAGCACGCCCGCGTACCAGGCGAGCCCGAGGTGCTCCATCAGGTCCGGGACGAACTGGTCGGCGGGGAGGCAGCCGAGGACGCGGTACTCCGGGGAGAGACGCAGGTGGAACCCGCGAAAGGGGGTCGCGAGCCTGCCCCGCGCGCGCAGACGTCGGATCGCGGCGCGCACGGCGATGGGAGAGGCTCCCAGCGCCTGCGCGGCCTCGTTGGTCGTGAAGTGGTGCAGGCCCGAGGCCGCGAGGTCGTCGACCCAGTCGGCGAGGTCCATGGGAGGGCTCCGGAAACGGATGAAGAAGTTAACGCATTCCGTTGCCTTACTCAACCGGAACCGAAAGACCGACCGGACCCACGCGAACCCCCTTACCCCCCCTGGCACCACCCTGGCACCATGGGCAGAGGGGCCGCCGATGAGGCGGACCACGCACGGTCCCAGGGGGCTACGCCACCGCCGCCGCGAAGGCCGTGAAGAGGTCGCCGGGCAATGGGTGGGCGAGCCGCCAGGTGATGGCCATGGGCCGCTCGTCCTGATGTCGGACGTACGTGGCGGGCCCGAGGTACCAGAACGCGCGGTCGTCCCGCGCCAGGCGACAGAAGAGATGGATGGACGAGCCCTGTGCCGCGTGGTTTTGGTACCGCAGCCCTGTACGAGAATCAGCACGGGTTACGGACTGGCTCTCCCAGTGGACAAGATCGCGGCTGATGGCGTAGTCCCGGTACCGGGTGGTCGGGCTGAAGTGGCCACCGGTCTTGTCGAGGGTGAAGGTGAACGCATCGGCGCGGGCATCGCCGAAGAAGAGCACTCCCGATTGCCACTTCGGGATGCGCAGGCTCCGGGCTGCCTCGAAGGCGGCCAGGATGTCGAGGCGGGTGTAGCGAGCGTGAACCTGGAGGGGGACGTGCGGGTGGCCGTCGAGCGGCACGTGGGCGTGGTCGACGCGCTCGTCCAGCACGTCGAGGACCTGGCGTAGCTCCTCGCACACCTGGGGATGCGCCCGCATGACCTCGAAGCCGTGTACGATCGTCGCGTCCGCGGGGAGTGCGCCGCCGCGGAACAGGCTCTCGCACAGCGAACCGGCCAGCATGCGCGCGAGGCGACGCTCGCGTTCGGGGGATGACGGGTCCGGGCCACGGCTGCCCGGGTCCAGGAACCGGCGGAAGGCGGCGAGCCGCTCGGCGTCGTCGACGTGGAGCATCCGGCCGACGGCGCGGCGCAGCACCCTCTCGTGGGGGCCCGACGGAAGGAGCGTACCCCCCGCGTCCTGCAACAGGTCCGACCAGGAGTCCTGGCCGACGTAGACGTCTTCGAGATCCAGACCGGTGTCCCGGAGGAACCCGCCCAGGTCGACGGGCCGGCCCGAGCCGAGCATGCCTCGCAGTTCCTGGACCCGGGCTGGCCGAGCCGACGGGATGGCCTCTCGGAGGCTGCGGAGAATCTCTTCGCGCGCCACGCGATCGAGTTCCATGTGGCAGCCGGCGGGCAGCAGGGGGAATCCGCGTTCGACCTGCTCGATCACGGTACGACGGCTGCCACCCAGCAGCCCTCGCAGGCGCCGGTCGAAGCGGAACTCGCGCCGGTGCTGGCCCACGAGGTCCAGCACGAGACACTGGCGCTTCCCCGGAGCCTTGCGCAGCCCGCGGCCGAGTTGCTGGAGGAAGAGGGTGGCGCTCTCGGTGGGTCGCAGGAGGAGAAGGGTGTCGACGTCGGGCAGGTCGACGCCCTCGTTGAAGAGGTCCACCGAGAACAGGACGCGGAGCGTGCCGCGCCTCAGGGCGTCGAGCGCCTCCTGCCGCTCCTCGGCGGGCGAGTCGCCCCAGACCGCCGTCGCGGCGACGCCCGCCTGGGTGAACACGCGCGCCATGAACCGGGCGTGGTCCACGCCGACACAGAACCCGAGGACACGCATGGTCGCAGGCTCCTCGGCGTGGTCGAGGAGTTGCTCCACCACGCGGCGCGCATAGGCATCGCTCGCGGTGTACACGCTCGTCAGGCCGTCGACGTCGTAGCCCTGGCCTCGCCTGAAGGGCACCGCTCGCAGGTCGGTGCCGTCGGAGACGCCGTAGTAGGCGAAGGGGGCCAGGCATTGCTGGTCGATCGCATCCCACAGACGCAACTCGGCCGCGAAACGACCGTCGAACCAGTCGAGGATCGAGACCCCGTCGGCGCGTTCGGGTGTGGCCGTGAGCCCGAGCAGCTCGCTCGGCCGGACGTGATCGAGGAGGCGCCGATAGGTCCGGCCGGCTGCGTGGTGGAACTCGTCGATGACGACGATCTCGAAGTGGGCGGGGTCCAGCCGTTCGAGGTCGGCGCGGTACAGGCTCTGCACCGAGGCGAAGACGTGCCGGAGTTCGGTGGGCCGCGCCCCGTCGACCCAGAGCTCTCCGAACGTGGGGTCCCGCAGCGCGTGTCGGAACGTGCCTCGGCTCTGCTCGAGGATCTCCTTCCGATGGGCCACGAACAGGAGCGAGGGTCGCCTTCCGCCCGCACACAGCGAGGCGTAGTCCAGCGCGGCCATGACGGTCTTGCCGGTGCCCGTGGCCGACACGAGCAGGTTGCGATGGTGTCCGCGGATCCGTTGGAGGGCCAGTTTCTCGAGCATCCGGGCCTGGAAGGGCAGGGCGTGCAGTTCGGTGGGAGGAAGGAGGACGATGGGCCCGCGCGTGCCCCCCGCGGAACGCCGCGCGAACTCGTCGGCGTCGTAGGCGACGAAGTCGCCACTCTCCCAATACGACTCGAAGACGGCGCAGATCTTCTCGACGACGGTCGGGTTTCGTGCCCCGGACACGCGCACGTTCCACTCGAGGCCGGTGACCTGGGCCTGGTGGGTCAGGTTCGACGAACCGATGTACGCGGTCGAGAAACCGGAATGGCGATGGAACAACCAGGCCTTCGCGTGCAGTCGCGTTCCCGAGGTGTCGTAGGAGACGCGGATCCGGGCGCCCAGGTCGCGCAGCATGTCGAGCGCGGCGGCCTCGGTGGAGCCCGTGTAGGTCGTCGTCAAGATGCGAAGCGGCCGACCCGCGCGGACGTGCCTTTCCAGGCTCCCTCGGAGCGGGCCGATCCCCGAACGCCGGATGAAAGCCATGATCACGTCAATGGAATCGGCCGATCCGATCTCGCTCCGAATCTGGAAACCGACGCGCGGCTCGCCAGGAGCGTTGGTGAGCAGGGCGGTGTCGAGCAGGGGTAGCCCCGGCGGGTCGAGGCTCTCCGGCTCACCCGTGACGAGTCGACGCCGGATCGACCTGAGCAGGAGACCCTCCCCGACGGGGGCCTCCTGGCCGAGGTCGTGCCCGCGCTCGGCGAGGACGTGCACGATGGCACGGACGACGTCGACGCCCAGGCGGGTGCGCTCGTCCTCGCCGAAGGCCGCGACTGCCACCGAGACGAGGCGTCCGACATGGAGCGCGAGCCTGTCGGGAGCCTCGGCGCTGGCGAGTTGGGCCCGGTCCTGCACCAGTCCCGGGGCGAGGCGCTCCAGCGCTTCTTCCGTGGCCTCGGTGATCAGGGTCTCGTAGAGACCGCGCCTCAGGTCGGACATCCGTGATTCCCCGAGGCCGCTCGGGGATCGAGGCGGGCCGTCAGGCGGGCATCTCACCAGGTCCGGCCGGGCCCGTCAAGGGTTTCAGGCCGAGACTGCCCCCGCGACGTCCCTCGCCCGCGAGCATACGTCCTCCCGATGTCGAGCCCCTTCCTCGAGCATCCGGCGAGCGAGCACGTGGCCGCCAACGACCTGGC
>JAFGLY010000042.1 GCA_016927815.1 Deltaproteobacteria bacterium | reverse complement strand
GACGGCCTGCCGGACCTGGCCTTGGCGGCGGTCAACTGGGATACGGCGGACAGCAGCACCATCCGTTCCGGCCGCGTGGCGATCTGGCTCTCCTCGGGCCGGTAGGCGACCCCGAGAGCGGTCTCCTTCGGCGTGCACCCCAACGTCTCTCTCGGAGACACCCCCATGCGCACCCGCTCCCACACCCGTGCCAGAGGGCACGTCAGCCAGACGCCTGCACGCACCCGGGTCGTGGCCGACGCCCCGGGCCCGGAGTTCGGCGGGGAATGGACGGGCGACATGCAGGCGGCGCGAGGAAACCAGGCGGTCCTCGGCTACCTCCAGAACCTGACGGGGGCGGGCGCCCGGCAGACGCCCGAGGTGTCGTCCGACGACGCCGTGCCCGAAGGCCCCGACCGGATCACGACCGCCCGGCACGGCGTCCAGGGACCGAGTGAGGCCCTGCCCTTCGAGGCTCCCATGGAGCAGTCCTTTGGAGAGGCGGCCGCAGGCGCGCGTGCGCACACCGGGCCGGCTGCCCAGGCAGCCACCCGGGCCCTGGGCGTCCAGGCCTTCGCCCTGGGCGACGACGTGGCGTTCGGCTCGGAGCATCCCCCGAAGCAGGTCGTAGCCCACGAGGTGGCCCACGTGGCTCAGCAGCGTGCCGGCCAGGAGACCGGGGTGCAGGGCAAGGGCGGCACCCACGGATCCCGAACGTGGGAGCAGGAGGCCGATCGCGCCGCGGATCGGGCGGTCGCGGGCGAGACCGGGCTGGCCACGGACCTCTCCGCCGCCACGCCGGGGGCCGTCCAGGGCTTCAACGAGTCCAGCGGCTCCATCGATGGCAGCGGGTACTCGTCGGAATCGGGGTCCATCGAGGACTCCCAGGTTCCGGACACCACGATTCCGGCCGAGCCCTACGCGGAGCCCGAGGCCTCGTCGGGAGGCGGATCGGATCCGGTGCAGGACTACTGGGACCAGGTCCCGGACTACTACGAGGAGCAGACCCGGCAGGAGGCCGAGCGCGCCGAGGAGGTGGTGGACACGCTGGAAGGCTGGGGCCAGGCCGCGGGGGACATCGTGGAGGACCTGGTCCCGGACGCGGGGCCGGAGGCCGGGTCGGGGGAAGCGGGCACCGCCGGGCTGGACACCGGCAAGCGGACCTCCACGATCATCCCCGTCCCCGTAGTGGTGGAGATCGACAAGTCCTGCAAGTACTTCACCCTCGAGTCCGTCACCCTCAAGACCGAGATCAAGATCGTCGAGCCCGGGGGCTCCGAGGCGAGCGAGGCGCCCGTGGATGTCAACGTGGGGCCCAACGTCGAGAACAAGAAGAGCGGCAAGACGAAGGGTGGCCCGAGCGCCTCAGCCAAGAAGGCGGCCGAGTCCGAGTGGGCGTCCTGGTCCAACACCGCCGCGGGCGGAATCTCCCTGAAGGGTGAGGTCGAGGGCGAGGTCGGGACGGGGGGCGTGGCACTGGGGATCGGGGTCAAGTTCGGGACCGAGGACCTGGAGTTCAAGTGCCCCGTCAAGATCCTGAACTGGGAGCCGGACGAATCCAAGAAGGCTCTGGATCCGGACAACCTGGAGGTCTTGAGCCTGGAGCCCGAGGCCACCGCGAAGCTGGACGTGACCCGGACCGTGGGCGATGTCGAGCTGACCTGGTCCTCGGTCGGCATCGCCCTCAAGATCACGCCCGCCTTCGCGGAGGTGGCCAAGCAGTTGATGATCCGCGCCTTCGGCAGCGCCGCGATGTTGACCACCGCCTTCCTGCTGGGCGGGTTCTACACGCTCTGGGCGGCCTACAAGACCCTGAGCAGCATCCCGGACCCGGACGCGGCCAAGGCGGAGGCGGACGCCCTGACGCAGGACGGCGTGAACGGCTTCATCGACGGGCTCTTCGGGCACACCTCGGGGGGCGGGGCCTCCGCCAACGGGCAGTACCTGCTGGACAGCAACCAGGCCGGATGGGCGGCCCGAGAGAAGGCCCTGGAGCTCTTCCAGGACGACCCCGACTGCCAATGGGAGGACATGAACGCCCGGACGGCCCGCCTCGACGCGGCGCTCATGGAGCGCATGGCCGAGTACCGGTCCGCAGCCGAGTCGGCCGCCCGCCCCAAGGCCCGCCGCCTGGTCTGGGACGCGTGGTACGGCGCGAACAAGGGGGAGGTCCCGAGCACGAAGCTGGCCGTGGCAGCCGGCATTTTCGGCCTATCGATCCCGGCCGACGTCCGGGCGCAGGCCGAGGAGACTCCCGGGTTCTTCGACTGAGGCGATCCAGCGGAGGATCACCCCCCGGCTTCCCGGAGGATCGCCACCATGCTGGGCGGCAGCGCCACCAGCTGCTTGTCCCGATCCACCCAGACGAGCTGGATGATCCCCTCCACCAGCGGCACCCGACCCCCCACGCGCCAGGCCTCCTGGTGGAACACCGCCCGGTACTCGCTCTCGACACGGGCGGTGGTACGGATCTCGAGCCGGTCCCCGAAGACCGCGCCCTCCCGGAAGGTCATCTCAGCCTTGTACACCACGAACCCGACGCCGAGGTCCCGGTACAGGCGGACCAGTTCGTCCGGCCCAAGCAGGTGCTCGCGGGCCCGCTCGAAGAACCTCAGGTAGTTGGCGTGGTAGACGACGCCTGAGAAGTCGGTGTCTTCGTAGTAGACCTGGACCGCGTGTACGTGAGGCATGGGGGCTCTCCCGATGCAGGACGCCTGTGCGCGGTCCTTCTAGCCCGCCATCTCGCCGAAGGGCCCGATCCGGGTGGCTTGACCCCTCGAGCGGCCGGGGATTAGTCTGGTCTTCCCTGGCCTCACTCGATCCTGGAGTTCCCGATGCTCGCTCTGTTCCTCCTCATGGCCTGCACCAGCGACGACACCGGCGACACGGCGTCCGGGCAACCCCTGCTCCTGAAGTCCCCGCCCGAGGGCACGACCTACCGCTACGCGGTCCACGCCACGGGCGGCGATTCGCTCCACTGGCCGGGCTCCTTCGCGGAGGGATGGTACAAGGGCACGGACTACACCGAGGTCGTGCTCGGCGACTTCAGCGTCGTTCACCCGAAAGGCGTCCGGGCATACGTGGACCTTGGCGACGGCACCTCGGCCGACGTGGCGATCCGCGCGGTCCAGGTCTGGGGCGGCGAGGAGGAGTACCCGAACCTCGAGTACGTCTTCGATCCGGCTGCCGTCCTCCAGCTGGACGGTCATCTCCTCAACGAGACCCTGACCGTCGAACCCACCGGCGAGTTCCTCGTCAACGGCGAGACGCACGCGCTCGACCTCCAGATCGCCTACACGCTGACGGGCACCAACGACGCGATCGATGTGCCGTACAACCGGGTCCAGGGGTGCTGGACCTGGAACATCGTGGTGACCGAGCAGGGCTTCGACAAGGAAACCCGGCTCTCGGTCAAGTCCAAGCTGGGGCTCGTCCGGGTGGACTGGCTCCCGGGGAACTTCACCGAGATCGAACTGGAAGACGTGATCACGCCGTAGACCCGAGCCGCTCGGCCGCCTTCGCTCCGAGCCGCCCGGAAGGGCGAGGGGGACCGACCGGGCGTTTTCCGTCCCGATCGACTCCATGGGCTTGCCGCTCGGGTCGAGATCGGAGTAACAGGCCGACCCGACCTCCCTCTGAACGGTCGCCCGGACGGGCACGAGGTGACACGATGGGCGGGTTCTTCGGCGTGGCGTCCCACGACGACTGCGTAGTGGACCTGTTCTACGGGACAGACTACCACTCCCACCTCGGCACGTCCCGGGGAGGCATGGTGGTCTGGAATCCCGACGGGTTCCGCCGGCACATCCACGACATCACGAACACGCCGTTCCGTACCAAGTTCGAGGACGATCTCCCGAAGTACCGAGGCCCGACGGGTCTCGGGGTGATCAGCGACATGGAGGATCAGCCCCTCCTCATCGGGTCGCGCCACGGGACCTACGCCATCGTCACGGTCGGGCGCCTGGACAACCTCGAGGCCCTCGCCCGGGAGGCCCTCGACGGGAACGGGACGCACTTCAGCGAGATCAAGCACAACGAGTACAACCAGACCGAGGTCGTGGCGAGCGTCGTGGACCGTGGGGAGACCCTCCTCGAGGGCTTGAGGCTGGTCCAGGAGAAGGTCATCGGTTCGGTCACGGTGCTTCTCTTGACCTCGAACGCGATCTATGCCGCCCGAGACCGCCTCGGCCGGACCCCGGTGGTCCTCGGGCGGAAGGACGGTGCCTGGTCGGTGACGCTCGAGAGTTGCGCACTGCCGAACCTCGGCTTCGATGTCGTGAGAGAGCTCGGGCCGGGGGAGATCGTCCGGATCACGTCCGAGGGTGCGGAGACCCTCTCCCCGCCGGGCGAAAGGATGCAGATCTGCTCCTTCCTCTGGATCTACTTCGGATACCCCGCGTCCAGCTACGAAGGGGTCAACGTCGAGGCCGCGAGGAACCGCTGCGGGGCCGCCCTGGCCCGTGCGGACGACGTCCAGGTGGACCTCGTGGCGGGCATTCCGGACTCCGGGATCGGCCACGCGATCGGGTACGCCTCCGAGGGAGGCGTTCCCTACCGCCGGCCGTTCGTCAAGTACACGCCCACGTGGCCCCGGAGCTTCATGCCCCAGGACCAGCGGGTCCGTGACCTCGTGGCCCGGATGAAGCTCATCCCGATCCGCGAGTCCATCGAGGGCAAGCGCCTCCTGCTCTGCGAGGACTCGATCGTCCGAGGGACGCAGCTCAAAGACGTCATCCGCCGCCTCTACGACTTCGGGGCGCGCGAGGTCCACATGCGTCCGGCCTGCCCGCCCCTCATGTTCTCCTGTCCGTACCTCAACTTCTCACGCTCGCGGTCCGAGCTCGACCTGGCGGCCCGACGCGCCATGGCGGATCTCGAGGGGAGCGCAGCCGAGCAGCACGTGGCCGAGTACACGGATCCGGGGACGCCGCGCTACCGGGCCATGGTCGACCACATCCGGGAGCAGCTCGGGCTCACGACCTTGAGGTACCAGACCCTCCCGGACATGGTCCGCGCCATCGGCGTCCCCCAGGAGAAGCTGTGTACCGACTGCTGGACCGGCGGGTGTCCGGCACAAG
>JAFGLY010000192.1 GCA_016927815.1 Deltaproteobacteria bacterium | reverse complement strand
CGAGTCCGATCCCGTCGACGACGCCCGGGAGACGCTGGGAGGGGCGCCCGCGGGGCCGGGAGGGGATCGAACTGGCCTTCATGACGTCATGAAACCGAGTTGTGTCCGTGCCGCGCGCCACAACCTGGGGCGTTCCTGGCACCACGGGCTGTCGTGCCGCGCGCCACAACCTGGGGCGTTCCTGGCCCCACGGGCTGTCGTGGCGCGCGCCGGGGACCGGGGGACGCGAAGGGCAGGCCCTGCCGGATTACGTTCGGGCATTCGAGGTGATCCATGGCCACCGGCGCGGCACGACGGCTCGTGCTCCCCACGATCCTGGTGCTGATCCACGCCGGGGTGCTGGGCGTGGCACGGTGGCTCGCCGCCACGGTGGTGCCGGCCTGGAAGAAGGGTCCCCTCATCGACCCGGCGGCACCCTACGCGCCCGAGCACGCCATCTGGCTCTTCGCGGTGGCGATGCTGGTGGTGCTCGACGTGTACCTGGCGCTCCTGGCGCTGGCGGCGTGGCGTCGCTGGCGTCGCGCCTGGATCCCGTGGGTGGCGATGGGGCTCGCTCTTCTGGCCGCCGAGGGCGGGATCCGCCTCTGGCTCGACACCCACAGCGTGACCTACTTCCGTCCGCACCCGGTGCTGCACTGGGTGGTGCGCCCCCACCTCTCGGACTTCCCCAACGTGACCGGCGGCGGCACGATCACCACCAACCGGGACGGGATGCGCGACGTCACGGTCCCCCGCCGGAAGGACGCCGACGAGTTCCGCATCCTGCTCCTGGGCGACTCCTCCGCCTTCGGCCAGGGGGTGGCCGCCGACGAGGGGATGTCGGCCGTGCTGGAGCGGCTCCTCCAGGGCCGGGTGCCGGGCCGCCGGGTCGAGGTGCTCAACGGTGCCTGCCCCGGCTGGACCACGTTCCAGGCGGTGCGCTTCCTGGAGGGCACGGGCCTGGCCTACGGCCCCGACATCGTGGTGGCGGGCTTCAACAACGACTCCGGCCCCGACTACTTCGGCGACGCGGCCCGGGCTCCGGTGGGAGCCTCCCGGGCGATCCAGGGCCTGCTGTTCCGCTCGGAGGTGTACCTGCTGGGCCGGGAGATGGTGCTCTCCACGGCCCGACGGCTCTTTCCGGCGCCCGCGACGCCCTACACGGCTCGCACCGCCGGCCGGGCGCCCACCTACGGCAAGCTCGACGAGGACGAGGCCCGGGGCCTGGTGCCGCGCGTGGACCTGGAGGCGTTCGACGCCAACCTGCGGGCGCTCCACCGGCTGTCCGGCGCGGCGGAGGCCGCCTTCGCCTGGATCGACATGCCCGTGAACCGGCTCCTACCCGAGCTGGTGGATCGCTACGTGGACCCCGCCTACCGCGCCCGTGCGGCCGAGGTGGCCCGGAGCGAGGGCGCCCTGCTCGTGCCCGCCGATCGGCGCTGGTCGCTCACCCGGGAGTGGGGCCTGCACCAGGTCGGCCACGTGTTCCACCCCACGGCCCGGGGCCACCAGCGGCTCGCCGAGCAGGTGGCGGCGGATCTGCTCACCGCGGGCCTGCTGCCCGGCGCCTCCGGTACCGTGGCCGTGGGCGGACCGCCGCCCGCCTCGGGCCCGGACACGGTGCGGTTCGGCTGGTCCACGCGCACGCCGGTCCACGCCCACGTGGGCCTGGTGCTGGAGTCCCATCCCGAGATCGCCACGCGCCACGGTCTTGCGCTGGACCTCGCACGCTATGCCTCGGGGGGTCCCCAGGGGGAGGACGTGGCCGCCGGCCGGCTCGACGCCTTCTTCACCTGCGGCGTGCCCGCGGTGCAGATGCTCGCGGCCCGGCCCGACGCGAGCATCGTGGCCTCCCCCGGTGCGCTCGGCCGGATCGCCGTGGTGGCCCGCCGAGACCGTGCGGCCACCCTGGCGGACCTGGCCGGTCGCCGGGTGGGCCTGGCCCCGCGCTCCACGCCGGCGCTCGACTGGGAGGCGTGGGGGGCCGGGCTCGGGGCCACCGAGGTCCCGCTCGACACCGACGCCCTGCTGCCCGCCCTGCTGCGCGGCGAGGTGGACGCGATCGCCGGGTGGGATCCCTGGGTGGAGACGTGGCTGAGGGAGGGCGGTTCTCGCCTCGTCGTGGTGGCCGAGCGGTCCTTCGCCTCGGACCTGGCCGTGGGAGTGGTGTGGGCTGCCCAGCGTCCGGGGCAGGCCCGAGCCCTGGTGGAGGTGGTGGCCGAGGCGCTGGGCGTGGCGGCCTCGGATCGTCCACGCTGGGACGCCGCCGTGGCGGACCTCTCCGGTTGGCCGATCCGGGTCGTGCGCGCGGTGGCCGACCGGAACGAGATCCTCTCGGGGCGGGCACCGGCGAATCCGGGCTCGCTTGCCATCCCCTCCTCCGAGCAAGACGCCCTGGCAGCCGCGATCCGTTTCGCCGGGCCGCCGGGACTGGACCCCTCTTGCCTGTTCGGCCCGGAGATCCTGGAGGGCCAGCTCCCGGGCGTCCGCGAGGCGCCCGCGGTCCCGCAGGGCCCACCGCCTCGGCCCACGCGTCCGGGCGGTCCGGTCCGGCCCCGACCTCCGAGGCGGGGTCCGGGATAGGAGAGGGGGTCGCCCGAAGGAGCCCCCATGTCCCAGCCGTCCCTCGTCGAGTGCGTGCCCAACTTCTCCGAGGGCCGCGACCCCAAGATCATCGAGGCCATCGCCGACGCGATGCGCCAGGTGGAGGGCGCTTCGCTCCTGCTCGTGGACCCGGGCCACGCCACCCACCGCACGGTGTACACCCTGGTGGGGCCGCCCGAGGCCGTGCTGGAGGCCGCCTTCCGCGCCATCGCGACCGCGGTGCGCCTGATCGACCTGCGCACCCATCGCGGCGCCCATCCCCGGATCGGGGCCTGCGACGTCTGCCCGTTCGTGCCGGTCTCGGGCCTGTCCATGGACGACTGCGTGGCGCTCGCCCGCCGCCTGGGCGAGCGGGTCGGGCGCGAGCTGGACATCCCGGTCTACCTCTACGAGGAGGCCGCCACCCGGCCGGAGCGCCGGAGCCTCTCGGACATCCGGGCCGGGGAGTACGAGGGCCTGGAGGCCCGGCTGAAGGACCCCGACTGGCAGCCGGACTTCGGGCCCGCCGCCTTCCGGCCCCGCAGCGGCGCCACCGTGATCGGTGCCCGGCCCTTCCTCATCGCCTACAACGTCAACCTCAACACCCGCGAGAAGCGCAAGGCCAGCAAGATCGGCGCGCTCGTGCGGGAGCTGGGCATCGCACGCCGGGACGCCGAGGGCAACGCCATCCGCGACGAAGAGGGGAAGCTGGTGCGCGATCCGGGCATGTTCCGCAACGTCAAGGCCATCGGGTGGTTCATCCCGGAGTACGACCGGGCCCAGATCTCCATCAACTTCACGGACTGGCGGGTGAGCCCGCCCCACCTCGTGCTCGACGCCGTCCGCCGGATCGCCGACGACGAGGGCGTGGTGGTCACGGGATCCGAGCTGGTCGGGCTGGTCCCGCTGGACGCCATGCTGGAGGCCGGCCGCTACTACCTCTCCCGCCAGGGCCAGAACCCGGGTGCGCCCGAATCCGAGCTCATCGAGGTCGCGATCCGCTCGATGGGCCTCCGGGACCTGGGCCCCTTCGATCCCGACGAGCGGATCATCGAGCGCCGGATCCGCCGGGACGGCCGCCTGGTCTCCATGACCGTGCGCACCTTCGTGGACACGCTCTCCTCCTCTGCACCGGCGCCGGGCGGGGGCTCGGTGGCCGCGCTGTGCGGGGCCATGGCCGCGGCCTGCGCCGCCATGGTGGGCGCGGTGACCACCGGGAAGAAGGGCTACGAGGCTTCGTTCGAGGAACAGAACCAGAGCGCGATCCGGGCCCAGGGGCTCAAGGAGGCCTTCCTCGCCGACATCGACCACGACACGACCGCCTTCGACCGGCTCATGGCCTGCTTCGGCCTGCCCAAGGCCACGGCCGAGGAGGCCGAGGCCCGCGATCGCGCCATCCAGGAGGCCACCCAGGGCGCGGCGCTCGTTCCGCTCGGCGTGCTGGAGCGGTGCGTGGAGGCGTTGGAGGTCGCCGAGGTCGCGCTTCGGGGCAACGCCAACGCGCGCTCCGATGCGGGGGTGGCCACGCTCCTGCTGGGCGCGGCGGCCGAGGGCGCCTGGTACAACGTCCGGATCAACTGCAAGAACGTTGCGGATCCGGATTTCGTGGCCGAGGTGGTGGGCCGAGCCGATCGTGCCCTGGAGGCAGTGATCCGCCGCCGCGACGCCTTGACCGCGTCCGTGCGCGGGTTCCTCGTGTCCTAGGCCCAGCGCCGGACCGCGCCCTGGCCGTGGGCCTCGAGCCGACAGTAGGCCAGCGTGGCGCCCGTCACGGCGACGGGCTGGAGCAGCAGGTTCAGGCCCGGGACCCACAGGAGCATCGCGGTGGCCAGGCCCATGCCTCCGAAGAAGGCCCGGTGCTGGAGCACGAACCCCATCTTGGCCCGGAAGGTCAGGTGGCGGCGGGTGAGCGGGCCGTCCAGCACCTCCCGGGCGAGGAAGTAGGAGGTCGTGGCCGCGGCGGCCAGCGCCGACAGCGTGTACCCGGCCATGGGCACCAGCTCGAGGAGCAGGACCGGCACGGCCAGACCCGCGTAGAGCAGCAGGTTGAAGAACGAGTGGAGGACCGAGACCGTGAGGTGGCGGATCCGTCGGTCGAGGGGGATCGCCTGCTGGGAGGGGCCGACCAGGAGGTGCTCCACGCGCTCCGAGAGGCGGTCCAGGAAGGGCGTGGCCAGCAGGCCCGCGACCATGTACTGCAGGACCAGCAGCACGGCGAAGATCAGCACCATCGCGATCCAGGCGGCCAACGACCAGGCGGCCTCGCCCAGCCCGCCCTGGGGCCGGGGCAGGACGGCGTCGAACGCCGCGGGCACGCCGAGCACCACCCCGAGGACCACCAGCGCGAACACGACGACGTTCACGCCCACCGGCGCAAGGGCCAGGGGGAGGAGCCCCGCGTGCCTCAGGAGGAAGCACGCGCCCCTCGAGGGTACGACCAGACCCTCCGCGAACCGGTCCAGCGCGGATCCGTCCACCGGGCGGAGCACCGCCGCCGATCCGGGGGGCAGCTCGACGGGCGGAGGCGGAGGCGCGGTTCGCGGCACGGGCGGAGGTCCAGTCCGGGAGCCTATCCGGGGGGACGATCTCGGGGGGCCCCCCCCGGATCCACCAGCCCCACGGGCACGGGCCCCGGATCCCCGAGGTCCAGGTCGGCGCCCGCGGCGAGCACGGCCGCGAGAAAGGTCACGGCGTCCCCCACCGCGACCTCGAGCGGCGCACCCATGGCCAGGCGGGCGGCCAGGGCGGCGGTGAGCACGCACCCGGTGCCGTGGAGGTTGCGGGTCCGAATCCGCGGGTGGGGGAAGGTCCGCTCCCGGCCGTCCGGCATCCACAGCCGGTCCACCAGCACGTCGCCCTCCTGGTGCCCGCCCTTCAGCAGCAGGGCCACGCCCAGATCCCGGCAGCGGCTTGCCAGGTCCGGCCCCCCGAGCGCCGCCTCCTCCTCCAGGTTGGGCGCCACGCACGCGGCTCGCGGGAGCACGCGGGCGAGGAGCACCTTCCGGCCCTCGGCGTCGAGGAGCGCGCGGCCTCGGGTGGCCGCGAGCACGGGGTCGAGCACGACGGGCACGCCAGGCGGCAGGGTCTCCAGCACGTCGGCCACGGCGCCGGCCACGGAGGCGTTGGCGAGCATGCCCACCTTGACCGCGCGCACGGGCAGCCAGTCGAGCACGGCCCGCGCCTGGGCGCGCACCCCGTTGGCCGCCACGGGGTACACGGCGGTACAGCCCTGCGGGCCCTGCACGGTCACGGCCGTCACCACGGTGGCCCCCCGGATCCCGAGGGCCTGGAACGTGCGCAGGTCCGCCTGCAGTCCGGCCCCGGCCCCGGGGTCGGAACCGGCCATGGAGAGGGCGACGGGCAGGGGCACGTCCCCTCCCCTATCCCGTGCCCGGCCCGCGGTGGGCGGCGTTCAGTAGCGGATCTGGGCCCAGAGCCGGACGGTGTCGTTGGGCAGGGTGCGGCCGCCCAGCTCCGCACGGTGCACCCAGCCTGCACCCAGGCGCCCCACGTCCTCGGCCTGGTGCCAGGTCACGCCGCCCAGCACCTCGAGGACGTCGCCGTTGTCGGTGACGTCGCGGGAGTCGTCGAACCAGGAGGCCCGAATCGCGGGCTCGAGGGGGCCGACCGACCCGCCGACCTGGGCCAGGGCGCCCACGCGGCGGGTGTCCACCAGGACCTCGGGGTCGGAGGTCTCGGCCCGGTTGGGCTCGATCAGGGCGGTGCGCCCCTCGAGGAGCACGGCCAGCCCGGACACCCGCAGGAGGACATCGGCGCCCCAGGTCACGGATCGCGTGGAGAGATCGTCGTCGTAGAGGACGTCTCCCCCAATGCCGATCGTGGGGCGATCCACCCGGCCCCAGGTCCGGTAGGCGTCCGCCGGGTCCCCCACGGCCCAGTCTGCCCGGAGCGCCATCATGAGGCCCCGGTCGTCCTCCCCGAGGAAGGAGCCCGATCCGTTGAACACACCCGCCCAGACCCCCAGCCCCTCCCAGGAGAAGGTGCCCGCAAGGCCCGTCTCCCGCTCGGGCGCCAGGTGCACGGTGGACACCGCGCGCTCGGTGAACACGAGATCGGCCGCGGCCATGAGCCGCTCGCGGGACACCGGGACCTTCTGCTGCCCGGCGGCCACGCGGAAGGCGTCTCCCCGCCAGCCCACCACGCCGTCCTCGAGCTGGACGTCCTCGGTGCGCGCGCTCCAGGCGTCGTACGGGCTCTCGACCCCGAACACCACCTCGTACCAGAGCCCGGCCACCAGGTCGCCGGTGGCTCCGACCCGGGCGCGCCGGATGCGGAACCCGGCGTCGTCCTCGGGGTCTCCGTAGCCCGCCGGATCGGCCTGAGGATCGAGGTCCTGGTCCCAGGCGGTGGCCCAGACCTGGGCGAGGACCACCGGGTCGAAGGCCGTGGTCTCCGCGTACGCGGAGGCGGGCAGGACCATAGCGAGCAAGGGGGCGGCGAAGCAGGCGATGGCGCGGTCCATGGCAGCGGGCTCCGGCGACGCGTCCTACCATAGCGCGGACCCCTGGTATAGGCTCACGCATCGAGAGGCCCCCACCTCCACGGAGTCGGACGCCGTGTCCCTCCTCCTCGCCCTCGTCGCGCTTCTCGTGGCCTGTGCCCCGGAGCAGGAGCCCTTCGCCCGCGCGTTCGTCATCGAGGACCGCTCCCAGCTCATCGGCGGCCCCAAGGCGCTCGCCTCGCCAGGCGACTGGATGCTCGAGAACGACCGGATCCGGATCGCGGTCCTGGATGCCGGGTACTCCCCGGGTCCCAGCATCTACGGCGGCAGCGTGGTGGACGCCGACCTCCAGCGCTACGACCCCGCCTTCGCCCACGGGCAGGGCGCAGACCTGTTCGCGGAGCTGTTCTGCACCGCCAACATGAACCTGATGGAGGCCGTGGAACCCGGCCAGGTGGAGATCGTCGCGGACGGCTCCGACGGCGGCCCGGCCACGATCCGGGTCACGGCCGGGGCGCGGGGCTTCCTCTCCATGCTCGACGCGCTCTGGGCTCTGGTGGCTGCGCCCGATCTCCAGATCGTCACCGACTACGTGCTCGAGCCGGGCGTGTCCTTCCTGCGCATCCGCACCACGGTCACCTACGGCGGCGCCGATCCCCAGCTCGACGGCGAGCCCATGCCCCCGGTGGACGGGGACACCCCTCTCATCGAGACCGCCATCTCCACGGGCCTCGTGGTGGGCGACTTCTTCCTGTCCGGCGGATCGACCGACGTCTTCGCGCCGGGCATCGGCTTCGACGAGGGCCTCGCCGTCTTCGAGGCTTACGAGGCCGGACGCAACCTCTTCCTCGACCCCTTCGTGGTGGACTACCTGGCGAGCGCTGGCTCGCACACCTCCTACGGGTACGCCTCGGTGGACGGCCCGCTCCTCGTGCCCATGTTCACGTCCAACCAGACGGCCGGCATCGCGCACGCGGTGGAGGGCGACGGCTCGCCGTCCCGCTTCCCGGCCGGCACCGCCTGGACCAGCGAGCGGGTGTTCTCGGTGGGCGACGGGGACATCGGCAGCGCGCTCGACGGCCTCCTCGAGGCCCGCCACATCCCCCGGGGGGAAGTGGTCGGGCGGGTCACCGAGGCCACCACCGGCCGGTCGCTGTCGGGCGCGCACGTGTTCGCCTGGCGGGGTCCGCCCGAAACGCGCGAGGGCCGCCCGTGGGCCGAGTGGCGCACCGACGTCGGCATCGACGAGGTCCCCGACGGCTCCTTCGGCGGCGACCTGCCCTCGGGAACCTGGACGCTCGCGGCCCACCTCGCGGGTCGGCCGGAGGGCCGGCCCGTGCAGGTGGAGGTGGTTCCGGGCGATCGGGTGCGCGTGGCGCTGGAGCTTCCGCTGGCGGGCCAGGTGGAGATCGACGTGGTGGACGAGGTCGGCCGTCCGGTGCCGGCCAAGGTCAGCCTGTTCGCCACCTCGGGTTCGAGCACGCGCAACACGGTGCTGGGCGACGGCTGGATCTCGGGCGGCGCGAGCGAGGTGCTCTTCTCGGCCACCTGGCCGGTCACGGCCACGTTGCCCACCGGCGAGTACACGGCCGTGGCCAGCCGCGGACCCGAGTACGAGCTGGGGCGGTCTCGCGCCTTCCTGGTCTCGGACCACGAAACCACCCGCGTCCGCCTGCTGGTGATCCGCTCGGTGGACACCACCGGCTTCGTGGCCGCGGACCTCCACGTCCACTGCGACGCCTCCTTCGACGCCGAGGTCCCTCGCACGGACCGGGTGGTGGGCATGGCCGCCGAGGGCGTGGAGTTCTTCACCTCCAACGACCACGACATCCTCACCATCTACGCTCCCACGGTGGACGACCTGGGGCTGGAACCCTGGCTCCGCACCGAGGTCGGGGTGGAGGTGACCCCCCTGGAGCTGGGCCACTTCCTGGGTTTCCCCCTCTCGCGCGATCCCTGGTCGCCCACCGGCGGCGCGTTCGGCTGGGACGAGATGGAGCCCGAGGACATCCTCGAGGGCCTGCGGGGCATCGCCGATGAGGGCGTGGACCCGTTCACCACCGTCGCACACCCACGCGACGGCATCCTCGGGTACTTCGACCAGTTCGGGCTCGACCCCTACGCCTCGGACGACGGCGACGTGGTGGTGGTTCCGCCCATCCTGAGCCTGCTCCACCCCCTGATCCACGCCGACGCGTTCACCCTCGAGATGGACGCCGTGGAGGTGTTCAACTCCAAGCGCATGGAGCTGATCCGCACGCCCACCCAGGCCGAGGCCTCCGCCTATGCGGTGGATCGCGACGCCGACAGGATCCAGGACATGCTGACGCGGACGCTGGAGGAGCAGGAGGCGCTCGCCGACGGCACCCTGGACCTGGCCTACGGGATCCTGGGCCAGGTGGACGACTGGTTCACGCTCCTGAACCTGGGGTACCGCCACACCGCGGTGGGGTCCTCGGACTCCCACTCTCGGACCGGGACCCCCGCGGGCTGGCCCCGCACCTACGTGGCCTCCGAAACCGACCAGCCGGCGTACCTCGAGACCGATGCCGTCCTCGAAGCCCTCCGCGCGCACCGCGCCGTGGTCACCTACGGTCCGTTCATCCGGTTCGAAGCCGACGGCGAGCCCGTGGGATCCGAGATCGTCGCCCATGGGCCGGTGTCGCTCCACATCCAGGTCCAGGCGCCCACCTGGTTCGACGTGGACCACGTGGAGCTCTACGAGAACGGCACGCTCCTCCGGGAGTGGACGGTGGACGTTCCTCCGGATCCGATCGTCCGCTTCGACGAGGTCGTCGAGGTCGAGCCCTCCCGGGATGCCTGGTACGTGGTGGTGGCCAACGGACCCGCGGGTCTCGACCCGGCCCTGCCCGACGAAGAGCGTCCCTACATCCAGCTCCAGGACGTGGTGATCGAGGCGCTCTCCCCCATCGAGGCGCTGTCGGCCTTCCTCTCGGAGCCCATCCCCCGACCGAGGGCCTACCCGATGGTGCCCTACGCCCTCACGAACCCCATCTGGGTGGACGTCCAGGGCGACGGCTGGACCGCTCCAGGCCTGCCGGACTGGCTCCGGGCGCCGCCGGATCCCTCGGAGCAGGACGGCCTGTAGGCCGGTACCCGGCGGCTATTCCAGAGTGGCCTGGAACGCGCCCGTATACGAGGCCTCGTAGGTGCGGTCGCTGTAGGAGAAGGTGAACGCGCCGTCGAAGGCCCCGAGGAGGGTGTCGGCTTCGAAGGACCCGCTCCAGTCGTCCGAGACGCTGTCGGTGTCGATGGCGACGCCGAGCTGCCCGGAGGCCTCGGGGTGCGTGCCGAGCGCGCCCACGAGACTGCCCCCGTACTCCGACGACAACCCCAGGCTGGCGATGACGCCCTTGAAGGCGCAGCGTACCGTGCCCTCGATCTGTGGCTCTGCGGCCTCGAGGATGTCGAGTTCCACGGTCCCCTCGCAGCGGTCCTCGATGGCGCCGCCCAGTGCTGAGGCCTCGAAGCCGAACGGACCCGTGTAGTGCCCGTCGCGGCAGGGCGGCAGCCCGGTGTCGACGTCGGTATCCGTGTCGGTGTCGG
>JAFGLY010000041.1 GCA_016927815.1 Deltaproteobacteria bacterium | reverse complement strand
GTAGAGGGCGCCCGCGTGGCCGTCCTGGCGGACGGCGCCTTCTCGACGCTCGCGGTCACGAACGCGGAAGGGGAGATCCGGGCGTACGTCCCGGCGGGCACGAGCGTGTCCTTCGTGGTGGATGGGCGAGGCACCGGCCTGTGGACCGACCTGCCGGAGGGTGCCGGGGCCTACCCGCCCCACGGCGCCGGCTTCGTACGCGATCTCGCGCTCGAGAGCCTCCGGGACGGCGCCGAGCCGGTCCCGTTCGCCCGGGGCTGGGGCTGGACCGAAGGATCGGGTCCCGAACTTGGCCTCACCCCCCCGGGGACCGTCACGCTCCGTAGTGGCGACGACCTGCCGTTCGAAGCCCGGATCTCGCTGCCCGCGGAGCCCTCCTGGGCGGATCCCGCCCTCGTCGGGGGCTACCCCTCGGGGTACGGCGCGCTCGCCTGGGCCCGGGACGGCCAGGTGAGCCTCCTCCTCGAGCCGGGCGCGTACCAGGTGACGGCCTGGCGCGGTCCCCGGTACGAGACCGCCTCGGCCGCGTTCGAGGTGACGAGCGGCGGCTCCGTCACGGTGGACCTCCCCCTGGCCCAGGCGTGGACGCCCGAGGGATGGATCCAGGCCGACTTCCACGGCCATGCCTCGACCAGCCCCGACGCCTTCGTCCCCATCGAGGATCGCCTCGTGGGGGCGGCCGGGGTGGGCCTGCAGGTCTGGTCGGCATCGGATCACGACCACGTGGTGGACTACAGCGCGCTCCGGGACGCACTGGGGCTCGCTGCCGTGCTCGCCCTCAACACCTCCGAGGAGATCACCCCGACGCTCCGGGGCCATCTCAACGCCTGGAACATCCAGGAGGACCCCGAGGCGGTGAACGGTGGTGCCTACCCCTGGTGGATCCTGGTCCCCGAGACCACCCAGGAGCAGTTCGACCGGATCCGGGCACACTTCCCCGACGTGGTCCTCCAGGCCAACCACCCCATGTCGGGCCTGGCGTCGATCGCCGGCTGGTCCGAGGGCGCAATCGCCGACGGCGACCACTGGAGCAGCGACTTCGACGCCGTGGAGGTGTTGAACGGCGGCGTGGTCGGACGGGCCGTGGACTTCTACCTGGACCTCGTCTCTCGGGGCATCCTCGTCGCTCCCACCGGTACCTCGGACAGCCACGACTGGCTGGGCGCCGGGCTCTCCTTCACCTGGATCGGCGCGGGCACCTCCGACCCGGCGGACCTCGACGCAGGCCTCATCGCACAGGCCATCCGTCAAAGACGCACGATCGCCTCCAACGGCCCGTTCCTCTCCATGGACCCCGAGCCCGGTTCCGAGGTGATCGGACCCTTCACGCTCGAGGTCCGGGCGCTCGGGCCCTCCTGGATCGCTGTGGACACCCTCACCCTCTACGAGAACGGCGTGCCCGTGGCGAGCACCCCCGGGTCCGCGGCCACCTTCGAGGTCGTGCCCGTGGAAGATGCGGCGTACGTGGTGGTGGCCACGGGTTCCAAGCCCATGTCGCCGGTGTCGGCCGCCACCGGGTGGGCACTGGCCAGCGCGATCCTGGCCGACGCGGACGGCAACGGCTGGACCCCTCCCCTTCCCCCCTTGGAGGTGACGGGGGGGCGGTAGCAGCCCGCCGCGGCCCATGGCGCGCGGTGGTCGGCACGATCGTGAACCGGCAGCCGTCCGGGTGGTGTTGCGATTCGAGCCACCTGATCGGTCACACCCGGCGAATCGCAACGTTTCTGGCCGCTGGTGTTGCGATTCGAGCCACCTGACCGGTCACACCCGGCGAATCGCAACACGGCGCCCCAGCCACCGACCGCTCCCCCAACGCGGGTAGGGGCCATGGTCCGCCCGGGATGATCCACACCACGGGGTCGGCGAGACAATCCCCTGCGCCGACGCGCCAAGCGAAGGATGCAACAGGGTCAGGCCCGGACCGCGTCCTTCTACGAGCGCTTCGGCCCCAGCCGGATGCGGGCGTCCACCGCGAGGCCGCCTCGGCCCTGGGGCAGCACCACGAACGGATTCAGGTCCATCTCGGCGATCTCGGGGAAGTCGCCGACGAGCTGGCTCATCCGCTGGAGGACCTCCTCCACGGACCCGACGTCGGCCGCCGGCTCGCCCCGGTACCCCTGCAGGAGCGGGAATCCCTTGACGCTCCGGACCATCTCCCGGGCGTCCACGTCGGTGATCGGCAGGACCCGGAAGACCACGTCCTCCATGAGTTCCACGAACACCCCGCCGAGCCCGAACATGAGGAGGTGGCCCACCACGGGGTCCTCGACCGCGCCCAGGATCACCTCCCGTCCACCGCTCACCATCTTCTGGGCGAGGAAGGCAAGGGGGCGATCCTCCGGCACGAGCTTCCGCTGCCGCACGGTCTCGGTGATCTCCCAGAACGCGCCCTTCACCTCGCGGGCCGACCTCAGGTCGAGCTGCACGGCACCCACGTCGGACTTGTGGACCACGTCCTCGGCCAGCAGCTTGAGCACGAGCGGGAACCCCACCTCCTCGGCGAAGGCGATGGCCTCCTCCGGGGTGGACACGGACCGGCTGGGGACCGTGGGGATGCCGTAGGCCATGAGGAGGTCGAAGACCTCAGGGCCCGTCAGCCACGTCCGGTGGGCTGCCCGGGCCGTGGAGATCTGCTCCCGAGCTCGGGCGCGGTCCACCTGGAAACGCACGATCCGCTCCTCGGGCCGGCAGCGCCACTCCCGGAAGCGGTCCATGGCGCCCAGGGCCTCGACCGCGCTCTCCGGGAAGGAGTAGACCGGGATGTGCGCGGCCTGGAGCACGGCGGCAGCCTCGCCACCCTGGTCGCGGCCCATGAAGCAGGAGAGCACGGGCTTGGGCACCTCGGTCCGCGCGAGGCCCGCGGCCACGCCCGCCACGATGCCGCGGGCCACGGCCGTGGGATCGGAGGCCACGGGACTGACGAAGAGCGGGAGCAAGGCGTCCACCTCGGGATCGGCCAGCAGCAGCTCCGTGGCGGCCCGGTACTTGTCCGGGTCGGCCGACGCGATGAGGTCCACCGGGTTCTGGACCGGCGCGGCCTTGGGCGCGATCTGGTCGAGCGCGGCGCGGGTCTCCGGCTTGAGATCCGCCATCTCGAACCCGTCGCTGACGAGCGCGTCGGTGGCCATGATGCCGGGCCCGCCGGCGTTGGTGAGCACGGCCACCCGCCGGCCCCTGGGCAGGGGCTGGCTGGTGAAGGCGAGCCCCAGCTCGAAGAGCTCCTGGACCGTGTTGCACCGGATCACGCCGGAGGTGGCGAACAGCGAGGACGCCGCCGTGTCGCCCCCGGCGAGGGCGCCGGTGTGGGACGCCGCCGCGGCGGCGCCCTGGCGGGTACGGCCGGACTTGACCGCGAGGATGGGCTTGCCCGCCTCCCGGGTGATGCGGCGGGCCAGCGCGGCGAACCGGTGGGTGTCGCCGAAGTCCTCCAGGTACAGCAGGATCACGTTGGTGTTGGGATCGGTCTCCCACCACTCGAGGAGGTCGTTGCCCTCGAGGTCCGCCTTGTTGCCGAGCGACACGAACGAGGAGACGCCCAGACCCACGCGCCGGGCGGCCGCGATGACCACCTCCCCGAGTGCGCCGGACTGGCTGGCGAACGCGGCGTGGCCCACCAGCGGCTGCGTGGCTCCGAACGCCGCGTTCATGGCCACCTCCGGGTCCGTGTTCACCACGCCCATGCAGTTGGGCCCGAGCATGCGCATGCCGCCCTCCCGGGCGGTCCGGGCGATCTTCGCCTCGAGCCGGGTGCCCTCCTTGCCCGCCTCCCGGAACCCGGCCGAGATGACCACGAGGCCCGGGATGCCCTTGCGGACGCAGGCCTCCACCACGCCGAGCACGTGGTCGCGCGGCACCACCACCACCGCGAGGTCCACGGGATCCGGGATCTCCTCCACGCCCGCGTAGGCCCGGATGGAGTGGATGTGTGGACGCTGGGGGTTGACCGGGTAGATCGGCCCCTGGAAGCCGAAGTCGATGAGGTTGTGGATGAGTTCGCGCCCGATGGAGCCGGGCTTCCGACTCGCACCGAGGATGGCCACCGAGCGGGGCCGCAGGATGGCGTCGAGACCCTTGCGCATGGGAGGACCTCCAGGGAGCGACCTCCCCTAATCGAAGCGGGTTCGCACCTCCCACCTCCGCCGCTCCGGACCCTGCGGGGGGTCACGGGATAAGGGGTAGTCGGAGGTCCTGGTGCCTGTCGCCCTCACCTGCCCGGTCTGTGGGGCGCCCCTGCCCGAAGCTCCGAGCCCGGATGCACCGGTTCGGTGCCCGTTCTGTGGAACGCTCGTGGAGCACGGGCAGGAGGCGGCCCCGGCAGCGCCACCCCCGCCGGTCCGGACCCCCGGCGTCCTCCCCCCCACACGGGCCCGGCCACCGACCCGTACCGGCACCTGGATCACGCTCGTGGCCCTCACCGGGTTCATCGGAGGGCTCACCGCCGCCGTGGCGGCGCTGATCCACCGGGCCACCACGGCTGAGAGCCCCCAGGGTGTGCCCCTCGAGCGCCTCGCGGGCCTGGCCACGCTGGAGGGCGATCCGACGGCCCTGGCCGCGAGCCTCGGACTCGATCCCCCCGACGGAACGAACCTCTACGTGAAGGTGGCCGATCCGTCCCTGGAGCACGCCACCCTCTCCTGGGACGAGCCCGGGCACGCCAAGTCGTTCACGCTCAACCTCGGGGAGGACGACCCCGCGGCACCTGCCGTGGCCGACCGCCTCCAAGCCGTCCTGGGCCGTCGCCTCGTGCGCCTCGAGGACGGCCGCCTCTCTCTCCGAACGGGGGACACGTTCTTCCTGGTCTCGAGCCCACCGGAGTACATCTCGTCCCACACCTCCGAGGACGACCCCCTGGGCCGCGATCGTCTCGACCTCCTCTGGCGCGTGGCGATCGCGTCGGTGGCCGGGCGAGACGTCGTGCTCGACGGTCAGGTGCGCCGGGTGCTGCTGCGGGAGGGCTGGCCGCTGGCCGAAATCGCCTCCCTGGATCCCTCGATCCGCATCGACACGGCGCTCGCCGAGATTCCGCGACGCTTCCCGGGCAGCGTGGTCTCGAAGGCCATCGGGCTCACCTGTTCCGTCGCGGTGGATCACCCCTGGTTCGACGACATCGAGTTTCGCTGGCCCAACCAGGCCCGGGCGCCACTCGAGCGGGTGGCCCTGGGTCCGGCCCCGCAGGCGGACCGCAACCGGTTCGCCGACCAGGCGGCCGTACGCGCCTGCCTCGAGGCCACCCTCGGACCCGGGGTGGTGAAGGAGCGGGACCATCTCGCCGGCGAGTGGAGCGCATCCTGGCGCATCCAGGGGCTGGGAGACGTCTATCTGGGAGGCTCCAGCCTCGGGATCAACTTCGGACGGTGGAGCGACACCGAGGCGGGCCCCGATCTCGAGGCCTGGCACCGGCTGCTCACGGCTCTCGATCCCTGCGGGCGCGCACGCTGATCCGCTGCACGCCCGGGGCGCCCTCCATTGGTCGCCCCCGCGCCGGCGAGGTACAAGTGCGGCCCGGTGGCCTGCCCCGCGGGGCCCCGGGCGTCTCCCCTCGCGGGATCCGGTGCCCGATGCCGAGCCTTGCCTGGCGAGTCCGCCGCCGCCTCGCTCCGGTCGCCGAGGTGGTGCGTCCCACCGTCGCCTCGGTGGTGGAGACCCTCGTGGCCGAGTCCGAAGGTCCAGCCGATCCCGAGATCCTCGACCGAGCGTCCCACACCATGCTGGGCCGGATCCAGGCCATGCCGAGGTACATCGGCCTGCCCATGATGGCCGCCACTCTCGCCTTCGACGCGAGCGGGGTGGCCTTCGGGCGACGTCCCTTCCGCTTCCTGCCGCCCGAGGCGCGCGCCCGCGTGCTCGAGGCCTGGCGGAACGCACCGGTGGGCGTGTTCCGCACGTTCGTGGAGTTCTACGAGAAGATGGGCACTTTCGTGTACTTCTCGGAAAAGGACGAGGCGGCCGAGGCCACCGCCGGTCGGGAGGGGTGAAACGTGCAGACCCACGACTGTGACGTCCTGGTCATCGGGTCCGGCCCCGGCGGCGCCACCACCGCGTGCCTGCTCGCCGAGGCGGGCCGAGACGTGATCCTGCTCGAGGAGGGCGCCCACCTGGGGCTCGACTCCGCGCCGCCGTACTCCATCGCGGAGACCACCCAGAAGTACCGCAACGGAGGGCTCACCGTGGCGCTCGGCCGGACCATGGTGACCTGCATCGAGGGCCGCTGCGTGGGTGGGGGGAGCGAGATCAACGCGGCCCTCTGCCACTGGCCCATGGACCAGACCCTCGAGGGGTGGTCCGAGCGGTTCCGCATCCGGGACCTCTCCAACCGCTCGCTCGAGCCCTTCCGGGCCGAGGTCGAGCGGGATCTCACCGTCTCCTCGCTCCGGGGCCCGCTGGACGGCGCCTCCACAATCCTCAAGGCCGGCGCCGAGGCGCTCGGGTGGCGCAGCGAGGAGGTCCAGCGCTTCTGGCAATACCCCGACTCCGGCGATGGTCCGGGCCAGCGCCAGTCCATGACCGAGACCCTCGTGCCCCGCGCCCTGGCCGCGGGCTGCCGCCTGCTTCCCGACACCCGCGTGATCCGCCTCGTCCTTGGCGGCGGGGAGGCCCGCGAGGCCCGTGCGATCCACACGCCGCCCGGGGAACCGCCGGAGGCGATCCGCGTCCGCTTCCGCCACCTCTTCGTGTGTGGCGGGCCCATTCAGACCCCCCTGATCCTGCGGCGTTCGGGCCTCCAGGATCCCATCGGCCAGAACCTGCGCATGCACCCCATGATCCGGTTGGTGGCCTGCTTCGACGATCCCATCAACGACCCCACGGTCGGCGTGCCGGTCCAGCAGGTGGTGGCGTTCAAGCCCGAGATGACGCTCGGCTGCTCCCAGGCTGCGCTGCCCCACCTGGTCATGTGGCTCGGCGGCCAGGGTGAGGCGCTCCGGGAGCGGCTCGCGAACTGGCAGACCATGGCCCTCTTCTACGTGCTCGTGGAGGGCACCACCTCGGGCTCGGTCCAGAACCTGCCGCTCCTGAACGAGCCCCTCATGCGCTACCCGCTCAACGACACGGATCGCGGCCGCCTCTCCCTCGCCCTCCAGCGCCTGATCCGCCTGCTCTTCACCGCGGGCGCCCGGGAGATCTTCCACCCCTATGCCGGCCACCCTCCCTTGAGGAGGAAACTCGACGCCAACACGCTCGGCGACCGCATCCCCCACGGGAAGACCGCGGTCTCCACCATCCACCTCTTCGGCACCTGTCCCATGGGCGAGGATGCGTCGCGGTGCGTCGTGGATTCCTGGGGCCGCATGCGCGCGCTCGGCAACACCTGGATCAACGACGCCAGCATCCTGCCCGACACCACCGGCGTGAACCCCCAGGCCACGCTCCTGGCCGTGGCCCGGCGGAACGTGCGGCACTACCTCGAGACGGTCTGATCTCGAGGGGGGCACCTGTGGTACGCTTCCGCCTCCTCACCCAGGAGGTGCCCGATGGGGTTCGCTGATCTCTTCCGTCCGAAGTGGAAGCACTCCGATCCGAAGGTCCGGATCGAGGCGATCAAGATGTACGACCACCTCGTGCCGGTGTGGGACCTGGCCACGGCCGATCCCGATCCGTCCGTGCGCAAGGCCGTGCTGGAGGAGACCATGATCGCTACGGTCATGGCGCACGTGCTCCTCCACGACGCCGACGTGGGCGTGCGGCAGGTGGCCGCGCGCCGGCTGGCCGACGTGGTCGGCCTGCCCGAGATGTTCGCCGAGGTGGACGAACAGTGGCCCAAGATGCCCAAGGCCTACCACGCGGTGCTCCAGGCCCAGGGAAAGGGCGAGGAGGCGTGCCACGCCCTCGTGCGGCAGGTCCTGGACAAGGAGGCCGATCCCGAGGTCCGGGCGGCCGTCGTGCCGCTCCTGAAGGGTGACGAGAAGGGGATGGTGGCCCTGGCCATCTCCGACCCCTCGCCCCAGGTGGGCGGCGCGGTGCTCGAGGAGCTCGACGATCGAGAGACCGCGCTGCGCATCGCGCTCAAGGCCCCAGCCGCCACGGCCCTCATGGCCGTCCGACACCTCGACAACGACGGCCTCGCACGGGTGGCGAGCAGCCCGGTGGACGAAACGGTGCGGCGGGCCGCCGTGGAGCGCCTGGACGACGACGACGGCCTCGTGCGCGTGGCCCAGTCCGACGCCCCGGCCGACCTGCGCCTCGCGGCGGTCCAGCAGATGCGGTACGAGGACGGGCTCGAGACGCTGGCCCGCAAGGGCAAAGATCCCGAGGTCCGGGTGGCCGCGTTCGAGCGGTACCTCACGATGGCCGACGAGGACGAGGTGAAGACCCTCTCGGGGCGCCTCCTTGGCGACGCCGACCCTCGGGTCCGCACCCTCGCCGTCCGGCACACCGACCAGACCGGCCGTGCGGAGAAGCTCGCCCGCTCCGATCCCGACGAGCAGGTCCGCCTCGCCGCCCTGGAACGGGTGGTCGACCCCACCGTGGCGTCCGCCATCGCGGCCCAGGATGCGAGCCCCGCCGTGCGCGAGGCCGCAGCGAAGGCCGTGAACCAGCCCTGGAAGGAGAAGGCCGCCCGCTACCGCGACTGGGAGGACCCCCAGCGCTGGAAGGTCGTCCGGGCCTTCGCGGGCGAGGTGTCGTCCCGGTTCCCCAAGTCCCAGGTGGTGCTCAACCAGGACGAGGAGGAGATCTACGTCCGGGGCAGCCTGGACGACGTCCCGATCCAGATCGGCATCTGGGCCACCTTCGGAAGCCTGTCCGTCAGCATGCGCTGGGAGAGCCCCTTGCCCGACATCGACCTGACCCGGGACCTGACCAAGAAGCCCGTGAAGGCCCGCGGCGACGTCTGGGGGGAGAAGGACGAGGTCCGGCTGTTCCTGGGCCCGGCCATCTTCGTGGAGGGCCGGCGCGACGACGCCCAGGCCATGGCCGCGGCCTGGGGTGTCCTGCCCCCGGAGGCGACCGAACCCGTGATCGATGCCATGACCCGGCTGGATCTCTCGTTCGCGTACTTCCAGAGCGAAGAGGCGAAGGCGTCGTTCGAGAAGTCCTTCTACGAGATGGACGATCCGGTCGGGGCCGTGCTCGAGATGGCGCGGATCCTGGTGGACTTCTTCAAGGCCGTGAAGGCCGCGCCCCTACCGGCGGCCATTCCCGCGCTCGAGGCGGGCGACTGTTCGTACTGCGGCGCGCGCTTCAACAAGCTGCGCCGGTCCACCTGCCCCAACTGCGGGGCGCCGGTGGCCTGGTAGGGCAGATCCGAGCGCACCTCCGTCTCCAGACCGGTGCAACAGCCGGCCGGGCCGATTCATCTCCCGTCCGTGGCACCATGAAGGACATCGACCGTTCCCCCTCCTCGAACGCCCGCCCTCCGGGGCGGGCGCATGCGTCGGACACCTGGCGCGTGGAAGGCATGCACTGCGCCGGCTGCGCGGCCCACGTCGAGCGTGCACTGGCCGGCGTGCCCGGCGTCGAGAAGGCCACGGTGAACCTCGCCAACCGTCGCGTGACGGTGCACGGTGTCGCACGTGCGGAGGACCTCGTCCGTGCCGTCCGGGAGGCCGGCTACGACCTCGGGCCGCTCCCTCGTGCCGAGCGATCCGAGGAGGCCCCGGCGCACACGGCCGAGCCCGTGCGGAGACTCGCGATCGCGGCGGCCCTCACCGCGCCCGTGGTCGTGATCTCCATGGCCCACCTCGCGTTCCCGGGATCCGGCGTCCTCCAGTTCGCGCTCGTCACGCCCGTACTGGCCTGGGCGGGGCGCGACGTCTTCCGAACGGCCTGGAGGCTGGCTCGCCGCGGCACCGCCAACATGGACACCCTCATCGCCACGGGATCCGGCGTCGCGTACACCTGGTCGTCGGTCCAGCTCTTCTCGGGCGCCGGGGGGACGGACCTTTACTTCGAGACCGCGGGCGTCATCGTCACGTTCTTCCTTCTGGGCCGATTCCTGGAGGATCGGGCCCGGCACCGCGCCCAGGATGCCATCCGGGCCCTGGCGGCCCTCGAACCCGATACGGCCCGCGTGGAGCGGGACGGGATGGAGGTGGAGGTGCCCACGGCCGACGTCCGGGTCGGGGACCGCGTGGTCGTACGGCCCGGGGAGCGGATCCCGGTGGACGGCCGGGTGCTCGAGGGCGGGAGCACGGTGGACGAGGCCATGATCACCGGAGAGGGTCTCCCGGTGGTCCGTACCATCGGCGATCTCGTCCTCGGCGGGACGATCGCTCGGTCGGGCCACCTGGTCCTGGAGGTTGCCCGCGTCGGCGAGGACACCGCGCTCGGGCACATCATCCGCCTGGTGGAGGATGCCCAGGGCACCCGGGCTCCCATCCAGCGGATCGCGGACGCCGTGTCCGCCCGGTTCGTTCCAGGCGTGCTGGTCGTCGCGCTGATCACCGGCGCTGCCTGGGCCTTCGTCGGGGCAGGCCCCGTGGGGGCCCTCCTGCCCGCGGTGGCCGTGCTGGTCATCGCCTGCCCGTGCGCGTTGGGCCTGGCCACGCCCGTGGCCATCCTGGTGGGGACGGGCAAGGCCGCGGAGCACGGAATCCTCGTGCGCAGCGCCGAGGCCTTGGAACGGGCCCAGCGCATCGATACGCTCGTGTTCGACAAGACCGGTACCCTGACCCAGGGCCGTCCCGAGGTGACCGGAGTGGTGTGGGCGTCCCCCGAGGATGCCGGCCACCTGCCGCTCCTGGCCACGGCGGAGCGCTACAGCGAGCATCCGCTGGGCGAGGCCGTCGTCCGGTGGGCGGCTGACCAGGGTGTCCAGCCTCGCGAGGCCGGATCCACCTCCACGGTCATGGGACAGGGCGTGGTGGCGCGGATCGCGTCCCACGACGTGCTCGTGGGCAATCGCCGCCTGCTCGGGGCGCACGGGTTGGACCTCGGGGCGCTCGACGCCCATGTGGAGCGCCTGGAGGCCGGGGGTCAGACGGCGGTGCTGGCCGCGGTGGATGGACGCCTCGTGGCGGTCCTGGCCGTGGCCGATCCCCTCGATCCCATGTCGTCCGAAGCCGTGGGCCGGCTCCGTGCCCGGGGACTGAGGCTCGTCTTAGCCACCGGGGACCATCCCGCCGTCGCGGCCGCCGTAGCCAGGGCGCTGGCGATCGATGTGGTGCACGCCGAGGCCACGCCCGAGGACAAGGTGGACCTGGTGCGACGCCTGCAGGCCGAAGGCCACGTGGTGGGCATGGTGGGCGACGGCATCAACGACGCCCCGGCGCTCGCGGCGGCCGACGTGTCCTTCGCCATCGGAACGGGCACCCACGTGGCCATGGAGACCGCCGCGATCACGCTCGTCCACAAGGACATGGCACGCGTGGCCATGGCCATCGACCTCTCGCATGCCACCATGCGGATCATCCGGCAGAACCTCTTCTGGGCGTTCGGCTACAACGCCGTGGGCATCCCGGTGGCCGCCCTGGGGCTGCTCTCCCCCATGTTCGCCGCCGCCGCCATGGCCCTCTCCAGCGTGTCCGTGGTCGCCAACGCCCTTCGCCTGCGCCGCTTCGAGCCCACCTGACCCGGTGCTGCTGGCTCGGGCCCCGACCCTACCGGTACGCCACCTGGAACGTATCGAGGAGATCGAGCCACTCGGGATCGGGCGCCGCCTGGGACTGCCACAGCTCCAGCCGGAAGCGGACGCCCCGGCCGTCCAACAGTTCCCGCTCCACCACCACCCACTTCTCGGTTCCGGAGGTCCGCTGACCGTAGCAGACCCCTTGGGTGGTGTACCCCCGTACCGTGTCCTCGGGGTCGAATCCCGCCGCCCGGAGGAGGGTGTCGAGCCGGGTCCAGGTCTCTTCCGATGGGGAGTGGTCCAGGATCCGGATCATGTTGCTGCATTCGTCCCCTTCGCAGTCTGCGAAGAACCGGGTCACGATGAAGTCCGCCATGTCCACCCAGCCGTCGTACAGCCACGGATGAACGGCGTTGATCGCCCAGCGTCCGTCGTCGCTGACGAAGCTCCGATCGAGCGGCACCTCCTCCCAGTCGCCCCGTTCGTCCTCGCAGTCGTCCCGGACGGCCGAATCCTGGGTACCGGTGTCCTCCTGCTCCTTGCAGGCACCCGAGGCCAGGGCCGAGAGGACCCCACAGCCGAGCATCGCAACCGACACACGCTTCATGGCTTCGTCCTCCCAGCAGGCCTCCGGGCTGCCCCGAGCGCCATCCCGGCACACAGGGAGCGGATCTACTCCTCCCCGGTGGAAGGGTCCTCCCAGGGTCCGCACACCTCGGCCGAGAGGTCCCCCCACCAGTGGATGGCGTAGAACGATCCCTCCACGACCTCCTCGTCGGCCCGCCGGACGCGCAGCCAGGCGCCTCCGCCCTCGTCCGAACCGAGGATGTAGGCGACCCCGTCGCGGAACGCCAGCACCCCCACGTACCGCTGGTCCTCCCCGTCCGAACCGATGTCGTAGTCCTGTCCCATGTAGAAACCGGTCCAGTCCGGATCGGACGACGACGCCCGATCCAGCCGGTAGCTCAAGAAGAAGGCGAGCCCCGTCTCCTGTCCGAAGACCGCCAGGGAGTCGGTCCCGAACGCCTCGGTGAGCGCGTCGCAGTCGGTCTCCTCTGTCGTGAGCAGCAGGAGGGCCTCGCCCAACCGACCGTCGGTCAGGGGATCCACCGTCCACAGGGCGGATCGAGCCGACTCGAACAACCAGGGTGCGTGGTCCCCGTTCTCGATGGAGGCCGAATCGGGGTCCGGAGCGCAACCGAGGATCAGGAGGAGGAGCGTGGAGGTCATGGCGGGCCTTCCGGGGCCCCAAGTATCGTCCGCCGTCGGGTCCGGGGTCAAGCCGCACAAGTCTGCACGAACGGGTGGACCGTTTCGCCCAGATGAGGCACGATGGGGTGCGGAGGTCGCCATGATCCCCCTGCCCCTGGTCCTGTTGCTCGCCGCGTGCCACCCCCAGGTCGTCGAGGACACCGGCCCCGAGGGTCCCATCGGCCCCACCCCCCGACCCGACATCGTCCTGGTTCCCGATGACCTGTCCTTCGGTGAGGTGGATCTCGTGGGCGGCGACCCCCCCACCCAGGAATTTGGGATCCGGAACGACGGCGACGGGGCGCTGCACATCCTGAGTGTGGTCCTGGACGATCCCTGGTCCGTGTTCTCGGTGTCCACCCCGGCCTACCTCGTGGTCGAACCCGGCACGTCCACCTCCGTGCGGGTCTCGTTCGCACCCCTCGAGGGCACCGACTACACGGCCTCCATCGCCGTGAGTTCCGACGACCCGGACGAACCCGTGGCCGAGGTGAGCCTCTCGGGCACCGGCCACGGGGGCGCGATCACCGCGAATCCCGACCCGATCGTGTTCACGGACACGCTGCTCGGCTGCACCGACGAGACCGTCGTCACGCTCACGAACACCGGCGGTGGGATCCTCAGGCTGGCGTCCATCGAAATCCTCCCCTCCGAGGGGGAGATGGCCATCTCCGAGATGCCGGTCCTTCCGCCTACGCTCGCACCGGGCGGGTCGGTCGAGGTGGGCCTGGCCTACACGCCCGAGGACCCGGGCAGCGACTCCGGCCTGCTCCAGGTCTTCCTCCAACACGTCGATGGCCCCTTCCACCAGGTCAACGTCGGGGCGACCGCCGCGGTGGCGTCCTGGGGCACCGACACGTTCGTCTGGAGCGGAATCGGGGTCGTGGACATCCTCCTCGCCTTCGACCGGTCCTCCTCGATGTACTACGAGTACTGGTACCTCTACAACGCCTTGTCCTCCTTCATGTCCGCCCTGGACGCGGCTGCGCTCGACTGGCGCTTCTCCGTCACAGTGGAGGACGACGGCTGCATCAACGGGCCTCCCCTCTGGATCGACACCACGTACTCGACGACCCAGGCCCGTGCGGCTCTCGGTGACATGGTCCACTGGGCCGGTTCGGGCGTCTGCAACCACCAGGCCTTCACGCTCCTCCAGGCCACCGTGAACGCATCCGTCCCCAAGGGCTGCAACGAGGGACTCCTGCGGGACGACGCCACCTGGCACCTGGCGGGCCTGTCGGACCAGCGGGAGCAGTCCAAGGCCCCCTACAGCGAGTACGTGGCTTGGTTCCAGTCCCTGCGGCCCAACCCGAGCTACGTGATCTTCGACGCCATCGGCGGCCCCTCCCCCTCGGGCTGCGCAACGGCCGAGTACTACAGCGGCATGTACGAGGCCGTCGAGGCGACCGGGGGCACCTTCATCTCCATCTGCACGTCGGACTGGTCCACGGATCTGGAGTCCTGGGCTGCGGACATCGCCGCCTCGGCCTCCGGGGAGCTGCTCCGGCTCTCCAGCGCACCTGTCCCGGGGACGATCACGGTCGCCGTGGACGGGGTGGAGCAGACCGACGGCTGGTGGTGGGACGCTACGATGAACGCCGTCTCCTTCGACAAGGGAGCAGAGCCCGCCACCGGAGCCACGGTGGAGATCGCGTACGCTCAGTACGGCGACTGCGCGTAGGCCCACGCCGCTGTCCGCGAGGCGCACCCCCGGACCTTCTCGGACCAGAAACCTGTGGCCTACGGGGGTTCGGCCGCCTCGACCCGACCCCCGAGGGTCGTGAGTTCGCGGAGCAGGGGGCGCAGATCGGCCCGGACGGCCAGGCGGCGCAGTGCGTGGTGGAGGCCCAGGAGCGCCCGGAACACGGGCAGAAGCGCCGGGTCGAACCGGAGGCGCACGAAGTCCAGCGGCCGTTCCTGCTTGAACCGGGCGAACCGCAGGAGGAGCGGATCGTCGGCGAAGGCGTAGGGGCCGCGGAACGGCGGGGCCACGATGCGTGCGAAGTCCACGGCGAACTCGCGGGCCCGGCCCGGACGGAGCCGGATCTCGAACCCGGCTGCGGCGAGCGCCTCGAGCACACGGTCGCCCTCTCGGAAGGGCCCTTCCGCCAGGAGCGAGACGAGCCCGGCCAGGCCGTGGACGCGGCGCGGCGGGATCGCCGCCAGGGCCCCGAGGTCCAACAGACCCAGGCGATCGCCCCCAAGGACCACGAAGTTGCCCGGGTGCGCGTCGGAGTTGACGAGTCCGGCGGCGAAGAGCGGCCCCAGCACCGCCCGGATCACCTGCAGCCCCAGGCGGTTTCGCGCCTCGGCCGGAGCGGGCCGGTCCAGGACGGCGTGCAGCGTGGGCCCATCCAGGAGGTCGATCGAGAGCACGCGGCCCGTGGACAAGGCGGCGTGTGCGCGGGGCACCACCAGGTCGGGCCAGCGCGCGACAGCGGCGGCCATGCGCCCCAGGTTTTCGGCCTCGGCGCGGTAGTCGAGTTCGGCGAGCGTGGCCTCCCGCAGGGCCCGGAAGTACCGGCCCGTGTCGATCAGGAGCCCGCCGGCGCCGACCGTGGACGCGAGGCCTCCCAGGAGATCGAGGTCGTGCTCCAGTGCCTCGGCCACGCCCGGGTACTGCACCTTGACCGCGAGGGGCGTGCCGTCGGACAGGGTTCCCCGGTGGACCTGCCCGAGGGACGCCGCTGCGAACGGCTCGCGTTCGAACGTGCAGAACCGCCCGAGCGCCCCGGGTCCGAGTTCTGCCTCCAGCACCTTCAGCACGTCCTCGGCCGGCAGGGCCGGAGCCTCGTGGAACAGGCGGCCGAGCCGCTGCAGGGCGGGATCCGGCAGGTTGTCGGCCACCTGTGCAAGGACCTGGCCGACCTTGAGGGACACGGCCTTCAGGTCGCCCAACGTGGAGAAGACCGCCTCTCCGAGCGCGCCCCCGGCGTCCGGTTCCCCCCTGCGGGCCGCCGCGTGGTCGGACACCCAGGCCCGACCGGCTCGGGGCGCGAGGCTCGCGATCCGCCCCAGGCGCCTCAGGCGACCGGTCGGAACGGAGGGAGGGCTCAGGGCTCCTCCTCGACGGGGGTCCCGAACAGCGGGCGCAGGGCCTCCACGGCACGGGCCAGGTCGTCGAGCGCGGGGACATCCGAGCATGTGCATCGATCCGCCGCCACCCACAGCGCGTGGAGGGCGTCTTGGGCATCGAACAGGACCAGGCCGAGGTCGGCTCTCGCACCTCCCTTCCGAGACGGCGTCGGGGCCGCCTCCACCTTCCGCCGCAGGGTCTCGTACAGGCTCGGCAAGGGCACCCTCCGCTACATGTTCCGGCGGTACTCGCCGCCCACCTCGAAGAGCGCGCGCGTGATCTGCCCGAGCGTGGCCACACGCACGGTGGTCATGAGGGCCTCGAAGATGTTGCCGCCCGCGACCGCCACCTCCTGGAGCCGGGCCAGGGCCGCCGGCGCCTCGGCAGCGTGCGCCGCCTGGAACCGACGCACGCTCTCGAGTTGGGCGTTCTTCTCCTCGGGCGTGGCGCGCCGGAGTTCCACCCGGGGCTGCTCCCAGTCCTCCGAGAGCGTGGCCGGGTCCAGAAACGTGTTGATGCCCACGATCGGGTACGAGCCGTCGTGCTTCTTGTGCTCGTAGTAGAGCGACTCCTCCTGGATCTTCCCGCGTTGGTACATGGTCTCCATGGCGCCGAGCACGCCGCCGCGCCGCGAGATCCGCTCGAACTCCTCGAGGACGGACTCCTCCACGAGATCCGTGAGTTCGTCCACGATGAAGGCGCCCTGCAGCGGGTTCTCGCATCGCGTGAGCCCGAACTCCTTGGAGATGATGTACTGGATGGCCATGGCCCGGCGCACCGACTCCTCGGTGGGGGTGGTGATGGCCTCGTCGTAGGCGTTGGTGTGGAGCGAGTTGCAGTTGTCGTAGAAGGCGAGCAGCGCCTGGAGCGTGGTCCGGATGTCGTTGAACTGGATCTCGCGGGCGTGCAGCGACCGGCCCGACGTCTGGATGTGGTACTTGAGCATCTGGCTGCGCACCTCGCCCCCGTACTTGCGATCGAGCACGATGGCCCAGATGCGGCGGGCGACGCGGCCCATGACCGTGTACTCCGGATCCACGCCCACCGAGAAGAAGAAGGACAGGTTGGGCGCGAACGCGTCCACCGGCATGCCGCGTGCCAGGTAGTACTCCACGTACGTGAAGCCGTTGGCGAGCGTGAACGCGAGCTGGGAGATCGGGTTCGCGCCGGCCTCGGCGATGTGGTAGCCGCTTATCGACACCGAGTAGTAGTTCCTCACGTCGTTCTGGACGAAATACTCCTGGATGTCGCCCATCATCTTCAGCGCGAAGTCCGTGGAGAAGATGCAGGTGTTCTGGCCCTGATCCTCCTTGAGGATGTCGGCCTGCACCGTGCCGCGCACGCCGCGGAGCGTGCGGGCGCGGATCGCGGCGTCCTCCTCGACCGTGGGCTTCCTGCCCTCCTCCTCGTAGAGTCGGTCCCGCTGCTGATCGATGGCCGCGTTGAGGAACATGGCCAGCAGGACCGGCGCAGGGCCGTTGATGGTCATGGACACGCTGGTGAGCGGGTCGCACAGGTCGAAACCCGAGTAGAGGATCTTGATGTCGTCGAGGTGCGGCACGGAGACCCCGCTCTCGCCCACCTTGCCCCAGATGTCGGGCCGCTCGTCCGGATCCTGGCCGTATAGGGTGACCGAGTCGAACGCCGTGGACAGCCGCTTGGCCTGCTCGCCGCGGCACAGGTAGTGGAAACGGGCGTTGGTGCGGGCCGGACCCCCCTCTCCCGCGAACATGCGCTTGGGGTCCTCGAAGGTGCGCTTCAACGGGTACACGCCGGCGGTGAAGGGGAACTGGCCCGGGAAGTTCTCGAGGAGGCCCCAGCGCAGGAGGTCCCCGTCGTCCTCGTACCGGGGCACGGCCACGCGAGACACCTGGGTGTGCGCCAGGCTCTCCACCTTGAGCGGCTGCCGGATCTCTTGGCCGCGCACCGTGTAGGTGTACGCGTCGCCCGACCAGAGGGCCCGCGTGGTGGGCCAGCCCTCGAGCCAGGCCCTCGCTCGGGGGTCCAGCTCCGCGGTGACGGAGGCGAGGCGATCCTCGATCGCGGACCGCGCGGCGGGATCCTCCACCTCGGCGAGGGATCCCTTCAGCGCCGCCATCCGGCGGGCGATCCGCACCTGCCGCTCCACCCAGGCCCGGTAGCCTCGCACGGTGTCGGCGATCTCCCCCAGGTACCGCTCGCGGTCGGGCGGGATGATCGTGCGTTGGGGAGGGCTGGAGCGATGCTGGGGCCGAGGCACGCCCGACTCGGCCGATCGATCCCACCGGGCGGCCACGAGATCGAGCAGGTGACGGTAGAAGGCGTTCACGCCGGGGTCGTGGAACTGGCTCGCGATGGTCGCGAACACGGGCAGATCGTCGTCGGAGCAGGCGAAGTCGTTGTGCTCGCGCCGCACCTGCTTGCGCACGTCCCTCAAGGCATCCTCCCCTCCGTGACGCTCGTACTTGTTGAGCACCACCGCGTCCGCCACGGCGAGCATCTCGATCTTCTCGAGCTGAGACGAGGATCCGTACTCCGGGGTCATCACGTAGAACGAGAGGTCCGCCACCTCGGTGATGGCGCAGTCGCCCTGCCCGATGCCCGAGGTCTCCAGGAGCACCAGATCGAACCCCGCCCGTTGGCAGACCGTGAGCGCGGGCCGGACCGCGGCTGCCAGCTCCCCCTTGAACCCGCGCGTGGCGAAGGAACGGAAGAAGCACCCTTCTCCGTGGATGGCATTCATGCGGATGCGATCGCCGAGAAGCGCCCCACCGGTGCGGCGCCGCGAGGGATCCACGGCCAGCACCGCGATCCGGTGCTCAGGATGATCCTGCCGGTAGCGGCGGACCACTTCGTCCACGAGCGTGGACTTTCCCGCGCCGCCCGTGCCCGTGAAGCCCAGCACGGGCACGGGCTTCGATCCGGGTCCATCCGCAATGATGGCCGCGAGGTCGGCCGGCAGGACGCCGGGCCGATCGATCTCCGCCTCCACCAGGGTCAACGCCCGGGCCAACGCGTTCACGTCCCCGGCCTCGAGGTGCTCCGCCGTGAATCCCGCGTCCGCGGTGAGGTCCTGATCGCAGCGCACGATGAGGTCGCGCACGATGCCCACGAGCCCCAGGCGCCGGCCGTCCTCCGGGCTGTAAATGCGGGTGATGCCGTGCTCGTGGAGCTCCCGCATCTCCTCGGGCACGATGACCCCGCCTCCGCCCCCGAAGATGCGTACGTGACCTGCGCCGCGCTCGACCAGCATGTCCCGCATGTAGCGGAAGAACTCCATGTGCCCGCCCTGGTAGGAGGACACGCAGATCCCGTGTGCATCCTCCTGGAGCGCGGCCTCCACGATCTCGGCCACCGACCGGTTGTGCCCGAGGTGGATGACCTCGGCCCCTTCGGCCTGCAGCAGGCGCCGGATGATGTTGATGGAGGCGTCGTGGCCGTCGAAGAGGCTGGCTGCGGTGACCAGCCGGACGTACCGGGGGGCCTGCTCGGTGGACATGGGGTTCACCTCAGTCCGGGCGTGGAGCCCGGACCTAGCCCGATCGAAGCGACCAGCCCACCGCCAGGAGCCCACGAGGCGTCGGCAGGCGAATATCCTCACATTGGAGGTTCATTCCTTCATGAATTCGATTATCCTTCGGTGTGCCCCTCTGTCGTTCATCACCAAGCCTCCTCGTTCCATGCAGCCATCGATGACCCACGCCTTCCTCCTCCACCTCCACAGCCCGGAGCCCCGTCCGTTCGCACCCACCCTGGCCGCTCGACGGGCCCTGGCCTCGATCGTGCTGGACGTGGGCGATTCCTGGGGCATCCTCGGGTTTCGAGCCTCTGGGTCGAACCTGAGGATCCTGGCGGCCTGCGGCCGCCCCGACGCGGGCCGCCTGGCCCAGGCCACGGCCGTGGCCCTGCGCCGGACTCTGGGCCTGCCGCGCCTGGGGCGGACCCGCCTCGAGGCCGTGTCCGACGGCCTTCCGGACCGGCTCCGGTCCATCCTGGCGGACCCCGGGGACCGGGATCCGTTCCACGACGCCAGCGCCCTGCCGGACCTCGTGGGCCTGCGCGTCCTGGGCGACGGCGCACGTGCGCGGGCAGGCACCCTCGCCCCGGGGATCGGGCGCGATGCGTGGCTCGCCCTCCTGGGCGTACCGGACCTCCAGCCCTCCGACGATCCGGCTTTCTTGGCCGACGGCGCGGCGGCGGCGGTGGGCCTTCCGGATCTGGCCTCCAACCTCCCACGCGCGGTGGCCGCACGACGGGCCGTGGTGGCCATCGCCTGGCCGCGTCTGGGCCTGCCTGAGGTGGCCGATCTCCTCGCTGTGACCCGGCGTGCCGCCCACAACTACCGCTCAGACGGCGCCCATCCCGCGCTCGTGGAGGCGGTTCGCCTCCAGGCCGGTCTGCGCGTGGCCCTGTTTCGCTAGCCGTGCAGTGAAGACCCGGAATCAGGGGTATGGTGGAGGATGGACCCGCTGGGAGGTGACCGCGTGCGTCTCGCCCTCTTCGCCCTCGGACTCGCCGCCTGCGACGACGGTGGCACCCCGGCCTACGATCCCTACGCCGAGTGCATGGAGGACGCCCAGGCCCGGTGCTGCGCCAACGCCGACTGCGCCGGCGACGACGTCTGCTGGTTCTCCTACATCTGCTCGGCCTCCCCCGAAGGCGGCAGGGTGTGCTCTGCCCCGGAGGGAGACCGGGCCTGCCACCCGCAGTGCGTGGACGGCACGTGCGAGGATGACCTGACCTGCACCGAGATCGAGATCTTCCCCGGCACGGACTACGGGCAGACCTACGACCTGTGCCTGTGAGGCACGAGGGCTCGCCATGGACGTCATCGATCTCGCCCCCGAGCATTACGACGTGTTCGCCTGTTGCCTGGAGGACTGGTCCGACGAGGCGAAGGAGGGCGCACCCCGGCGTGCCGCCTGGGTGGCACGCATGGCCGACCAGGGCCTCCGGGCCAAGCTGGCCGTGGACGACGACGGCGTCGTAGGAGGGATGATCCAGTACCTGCCGATCGAGCGGACGTGGGTGGAGGGCGAGGGCCTGTACTTCGTGCCGTGCACCTGGGTTCACGGATACCGGAAGGGCCGCGGCGACCGCCGGAAGCGGGGCCTTGGCAGAGCGTTGTTGGAGGCGGCTGAGGCGGACGCACGCTCGCTCGGCGCCACCGGCATGGCGGCCTGGGGCCTCTGGCTTCCGATCTGGATGCGGGCGTCCTGGTACCGGAAGCACGGATACCGCCGGGCGGACCGCCAGGGGATGGCCGTGTTGGTGTGGAAGCCCTTCACCCCGGAGGCGCTGCCGCCCCGCTGGTCGCGCGCGCCCCTGCGCCTGCCCGAGCCCGTGCCGGGCACGGTCCAGGTGGTGGCCTTCGCCACCGGCTGGTGCATGGCGCTGAACATGGGCATCGAGCGGGCGCTCGCCGCGGCCGCCGAACTCGGCGACGCCGTGGACGTGCGGGTGATGGACACCACGGATCCCGCGGTCGTGGCCGCGTGGGGACGGAGAGGCGACGCCCTCTACGTGGACGGCCGGGAGGTCACGCTGGGTCCGCCCCCCTCCTACGAGAAGATCCACGGGATCCTGGCGAAACGGGTGAAGCGCCTGGCACGGGCCGGGCGGTAGCGGGAAGGGTCCCACACCATCTCGAAGGTCCCGTCCCAACGAACCCCGGCGGGCACCCTCTCCCAGCGCGGCTGCGCGGGCTGCCGGCCCCTACCCTCCCCACCGCCACTGGTGGGCGAGCGGGATGCGACGACCGGTGCCGAAGGCTCGAGGCGTGACGCGAAGGCCGGGCGCCGCCTGCCAGCGCTTGTACTCGCTCTTCGCCACCAACCGCACCACCCGGTGCACGAGCGCGGCATCGTGTCCCCGGGCCACGATGTCGGCAGGGTCGACCTCGTCCTCGAGGTAGAGACGGAGGATCGCGTCGAGGACGACGTAGGGCATGAGTGAGCGCTCGTCCTGCTGGTCCGGAGCGAGCTCGGCGGAGGGCGGGCGATCGAGGATACGGGAGGGAATGGTCTCCTCGTCGCGGTTGAGCCAGCGGGCGAGCCGGTAGACGTCGGTCTTGAACACGTCGGACAGGACCGCGAGGCCCCCGGCCATGTCGCCGTAGAGGGTGCAGTAGCCCACCGCCGCCTCGCTCTTGTTTCCGGTGGTGAGCACGAGGTGACCCTCCTTGTTGGAGAGCGCCATGACCAGAGCGCCGCGCACCCGGGCCTGGAGGTTCTCCTCGGCGACGTCGAAGGGTCGCCCGGCAAAGCGTTCCGCGAGGGTTGCCCGGAGGGCGTCGTACGCCTCCTGGATGGGAAGGACCAGGAACCCCGTGCCCAGGCGGCCCGCGAGCACGCGGGCATCCTCGAGCGAGATCGGGGACGAGTACGGGCCGGGCATGGCCACGGCGAGCACGTTGGAGGCGCCGAGCGCTCGGGCGGCGAGGGTGCACACCACCGCGGAGTCGACGCCTCCCGACAGGCCGAGCACCGCGCTGTGAAAGCCGCAACGGACAGCATAGTCGCGGATGCCGAGCGTGAGCGCCTCGACCACCTCCTCCTCGAAGGGGAGATCGCGGGGCTCCCCGGCGCCCACCGCCCGGGTGTCCACCAGGACGTGGTCGGGCGCAAAGGACGCCGCCTCGCCGAGCAGGCCGCCGTAGGCGTCCACCGCGAGGCTGTGGCCGTCGAACACCAGTTCGTCGTTGCCACCGACCTGGTTGACGAACAGAAGCGGTGCGCGCGCCCGGACGGCCTTGCCGCGCACCAGAGCCCGCCGGAGCATGCCCTTGCCGGCGTGGAAAGGCGAGGCCGAGAGGTTGAGGAGCACGTCGCAGCCAACGAGATCGGCCACGGGGTCCAGGGTGTAGCGGTGGCGCGGAAAGAGGTCGGGTGCGTTCCAGATGTCCTCGCAGAGCGTGATGCCCAGGCGCACCCCCGCAACCCGCACGGGGCGTACGTGGGTCTCGGGCACGAAGTACCGGGTCTCGTCGAAGACGTCGTAGTTAGGCAGCAAGGCCTTGTGCCGGACCGCCACGATCCGGCCGCCCTGCGCCACGATGGCGCTGTTGCGGAGGCCTTCGGCATCGCGCGTGGGCGCGCCGAAGACGAGCACCGGCCCCTCCCCCTCGGTGGCCACCACCGCCTCGGCCGCAGCGGCCTCACACGCGGCCACGAACCCCCCGTAGTCGAGGAGGTCCCTGGGCGGGTAGCCCGAGAGCACGAGCTCGGGCAGCACCACGAGGTCGGCGTGGGCCGTCCGTCCCCGGGCCAGCGCGTCGAGCACGAGGCCGAGGTTGGCTCGGACAGCCCCGACGATCGGCGAGACCTGGGCCAGGAGCGCGCGCACGGCCCGCCTCAGCGCACGCCGAGGAGGTCCACCGCCACGCAGGCCAGGACCTCCGCGAAATCCACGAGCTGCCGCCACTCCACGCGCTCGTTGGCAACGTGGTACTGGTCTTCGTCGCCCGGTCCGAAGCCGATCGCGGGGATGCCCCCCAAGTTGAAGGCCTTGGCGAAGGTGCCGCCGCCCATGCCGAAGGGCTCGGGCTGGAACCCGAGCACCGCTTCGGTCGAGCGCTGGACCGCGAAGACCAGGGGATGATCCGCTGGGATGGCATGGGGCAGCGAGGCGTCCGCCACGTGGAACCGCCACTCGCCCCCGAGATCCGAGGCCACGGCCCGGAACGTGGCGAGCACGCCCTCGGGGGTCTGGCCGGGCACGTACCGGACGTCCCACGTGGTGGTGCACTCGCCGGGCACGATGTTCGCCGCAGCGCCACCCTGGATGATCCCGAGGTTCACCGTCGGGCTTCCGAGGACCGGATGCACCTCGTGCGGGAGCGTGGACGCCTCCATTCGCGAGATGAACCGGGCCATGGCGGTCACCGCGTTCACGCCGCGTTCCGGTGTGGAGCCGTGCGCCTGGCGCCCGACGGCCGTGATCCGGAAGACGGCGCGGCCTTTCTCGGCCACGTCGATGCGCCGCATGTTCTCGCCGACGTCGGGAATGATGGCGTAGTCGGGCTTGAGGGCACCGGTTTCCAGCAGGTACCCGATGCCCGGATCCGGCTCCCCCTCCTCCCGGTGCTCCTCGGAGGCGATGACCGCGAGCTGAAAGCGGCCCGCAAGGCGCACCCCGCTCTCGACCAGCACCCGCATGGCCACCACCGAGGCCGCGAGCGGCCCCTTGTCGTCGAGCACGCCGCGGCCCACCAGGAACCCGTCCCGCTCGGTGACGGTCCAGGGGTCGGCCTCCCACCCATCGCCGGGAGGGACGACGTCCGCGTGGCATCCCACCGCGAGGACGGGGCCCTGGTCGCCCAGCGTGGCGACGAGGTTGGCGCGGCGCGGGTCCAGGGCATGGACACGGCAGTCGGCGCCGAGGGACGCGAGCACGGGTCGTACGATCTCGACGACCCGCGTTTCCTCGCCGGGCACCTCCTGGCCTGGACAGACGGCCATGCCCTCCCGCCCTGCGTTGGCCGTACGGGCCGCCACGAGGGGTCCGAGCAGGTCCAGGATCTCTCGGGCATGACGCTCTCGGCCGCGAGCGAAGGCGGCACGGACGGTGTCGTACACCACGGGTTCCTCCTCGTCTCGGCGGGAGGATAGCCGATCCTCCGGCCTTCGGCCCGCCCGCGCGGTTCTGCCCTGGCTTCGGATAGGATGGGACCATGTCCCTCCGCACGCGTGCCCGACGGTGGTCCGGCCTGCCGTTCCTGCTCGGCCTGGTCGCGGGGCCCTCGTGGGCAGGCGTGCCCTTCGCCCTGCCGTCCTCCGAGGATCCCTCGGAGTGGCGCGGCGCACTCGCACTGGCGGCCACGCTCGACCCGGCGGCCGTGCGCACCGCCACCGGGCCGTGGGTGGAGATCCAGGACACGGCCCGGCTCGAAACCTGGCGGCTGCGCGTGCGGGACACGGCCGGGGTGCTGCACGAGGTGGAGGTGCAGAGGCCGTCCGACGATCGGGGCCGAGAGGACGTGGTGGCCCTCGCCGCGAGCCTGCTCCATCCCGTTCGGAGCGTGAGCAGCCCCTTCGAACCTCGATCCATCCCGATCTCCTCCCGTCCCGTTCCCGAACCTCCCGTCCCGGCCAGGGAACCCGCCCGACGCTTGGCCGTCCCCCTCGCACCGGCCGAGCCCCCGGTCGAGCCCCCGGCACCCCTCCTGCCCGCGGAGGTGCCCCTCGGCCCGGCGGAATCCGGGGAGATTCTCCGGCCCCCGGAGACAGAACCACTCCCCGTGGCGGCCTCGACCGCCGTGACGGATCCCACGGCCCTGACGAGCCCGGGCTCGGCGACGGGTGCGCCTCCTCTGGCGCACCCGTGGATGTCGGCGGGCGGCACGGTGGATCTGCGGGCAGACACGGGCACCTCGCTCGGCGGCGAGGTGCTCGTCGGCGTCGGGTTTCACAGCGGGATCCACGCCGGGATCGGAGCCGCTTCGGGGACCCGTCACGATCTCGCAACGCTGGCCAGGATCGAGGGTGCCGCCTACCAGGACACCGACCTGTTCGGGGCCTTCTGGTGGGCGCCCCAGGCCAGCCTGGCTCCCCTCGTGGGCTTGAAGGCCGGTGGCACCTGGCGGACGTTCTGGCTCCACGACGACCGCGTCGAGGTCACCAACGACGACGGCTCTCCGGGGGTCGCGGCACGGGTGCTGGTGGCCTCCCTCGAGGCCGGTCTCGCGGTGCGCCTCGTCCCCGGGCTCGTCCTGGTCCCGGCAGTGCGCTTGAGGGGGGACCTCCCCGGCCGAGGTCCGACCGGCATCACGCCACCCTCCTGCATCCGGTGGCAAGGGAGCGACCCGTCCGCCTGCAGCGAAGGAGACGGCTCCTACCTCTCCACGTTGTCGCTGGGCTTCACGCTCTCGGTGGTGATGGAACCGGCCCCGGGTGATCCGGATGGGCCGCTCGCGGCACAGCAAGGGCGATGACCGAGAACCAGAACGACCCGGGCCTGGTGATGGCGGTGTGTGCAGGCGACACCCGTGCCCGGGATCGGCTCATCGATCGCTGGCTTCCCGAGGTGCTGCGCTGGTGCATCCGCCTCGGCGGACCCCGGGTGGACGCCGAAGACGCGGCTCACGACGTCTTCGTCGTGGCCCTCGGCCGACTCGACTCGCTCCGGGAACCGGATCGGTTCGGGTCGTGGCTCTTCGGCATCACGCGCAGGGTGCTGGCCCGGTATCGGCGCCAGGCGTGGGTGAGGCGGTGGGTGCCGGGGTTCCTGCCCGTAGCCATCGAGACGGGGCCGAGCCCGGCGACCCGGGTCGAGCGCTCCGAGACCAGCCGGATCGTGCACGAGATCCTCGAGCGGATCCCGCCCCGCCAGCGAGAGGTCCTGGTGCTGTGCGATCTCGAGGACCGGAGCGACGCGGAGGTGGCCGTGCTCCTCGACGTCCCCGCCGGCACGGTCAAGAGCCGCCTGCGTCTCGGCCGCCGGAGGTTCCGCCTCCTGGCCGAGGAGATGTCCCTCCTGGACGGCATGCCGACCGGCACGCCGGAGGAGCGAGGCGATGAAGCCCTTCCTTGAGATCCTCCGCCGCTTCCTGCGCGAGACCGAGCCTTCTCCGTTCGCGGTGCGACGCGTCCAAAGACGCCTCGCGAACGCCGAACCGGATCCGCACGTCGTCCGCACGCTGCTCCGCGCCCTGCCCGAGCCCGCCGAGGGCGCCGAGGCCCGTGTCCGGGCCCGCCTGGACGCTCCCGCACCCGCCCCCTCCCGCCTGGCCCCCGCACTGGGCCTCGCCGTCGTCGCGACCGCCGCCGCCGTCGTCCTCGTGTTCGGCCTCCGCCCGCACGCACCGGAGCCGCTGGCCGTCGCCCTCGCCTCCGAGAGCGAGTGGATCCTGGCCGAGCCCGCACCCGCCGTCTTGCTGGGCTTCCAGGGCAGCGGTCGGGTCACCGGCGACGAGCGGTCCCCGAGGATCCTCTGGGAGTCCGGCACCCTCGACGTCCGGGTGGATCCGGACCGGGGCGTGGCCCTCGTCGTGGAGACCCGTGAGGCCGAGGTGCTCGTCGTAGGCACGGCCTTCTCCGTGACGCGCGACGCTCTGGGCACCCGTGTCGGGGTGGACCACGGCCGGGTGGCTTTGAGGTGCCTCGGCGGCGAGGAGGTGATCCTCTCCGGCGGCACCCATCGCACCTGCCTGCCCACGACCGCAGGCGGCCTGCTGCTCCGCCTCTCGGCCCTCGAGGCGGAGGGCGCATCGGCCAGCGACCTCCTGATCACCGCGGACGCCGGCCTCCTCCTGGAGGCCCCGGAGGCCTGGCGCGGAGAGTTCGCATCCCGGCGCATCCTCGCGCTCGCCTCCCTTGGCCGCGACGCCGAAGCCCTCGCGGACGCCGAGCGCTATCTCGAGGGCGGTCTGCCCTTGCGCAGGACCGAGATCCGCCGTCTCGCCGCACACCTCGCCTGGACCACCGGCGGCTGCGCGGCCGCGATCCCGCACCTGGAGCGCCTCGTCATCGAGGCGCCCGACGACGCCCTCTTTCTGGTCCAGCTCGCCGACTGCCTGGCCGTAATGGACACGCCCCGTGCGCGTGCGATGCTGGAGCGGGCCTCGACGCTCTCAGGTGCGGATGCGGCCGCCGTCCGAGACCGGATCGCCGCCCTGCCCCGGTAGGAGGCTGTAGGCTGTAGGTTCGAGCAGGAAGGAGCCGCACCGTCCGCAGGGTACGCAGGAGGCCGACGAGGGCCTTCCCCGTCTCGATGCACCCGGCCGAGGCGAAGGCGGCGTCGAGGAAGTGCAGGGATTCCGCTTCGGAGCTGCGGGCGCACCCTTCGACGAGGTTCGAGGGGATCGAGACCGCCCCGCGGGGGAGCTGGGCGGTCTGCCCGTTCGAAGGCTCGTAGCTTCGTAGGGTCGCGCACGGTTCCGTACCGGGAGAGCCTCGCCCCTACAGCCTACAGCCTGCCATCCCTTCGCTTCGACCGGACCCGGTCGTCGTAGAGGATCGTGGTCCCGAGGCCGAGGACGGGCAGGGCCACCAGCAGGCCCACGCCGCAGGCGAGCAGCCCGACGATCGCCACGACGCAGGCCACCAGAACCCACAGGAAGAGGTGTCCCTTCTCCCCGTTCGCCAGCCGCCAGGACTCCCGCACGGCCTCGATGGGTCCGAGGCCCTGATCGACGAGCACCCAGTTCACCCACAGCGTGCCCAGGGCCACCACGACCCCGGGAACGACGAGGAGGCAGGTCCCGGCGAGCGTGGCCAGACCCACGAGGAGGCCCGCCACCAGGCCGGGGACGAGGACCGGAGCGGCCGTGAAGAGGTCCCCGAACGCAGCCGGCTCGCCCCGTACCCCGTGGAGCAGGAGACGGACGTAGCCCAGGGTGAGGAAGGTCTGGACGACCCAGGAGAGGAGGGCCAGGAGGAGGCCCACCAAACCGGGCAGGGCCCGGGCCGCGTCCTCCCCGGACGGCTGCAGGAGGGCCTGGACGATCTGCGTGATCCCCGAGAGCACGCCGCTGGCGACCCCGATCGTGAGGGTGGCACCGAGCAGGATCCCGGCGTGCTCCTTGAAGAGTTCCCACGAGCGTGCGAGGGTGGGACCGATCTCCCGGTGCGGGGGTGCAGGCTCGTAAGGAGGGCTCACGGAACGTCTCGCGCGTCGGGCCCGGGCGGTCGCCGGGCGGATCCGCGGCAGCATAGGGAGCCGTCGTCCTGCCCGCAACGAGGTCGAGCCCGGAGCGCCGCCTCCGCCCGACCAGCGCGCCCCCCCGGCCGCCTGGTGCGACGAGGAAGGCGGCGAACGAAGGCGAGACGCCGTAGACTGAAGGGCATGCCCGCCCCGCGTCTCGTCGAGTGCTTCCTTGCCGCGGTCCTCCTCCAGGGGGGCTGCGACGTGCACAGCGTCTGCTTCCTGTGCGCCGAGGACGAGACCCACGAGGATCCCCGGCTCGCGATCTCGGCCACGGCCCTGGACTTCGGACCCGTGGCCGTAGGCGAGTCCAGCCGGGCCGACCTCATCCTCTACAACACCGGCGGGCGTTCCCTGTCCATCGTGTCCGCCGAGGTGGTCGGTACCACGCCCGCGTTTGGCACCCGACCCGAGGGCGACCTCCTCCTCCAACCCGGCGAGCGAGCCCGTCTCCACATCTCCTTCACCCCGGTGATCAGCGGCTTCGCCCGGGAGGAGCTGGTGATCGAGAGCACCGATCCTGTCGACCCCATGCGATCGGTCGTGCTCACGGGCGAGGGTCTCGCGCCGTGGCTCATCGTGGACCCCGACGCTCTGGACCTCGGGACGGTCCAGGTGGGGTGTGCCGCCGATCATCCGGTCTGGGTCGCGAACGGCGGCAACCGTGAGCTTTGGGTGACGTCCGTGTACCTCGAGTCCCCCTCGGCCGAGATGGACCTGGAGCCGGACATCGCCTCCAACGGGCCCCTGCCCTGGTCCCTGGCGCCCGGGGAGGGGATGACCCTCGGCCGGGTCGTCTACGCACCGCTCGACAGCTCGTCCGACCACGGCTTCGTCTACATCGAGACGAACGATCCCCAGAACCCCGAGGTCGCACTGCCGTTGTCGGCCCGGGGGGAGCTGTGGGGCCAGGGCCTCGACACCTGGACTTTCCCGTCCGCCCTGGTCGACGTGATCGCCGCCGTGGACGCCTCGCCCGAGATGGACGCCTGGAACGAGGCTCTCGTCGCTCATGTCGGCACCCTGACAGCTGCCCTGGACGCGGCCGGCGCCGACTGGCGGCTGGCCGTGGTGGCCGACGACGACGGGTGCGTGGAAGGGGCGCTCCCCTACCTGTCGGCCGGAGCCGAGCCCGAAACCGTAGCAGACGGCGTGGCGGCGATGCTGGAGGTCCGGGCCGGAGTGTACGCCCAGCAGGCCTTCCGCCTGCTGGACCTGGCCCTCTCGACAGAGGCCCTCGGACCGGAGGGCTGCAACGCAGCGCTCCTCCGGGACCGTGCCGGGATGCACCTCGTCGGTGTGAGCCACGTCGAGGAGCGCTCCACCCCCGAGTGGGAGTGGTGGGTCTCCTCCTTCCAGGGCCGCACGTTCGACCTCTCCCAGGTCGCGTTCCACGGGATCGGGAGCGATCCCGACGACCCCTGCCCCGACATGGAGGCCTACCTGCGCTTCCACTCGGCGGCCGAGGCCACCGGCGGGGGGTTCGTCTCCCTGTGCACGGTCGACTGGGACGGATCGCTGGCCGGGCTCGCCGAGGCGATCATCGACTCGGCTGCGGGCGATCCGGCCGAGGCCGCCTGGCCGTTGTCCCAGACGCCGGTCCCGGGCACGGTGCAGGTCCAGGTGGACGGGAGCACCCCCCAGGAGGGCTGGAGCTGGTCGGAGGACGAGAACGCGCTCCGTTTCCACGAGGGCTCGGCCCCGACCCCCGGCTCCACGGTCACGATCAGCTATGCGCTGGAAGGCCCCTGCGACGAAATAGGCTGTAGGCTGTAGGCTGTAGGCTGTAGGCTGCAGCCGCGGGGCATCGAGAGGGGGCGCCCCTTTCGGGCTCCGGTTCCTGTAAGGTCGAATCCATCCCGCGCGTTCCGCCGACGCACCCCCCTCGGAGGTCGTCATGCTCCGTCCGCTTCTCCTGCCCCTCCTGGTCCTGTTCGGTTGCCGGGAACCCTTCCACGGGATCGAGGACACCGGCGATGCCCTCGCGAAGCCCGCCACACGAGCCGCCTCGGTCCTCGAGGAGGCGGCCGCCCCCGTTCCGCTCTGGCCCCCGGCTCCCTCGAGCGTGGCCCTTCCCCCCGGCCGGGCCATCGTCCGGGACTGCTATGGCCGCGACCCCGAGATCGGCCGGAGCCGGAAGGGCAGCGCCGCCCCTGCGTCTCCCGCTCCTCTGACGTCCGTGGCGGAATCCGCGGCGGGCAACGAGGCTGCTCGAATCCCAGAGGCCGCCTGGGACGCTTCCGTCCTCGACGAGGCGGCCGCCCCCGCCGAGCGCGGGGTCGTGGAGAAGGACGAGGCCCGCTTCGTCGAGCCCGTCCGGCCTCCTCCGGCGCGTCCGGGAGGCCCGGCCCTCGAGTGGGGCGGCACCATCCACCTCTCGAACGACGACTCCATGAGCCTGGCCTCGGCTCAGCGCCTCCTGTGGGCCGTGAAGAACCACCAGCCCTACACGGTCGCCGAGGTCCGGCCGCACGAGTTGCTCAACTACTTCTCCTTCGACACCGAGCCGGTCTCCGAGGGGCGCATGTTCTCGGTGCTCGCCAGTGCCGAACGCACCGGACCCGACGCCATGAGCCTCGCGCTCGCGGTGCGAGGGGCCAATCCGCCCCGCCAGCCCCTCGACCTCACCGTGGTGGTGGACCGTTCGGGATCCATGTCCGCCGAGGGACGCATGGCGTACGTCAAGCGCGGACTCGACGTCATGAGCGAGAGCCTCCGCCATGGCGACCGCGTCAACGTCGTGCTCTTCGACGACCGGGTCTGCACGCCGCTCGAGGACTACGTGGTGGGACGGGACGACCCGGCGCTGTTGGACCGCGCGATCTCGGACCTGCGTCCTCGAGGCGCCACCAACCTCGACCTCGGGCTGAAGGAGGGCTACGCCCTGGCCCACAGGTACGCGCCGGACACCCGGGGCCAGCGCAACGAGCGGGTGCTCCTGCTCACCGATGCCTGGCTCAACACCGGGGACGTGAGGCCCGACGTGGTCACCGAGGTGGGACGGGCCCTGGACGCACACGACATCCGCCTCACGGGCATCGGCGTGGGTCGCCGGTTCAACGACACCGTGCTCGACATGCTCACCGAGAAGGGCAAGGGCGCCTATGTCTACCTGGGCAGCGAGGCCGTCGTGGACCGGGTGTTCGGTCTGGGTTTCGAGGCCCTCACCCGCACCATCGCGCACGACGTCCGGTTCGCCCTGGAGCTGCCCGACAGCCTCGCCATGCTCCGCTTCTACGGCGAGGAGTCCAGTCGCCGCGCCGAGGATGTCCAGCCCATCCACTACTACGCGGGGACCACCCAGCTCTTCCTGCAGGACGTGCGCGTGAACCCGGCCACCCTGAAACCTCGGGACCGGGTCCGGCTCCGGATCACCTGGACGGATGCCCTCGACGCTCGCCCCCGCGAGCAGGTGGTCGCCACCACGGTGGGCTGGATGCTCGAGGCCGACCCCCACAACGTCCAGAAGGCCCGCGCGCTCATGGCCTGGAGCGACGACATGCTCGTGGCCGACGCGATGGACAGGTCCGGGTGCGGGGCGCCGCTGGATACCTGGCGGGACCGGCTCGAAGGCCTCGGCGAGGACTCCGAGATCGCCTACCTGAACGGGCTGGTGGAGGATCGGTGCCAGGTCCGGATCGCCCTGCCCGGGCCACGCGAGCCCGCGGGTGTGGCCTACAAGGTCAAGCTGGACACGGACATGCCGATCGCGGAGGTCGTGCTGGAGTGCCGGGGCGTACGGCAGGCCCGGACCCTGACCGCGGGCGAGTCCGTGGTCACGTTCCAGGTGCCCCCAGGGACCTGCCGGATGCTCCTGGAGGGCCCCGTACCGTTGTCCACCCAGGTGACGGTGCCCGCCACGGGCGGCCAGACCCGCTGCATGCTGAGGGGCGGGCGCCTGTCCTGCTCCTAGCCCGCACGTCCGGACCCCCGCCGGGCGGCCCCCACGAGTCGCCCGGCGCGTTATCCCCCGTCGGCCGATGCGTTCCACCCGCTCCCCCCGTCGCCCCTCCGCCCTCCTGGATGCGCTCTCGTTCAGCCAGGACGTCCGGGGCCTGGTGGAGGCCCTCCAGCGGGAGAGGGTGGCTCCACGACGCCGGGATCCGGGGCTCGTCTCCCACCCGTTCGGGTTCGTGCGAGAGGTTGCGAGCCGTCGCCTGACCATCGCGGAGTACTACCGGAGCCTGGCCTCCACACCCGGCCCGGAGGGGTGGCAGGACCGGCTCGCGGCCCTGCGGACCCTGGTCTTCCTCGCCTGGCACGCCAAGACGTTGTCCATGCCCCTCAACACCGCTCGGGTGCAGGTGGCCCTGATGAAGACCTGCCTGGGGCAGGCGGACGACCGCCGCGCGCAACTGGAGCGGATGTCCGACTTCGCCCTCGCCTCCTATGGCAGCGTGCCGGTCATCCGCCGCCTCCTCGGAGAGCTCGGCCTGGTCGAGGTCCCCGAGACGGGCCGGACGCTCGCCGAGATGGACCTGGGCTGGGACGACCACGTGCACGACGCCCTCACCGAGGGCCACAAGACCCCATCCCAGCTCGTGCTCGACGCCTTCATCCGGGGCATCTCCCGGCTCACCGTGGTCTACTACGACCTCGAGGATCCGAGGATCCACCGGGAGGTGCTCCAGGCGGCCGAGATCCTGGGCATCCGGGCCGAGGTGGGGGTGGAGTTCAGCGTCGGTCCGAGGCTGGACCGGGTCAACTTCCTCTACATCCCGGCCGGTGCGGACCGCGCCGAGGACCTCGAGGCCGGCCTGGCCGCCCACGCCGGGGATCTGGCATCCTTCCACGCGGGGCTCCAGGTCAACGCCGAGCGGCGGCAGGCCGTGATCCACGACGTCCTGAACCGCTTCAACGAGGCGGGCTTGAGGGAGCTCAACGCCTCCTACGCGGATCATCCCTTCCTGCAGGTACCCTTGCTGCGCTGGCCGGATCTCGAGGCGATGCTGCAGGGCGGCCGGCCCTCCCGGATCCACCTGGGCGCGCTCCTCTGGGAGCGGATCCTGCCCATCCTCCACAAGCGCGTGCTGTACCACAAGAACCAGCTTCGCGCGGCCGAAGACGTAGCCGGGCACGGCCGGGCGTCCTGGGAGGTGGATCGGCTGCGCGAGCGCTACCAGGCGGTCCGCAGGGCGTACGAAACCTGCACGCCGTCCTCGCTCCAGGAGCGATACCTCCCCTCCAGCCACCAGGTCGACTACGACTCTGCGTTCCCCGACCTCGGGACCGTCCTGGAACCGCTGTCCCGCTGCGGCGGGCGCATCGTGTTCATCCACCCCCTCTCGCGGGGGCTGGAGCGGGCCACGTCCGTTCTGGTCGAGGGCTCCGCCTGGATCACGGACCTCGAGGTCTTCAACATGGCCGATGCCGCCGTGCGCGACCCGGAGGATCTCCGCCTGCTGGCGACGTTCACCGGTCATCTCCAGGCCGGGCGTTCGGAGAAGGCCGCCCGCCTGCTCTCCGACGCCGGCCTCCCGCTGCCGGAGGGCCTGGAGGCCGCCTGCAGGGCACATGCCGGCCGGCTCGCCGCGCGGTGCGGCACAGACTACGTCGGCCGCAAGGAACGGGTTCCCGGCATGGGATTCCTGCGCGTGCACAGAGGGGATCCGATCCTGGCCCGTTCACGGTTCCTCGCCCGCCACGCCAGGCTCCCCGATGCGGTGGCGGCACGCTTCGCGCCCCCGGACGACGGGACGTTCACGGGTGTGTGCGCCCTCTCGCCGCCGGTCCAGGCACGGACCAACCGCGTGGGGGACGAGCACGATCGGGCCCGCATCCCGCCGATCCGGGCCTGGCGCTACCTCCATCCCACGCTCAAGTCCGCCGCGAAGGCCCTGGTGGGCTTCGTGACGGCCAGCCTGGTACTGGGGCCGGCCTACGGCTTCCTCTGGCTGGCCATCACGGGCAGCCGCAACATCCTCGTGGACCTCGTGGCCAGCGCTGGCGGCGCCGTGCGGGCGTGGCGCTGGAAGGCCGTGGATCGGGACAACCTGGCCAACTCGCTGTTCTGGACGGGCTTCTCCGTGCCCATCCTGGCTGCGGTCCAGTACGGGTTCGATGCCGGGTGGCCTCACATCGGGGTTCGCAGCGGGGTCTGGGAGGCCGTGTGTCGGTTCTGCTGCATCGCCCTGGCCAACGGCCTGTACATCCACACGCACAACCGGCTGCGTGGGTTCGATCGGACGGTGGCCCGCGCCAACTTCTTCCGCACCGTGATGTCCTGGCCTCTCGCCACGGCCGGGTCCTTCGGGCTCGACCTGCTGGCTGTCCCGGCCATCGTCCAGGCCAAGTTCTGGTCCGACGTGGTCGCGGGGGTCGTGGAAGGACTGGGCAAGAGCCGCCAGCGGCGACGCCTGTCCCAGCGCACGTACCAGGAGCTGTTCCGCTCCCTCCTGAAGGGGGATCCGCTCGCCAGACTCGCGGCTCGGACCGACATCCTGTTCGTGTGGGCCTTGAGGCCCGGTGGCCGCCAGGCCCTGCGCACGCTCCTCACGGCCCGGACCCCTCCCCCAGCGGTGCTGGCCGCTCCGGACGCTAAGATCGAAGAGATCCGTCAAGCGCGGGAGGCCCTGGACCGGGAGTTCGCCGACGCGGGGAGCCTCGCGGCGCTGACGGGGCTGGTGCTCCAGCACTACGACGGCAGCGATGCGGTGGTGCTGAGCGAGCGGCTCGCGACCTGGCACGACGCGTTCGTGCGCTTCCTCCGCCGTCTCCCGGCCGGTTCTCCCACCATGCGGGCGTGAAGTCTGCTCCCGACATACGCCCGGTCGGTTACCGTCTGCCGTCATCGTACACCCCGTCGATCCCGGAGCCGCGCGATGTACCAGGTCCTGCACCGCGAGCAGTTCTCCGATGTCACGTTCCTCTGGGACATCCTCGCCCCGGACGTGGCGCGGGCCGCCAGGCCCGGCCAGTTCGTGATGCTCCGGCTCCGGGAGGGCGGTGAGCGCATCCCTCTCACGATCGCCGATTTCGACACCGTGCGGGGCACCGTCACGGTGGTCGTGCAGGCCCTGGGCAAGACCACGCGGCAGATGCTCTCCGAGTACAAGGCCGGGGACTGGTTCCAGGACTTCGTCGGCCCGCTCGGAGTCCCCAGCGAGGTGGAGCGGTTCGGCCACGTGGTCCTGGTGGGCGGAGGGCTCGGGGTCGCGCCGATCTACCCACAGCTGCGTGCCTTCAAGGAGGCCGGCAACCGCACCACCGCCATCATCGGGTTCCGGTCGAGGGAGCTCATCTTCTGGGAAGACCGGTTTCGACCCTGGTGCGACGAGCTCGTCGTGTGCACCGACGACGGCTCCTACGGGCGGCCGGGCTTCGTCACCGGGGCCCTGGCGGACGTGGTCGGCATGGACCCCCCGCCCGATCTCGCGGTGGCCATCGGGCCGCTGCCCATGATGCGCGCCTGCGCCGAGGTCACGCGGCCCCACGGGGTTCGCACCATCGTCTCGCTCAACTCGATCATGGTCGATGGCACGGGCATGTGCGGGTCGTGCCGCGTCACCGTGGGCGGCCAGATCAAGTTCGCCTGCGTGGACGGCCCCGATTTCGACGCTCACCAGGTCGACTTTCCGGAGCTCCTCGCCCGTCAGAACCGGTTCCGGAAGCACGAGCAGCTCGCCCAGGAGCGGTTCGACCACCTCTGCCGCCTCGAGCGGACGCTCTTCGAGGAGCAGCAGCGCAACTACAAGAAGTTCCGGGACGTGGCCCCGGAGGCCGTGCGCATGCCGGAGCGGGACGCGACGGAACGGTCCCACAACTTCCTCGAGGTCAACCTGGGCTACTCGCTGGCCATGGCGCTCGAGGAGGCCGAGCGCTGCATCCAGTGCAGCCGCCCGAGCTGCGTGGCCGGCTGCCCGGTGGCCGTGGACATCCCCCGGTTCATCCGGCATCTGCTCGTCCGTGACCTCTCGGGCGCGCTCTCCGTCATCCACGAGACCAACCACTTCCCCTCCATCTGCGGCCGCGTCTGCCCTCAGGAGAGCCAGTGCGAGGCCCACTGCATCCTCGGCAAGAAGATGCAGCCCGTGGCCATCGGACGCCTCGAGCGGTTCGTCGGCGACAACGCTCCGCTCTCCACGCCCGATCGCACGGCCGGCACCTCGGCCCTCGGACGGGTGGCCATCGTGGGATCCGGCCCGGCTGGGCTCGCCTGTGCGGGCGACCTCGCACGCCTGGGCTGCGACGTCACCGTGTACGAGGCGCTCCACGTGGTGGGCGGGGTCCTGCGCTACGGCATCCCCTCCTTCCGGCTCCCGCGCGACATCATCGGCCGCGAGGTCCGCCGCCTGCAGGACATGGGCGTGCGGTTCGAGGCCAACAAGGTGGTGGGCAAGACCTTCACGATCCAGCAGTTGCTGGGCGAGATGGGGTACCACGCCGTCTTCGTGGGCACCGGAGCGGGCTACCCCGTCTTTCTGGGCCTGAAGGGCGAGAGCGCGGGCCAGGTCTACAGCGCCAACGAGTACCTCACCCGCGCCAACCTCATGGGCGGCGACCGCTTCCCCTACGAGGACACCCCCCTCTCCACGGGGCGGCAGGTGGTGGTCATCGGCGCCGGGAACACCGCCATGGACTGCCTGCGCGTGTCCCGCCGCGTGGGCGCCGATGAGGTGACCTGCGTGTACCGCCGCTCCGAGGCCGAGGCTCCGGCCCGCATCGAGGAACTCCGCCACGCCAAGGAGGAGGGCATCCGGTTCCTCTGGCTCCACGCGCCCATCGAGATTCTCACCGAAGGCGAGGGAACGGTCACCGGCCTCGTGGTCCAGGAGTGCGCGCTCGGCGAGCCCGATGCCTCCGGCCGGCGCCGGCCGGTGCCCATCGAGGGCGCCTTCCACACCATCGCGTGCGACACGGTCATCTATGCGCTCGGCACCAAGTCCAATCCCATCATCGCGCAGACCACGCCGGGGCTGCGCCTCAACCGGTGGGGCTACATCGACGCGGATCCGGAGACCCAGGCCACCTCGATTCCCGGCCTGTACGCCGGGGGCGATATCGTCACCGGAGGCGCCACGGTCATCCTGGCCATGGGCGCCGGTCGCCGGGCTGCCTCGGCCATGGCCGACTACCTGCGCCAGAGGCACCGGTAGCCCGCCTCGCCCGCGCGGGGATCGGGGCGCCACGGACCTGCCGGGGGGATAGCGGATCCCGTCTCCCGGGAGGCGGTCATGGGACAGCGCGAGGCACACCTCTCCCGGCTCCCTGCGGGTCGGTTCGACATCCTCGTCGTGGGCGGGGGCATCACCGGGGCGGGCGTGGCGCGGGACGCCGCGCACAGGGGCCTCCAGGTGGCCCTGGTGGAGCAGGGGGATCTCGCGTACGGCACCTCCTCCCGATCCTCCAAGCTGATCCACGGCGGCCTGCGCTACCTCGAGCAGGGGCAGTTCTCCCTTGTCTTCGAGTCGCTGACCGAGCGACGGGTGCTCATGGACATCGCACCCCACCTCGTCCAGCCGCTCCCCTTCCTGTTCCCCTCCTACCGGGGCGAGGGCCGCCCGGCAGCCGTGCTGGACCTCGGGATGTGGCTGTACGACGGCCTGTCGCTCTTCCGATCCCCACACCTCCACCAGCGGTTGAAGCGCGGGGAGGTGGCCACCCGGGAGCCGGCCCTCCGCCAGGAGGGCCTGACCGCTGCCCAGCTGTACTACGACTGCGCCACCGACGACGCGCGCCTCACCCTGGAGACGGCCCTCGACGCGGCCCAGGCGGGCGCGGTGATCGGGACCTGGACGCGCCTCGAACGGTTCGTCCACGACGATCGGCGCCGCGTGGTGGGTGCCGTGGTCCGGGACCGGCTCGGCGGCGCGTCCTGGTCGATCGAGGCCGGGGCCGTGGTGAACGCCACCGGCCCGTGGACCGACACCACGCGTGCCCTGGCCCTGGGACGGGTGGAGAAGCCCCTCTTGAGGCCGACCCTCGGTGTGCACATCGTGGTCGATCGGTCACGACTCCCGGTTCGCCAGGCGGTGGTGCTCCTGCACCCGCGAGACGAGCGCATCCTCTTCGCCATCCCCTGGGGAGAACGGACCGTCCTGGGCACAACGGACACCGACTGGGCCGGCGATCCCGAGCAGGTCCAGGCGGATGCCGCGGACGTCCGCTACCTGCTGGATGCAGCGGCCGTCTTCTTCCCCGACGCCCGGCTGCAGGCCCAGGACGTGATCGCCACCTGGGCGGGCCTGCGCCCGCTCGTGGGCGACGGGTCCGGTGCGGCGTCCCAGGTGAGCCGGGAGCACCAGGTGCTGGTGGAGGCCGACGGCCTCGTCACGGTCGCGGGGGGCAAGCTCACCACCTACCGCCGGATGGCCGCAGAGGTCGTGGACCGGGCGGTGGATGTCCTCCTCCTCGCGGGCTGGCGACGGGAACGCCCACGCCCGGCGGCCACGGACCAGATGCCGCTGCCGGGCGGCGTGGGATGGCCCGAGGACGACGATCGATCCCGGGTGGCCCGGCAGGCCCGGGAGGCGTCCGGCGGACGGCTCGACGACGACACCGCGCTCCTGCTCGCGGACACCTACGGCATGCTCTCGGTGGATGTCGCGGAGCTCGCCTGCCGGCGGCCGGAGCTGGCGGAGCGCATTCTGCCCGACCGGCCGGAGGTGCGTGCCCAGGTGGAGTGGGCGGTGACGCGGGAGCTGGCCGCGCGCCTCGAGGACGTGCTGGCCCGGCGCCTGCCGCTCCTGCTCCGCGACCAGGACCAGGGCCTGGGGGCCGCGGAGCCGGTGGCCCGGCAGATGGCCGCGCTGCTCGCCTGGGACGAGGCGCGTACGTCCGAGGAGGTGACCCGGTATCGCGCCGAGGTGGCACGTTCCCGTGCCTGGCGGGAGGGATGGGCGCAGGATCCCGCCGATGGGTAGCGCCACGGGACTCAGGGGATAGAAGCCGCTCTCCTTCCTTCCCGGAGCTCCCCATGCGCATCGCGATTCCCTGTTTCCTCCTCCTTGCAGCCTGCGGCGCCGACACCGACGGGGACGGCGTGAGCGATCGCGAGGAGAAACAGAACGGCACCGATCCGGAGGAGGCCGACACCGACGGCGACGGCCTGGACGACGGCCTGGAGCTGGAGCACGGCACCGACGGCACGGTCGCCGACACCGACGGGGACGGGTACCTCGACGGCGACGAGGTCGCCGTCGGCACAGACCCGCTCGACGCCTCGAGCGGCATCTACGAGGGCGGCTGGCCCTACTACGGGGACAAGAACGACATCGTCGGCCCCGACTGGTCCGAGACGCTCGACCCGGGCGAGGTCATCTACCGGTTCAAGGGCGTGGACCAGTTCGGCGAGGTGGTCGATCTCTACGACTACGCCGGCCACGGCCGGTACATCGCCGTCGTGCTCTCGGAGGAGGCGTGCTACTACTGCCACGAGGTGGCGAGGTGGCTCAACGGAGAGGCCTCGATGTGGGACCAGTACGCAGAGGAGGAGGGATGGGAGGCGGTGCCCGGGGCGGTAGCGAACGGAACCGTCTACTGGGTCACCATCCTCGACCAGGACCAGGGCGGCAACCCGGCCGACGCCACCACCGTCGCCACCTGGTACTCGGTCTACCCCCACCCCGAGATCGCGGTCCTGGCTGACAGCGAGCAGGTCATGGCCACACACATGCACATCTACGGGTACCCCTCCATCCTCCTCCTCGACGACGGGATGAGGGTCGTGACCTACGACATGTACGACTACACGATGGTCTTCACGAACATCGCCAACATCGTCGCCACCGGCGTGCCCTAGGCGTTCCGGGGCTTCCCGGGCCGCCGCACCACGCCCCGGGACGAGCGGCCGTCGATCTCCACCAGGAGCGGGGCCTCGAACCTCAGGTGGTGGACGTGAGGCGTGGACTCGAGCGGGCGGACGGACTCCAGGAACGTCCAGTCCACGCGGTTCGGGGCCCTGCCCTCCCGGACGAACAGGAAGCCGAGGCGGAAAGCCAGCATGTCCTGCAGGAAGTGGCTGCCGTGCGAGGGCTCCACCCAGAGGTCGCGGCGATCGGATTCCACCAGCACGCGGGCGTGGGAGATCTGCTCCCAGCGCACCGGGACCCCCAGGGAGGGGTCCCTCGACCCCCACCGGCCAAACCCGATGAGCAGGTACGGCCGGTCCTGCGCGGCGAGGCCCCGGTTGAGGGACTCGATCTCGAGGGCGATGTCCCGGGTGTGCAGGGAGTCGAAGCGCTCGGGGTCCAGGACCAGCACGTCGTACAGATCGCTCCAGCGGCCGTGCCCCACGGCATGGGTGGACGCGCAGACGAGATCGGGAGCGGACAACGCCTCCTCACCGCCGAGCCCCGGATCGGCCGCCACCTCCAGGGGACGCACCTGGAGGAGGTGGAACACCGAGCGGGCCTCGGGCTTGAGATCCACGGCGAACTCCACCTCCACGTCGCAGCCGAACGAGCGGCGGCCGGCCTGGAGGAACTCGCGGAGGATCGCGGGCAGCGGGAAGGAACGGTGCTTGAGCACCTGGGCGAAGCGCACCACGCGGGGCCCCTCGACCGAGACGGTATCACGGATCGCCCCGTCCTCCGGGACGAAGGTCGAAGCGACGAGGGGCAGGACCCCGTCCGCCTCGGCCCGTTCGAGGGGCAGCCTCCGGAGCGAGAAGCCCCCTGCCTGGTTCAGCTCGGCGGCCGGCTGGGAGAGATCCACGGCCCAGAACGCGGACTGGGAGTTGGCAGCGTACTCTTCGGCGGTGGCGTACGGCGGGTCGACCTGGGGACGCGCCGGGCAGAAGTGGAACACGCGCTCGCCGCTCGCCAGGGCCGTTCCGAGTCCGACCGCGAGGTCGGCCGCGCCCTCCTCGGGTGGGATGCCCGGGAACGGGTAGACATTGAGGGACCGCGCCGCCCCAGAGAAGGTGGGGTACCACAGGTCGCCGCGGCGGGACCCGGCCACGACCTGGACGAGCACGGCCATGCGCTCCTCGTCGAGGCGGTACCCGGTGTTGCGGACGAACGCACGCGGCGTTCGGAAGAACATGGAGGCCCACACGAGGCGGATGGCGTCCTCCAGCTGGAAGAGTCGGACCTCCGGATCGGGATGGTTGTTCGCCAGCAGATAGGTACTGTAGACCCCGGAGAACGGAAAGACCTGGTTGTCCTCGAGCAGCGAGGAGGAGCGTACCGCGAGGGGGTCGTGGAACCGATCCAGGAGCGTCCTCAACAGGTGGCGGGTCCTCGGAGGGATGGCCCCGGCCAGGAAGCGGCGGGCCACCGCCGCGTCGTCGAGATCCCACGCCACGGCGTCCTGGAGGCGGTTCTGCTCCAGGAACGACTCGAAGACGTCGGTGCACAGGATGCAGGTCTCCGGGATCCGGATGTCCACGTCCTCGTGCGCAGCCGCCACGGGGGACCGCGCGAGGAGCGCGTTCATGAACGCCAGGCCCCGGCCCTTGCCTCCGAGGGATCCGGAGCCGATCCGGAGCAGATCCTGGCCACCCGGGGGCAGGTCCGGCACGTACTCCCTCACCATGCCACCCCGATCCGAGTGCGTGAACGCCCGGATGGCGTCGAGCATGGCCGTCCGGAGCATCTCGGGATCGGGCCAGTCCGTGACCTTCCAGGGCCTCAGCGCCTCGGCGAGGCGGAACTCGGTCCGGGCGCGCAGCCAGGTGGAGAAGTGGTTGCTGCGGCCGTGGTAGGCGAGAGACTCCACGGGCACGCGCCGGATCTGCTGCTCTAGGGAGGCGAGGTTGCCGGCACGGCCCACCTCGCGGCCGTCGGGCATCCGGAACACGAAGTCGCCGAACCCGAAGGTCTGGAGCAGGCAGGCGCGGATGTCCCGGGCCAGCGTGCCGCTTTGCTTGTCCACCCACTGCAGCCCCAGCGCTCGCACCCGCGCCTCCATGCCCTCCTCGGACGACTGCAGGAGGACCGGCATGTCGGGCACCGTCCTCCGGGCTTCCCGGGCCAGCACGAAGCCCGCCTCGGGATCGGGTTCGGCCCCGGGCTCTTGCGGGAACCGGACGTCGGAGACGATCCCGATCGTGTTGTAGGCGTACCTGTCGAGGATCTGGCGGGCCTGTGCGAGGTTGGTGGCCAGCAGCACCTTGGGCCGGGCGCGCATGCGGAGGATGCGGTGCATCTCGTTCACGCTCTCGGACAGCAGGCGCCGCGTCTGGGTGAAGATCTCCGTGTAGAGGATCGGCAGGAGGAGGGAGTAGAACCGGGGCGTGTCCTCCACGAGCAGGATGACCTGCGACCCGGCCCGCGTGTCGTGGGCCACGTTCCGGGCGTCCTCGACCAGCTTCACGATGGCGAGCAGCAGGCTGGCGTCTCGATGCCAGTAGAAGGCCCGGTCGCCGCCCGGCACCCCGGCCAGGGCGTCGAGCAGGCCCGCATCCAGGGCTCCGTAGGTCAGGAAGGCGAGCGGCAGGCGCGGGTGGGCGGCCCTGAGGCGGGTATGGAACTCGGCGGCCGCCATGTCGGGCAGGCGGGACATGCACAGGACGAGGTCGCAGGGGCGACGAACGGAGCGCCGCGGGCGCTCGGCCTCACCGCCGGCGTCCTCGCCGCGGTCCGGAGACGACCGGGCCAGCAAACCCAGGGCACGACGGCCGGTGGAAGCGCGCGTGATCCGGGGCACCGAGCGGAGGTCCAGCTCGAGGTACTCGCTCGTCAGCCGCTCTCCGAGGGCGCGGTCCTCCTCCAGCACGAACGCGTCGTATACCGTCGAGACGAGCAGGATCTCGCGCACCCGCCAGCGGGTGAGGTCGTGGAAGCCACGGAATCGAGGCTCGTAGCGGGTCGTGATCATGAATCTCGACCTATCCCGGGCACACCGCCAGGGGGATCAGAGGTCCACGGGGTCGAGGATCCGCTGCGGACGACCCTCCACCACGATGGCGATCGGCGAGGCCGGGCAGACCACCTGGCACAGCCCGCACCCCCGGCAGAGAGCCTCGGACACCACGGGACCCCTACGGCCGTCCACGGTCTCGATCTCGATGGCTCGGAACGGGCAATACTCCTGGCACACCATGCACTCGCGACCCTCGGCGAAGGCGAGGCAGAGGTCCGCGTACACCACGGCGAACCCCAGGGCGATGCGGCGCTTCGTCTCCAACCCCGTGGTGGCGATGGCACCCGTGGGGCAGACCTGGTTGCACGCGTGGCACGCCTCGGAGCAGTAGGACGGCCCGAACCTGAGCACCGGCGTCCACAGGCCCAACGGACCGGCCTCGAGGAGCGCCGGATGGATGATCCCTTCCGGGCAGGCCCTCAGGCAGGCGCCGCACCGGGCGCAGACCGCGGACAGGCGGGATTCGAGAACGGACCCCGGCGGACGGATCGGCGCGCTGCGAGGCTCCAGGAGCGACGCTCCGGTCCGAGCGGCACCCGTGACGACGACGCCGGCGGCTCCACCGGCCAGGAGGGCGAGGAGGCTGCGACGGTCCATCCCGGGGGACCGGACCGCGAGGACCCGGCGCCGCCGCAGACGTCCCACGGCCCGGCCTGCCTCGCCGAGCAGGTCCTGGGTGGCCCCCAGCGGACAGAGCCGCTGGCACCACAGGTGGGGCCGCCACGCCGAGAGGAGGATCACAAGGGGCAACAGCGCGCCCGCCACCGCAGCCATCCCCCACGGCAGGACCCGGCGGACGGGCAGGCCCACAGCCTCCAGGCCGGTCGCGACCGGCCCGCCGAAGAAGGCGTTGAAGAAGGAGAGGGGGTCCATCCAGAGGAAGACCGGCCATCCGAACGCCGCCCCCCCGAGGGTAGCGAGCACGAGCCAGCGCCCGAGGCTGGGGAAGGTGCGGTACCGCGTCCGGGCCGCGGGGCGCAGGCGGGCGGCCTGGTCCAGCAGGTACCCGGTGGGGCACACGTTCCGGCAGAGCCAACGGCCGCGCAGGACGGCGAGCACGGCCACCGGGATCGCGAGGATCAGCGCGAGGTGCACGCTCCGGGCTGCGACCGCACCGCCCAGGGCCAGAAAGGGGCTGGCGGCCGGCAGGAGCAGCGTGGCCATGGATGAGGGAGCGTGCGTGACGGCCGCCGTGGCCCCGGCAGCCACCACCCCTGAGCGGAGCAGCGTTCGTGGCCAGCGACGCCGTCCGGCGTCAGGCGTGGACATGCTCGACAGCCACGCGGGCGAGGTCGCCCACCCCGACCCCCATGGCCTCGGCGATGCGCAGGTGGGGAACATCCGAGGCCGTCATGCCGAACAGGCTGGCCGCATAGACGTCCACCGCGACCGGATCGCGCCCGAGGACGATCTGGTGGGGCCAGGCGAGCGGGCCCGGGCCCCGGGGGCCCTTGCCCAGCATGATCCGCGTGGCGTCGAGCACCACGAGGGACGGCTTGAGGAACGTGCTCATGTCGGCGATGCACTGGTGGAGATCGCCCCGGTGCCAGACCCCGCGGTCCCTCACGGATCCCATCCAGTTCTTCAAGGAGAGCGTCAGGCGCGCTCCCCCGTGCTGCTTGGCCACCGGCACGTTCACGAGGCATCCGGTCTCGAGGCAGTCGAGCGCGACGTCGGCGGTCTTGAGCTCCTGGGCCCCGGGCAGCGACACGGTGCGGTAGTCGCCGTCCTCGAGGGCCTTCATCCGGCCTCCGGCCCGAGCCACCGCATCCGCGATGCCGCTCATGGGGAACGACTGCTTCGCCGGGCTGCAGGGGTTCTCGGGCACCACGACCTCGCTCGCGCCCGCGGCGAGCAGGGCGGTCACCATGGCGCCCACCAGGTTCGGATCCGTATTGCCGCCCTGTTCGGGTCGGCTGGCCCAGCCGACGTTGGGCTTGACAGTGGCCTGCTTCCCCGGATTGACGAAGGCGCCCCAGCCCCCCATCCGCTCGATCCCCTTGGCCAGCATCCTCGCCACGTCCGTGCCGTGCACGACCACGATTGAGGGCAGGGTGGGTCCCGTGGGTGCGGGGACCTGGGCCCAGGCGAAGCGGGGCGCGAGGGCGAGGCCAGCCGCGACGGCGGCCGCATCCCGGAGGAAGCTGCGTCGATCGAGGGGGGGCATGGGGGTCTCCGCTCTCAGGATCGTGACATCCTGCCACCAGGAGGCGTCTCGTGCAACGACCCGATGCCGGACCCCTCCCGGGGGTTCCAGGCGTTGCCCCATTTCGGAACGTGAACAGGCCGCGAAACGGCTGAAGGTGCGACGGGCAGGGGTCGGGCGGCATCGTCTGCGGTCCGACGGGTCGGCTCGGTCTCGGGCTCGGGGGGCACTGCGTGCCCTGCCCCCTCTCCCCCCGGGAGAGGGTGGCGCCGACAGGCGCCGGGTGAGGGCCGCGCCCG
>JAFGLY010000191.1 GCA_016927815.1 Deltaproteobacteria bacterium | reverse complement strand
TGGAGCGGAAGGGGGCCGGGTACGCCACGTTCCACCTGCGCCACGACCTCGCCGACAACTACGCGCTCCAGGCGTCCAAGGTGCTCCGCCGCTTCCTTCGGGGGGACATCGCGGGGACGATCCTGCCGCCCCTGGCCCTGCTGCTGGCCGTGGCGTCGCTTCTCCTCGTCCGCCTGCGCCGGGCGGCCTGGATCGTCCCGCTCGTCCTGGCCACGGCCGCGCCGCTCGCCCTGCACTTCGTCGCCTGGGACACCGCCCGGTTCAGCACCTTCACGCTCTTCCACGCCTTCGTGGCGCTCCTGGCGGTGGTCCTCTTCCACGGCGATCGGCTGGGGGACGGGGTGTCCGGCCGGTGGGGACGTTGCGTGGGCTGGGGCCTCGCCGCCTGCGCGCTCCCGGTGGTGGCCGCAAACGTTCTCCTCGAGGTTCCGGGTTTCTCGCCCGAGCGCGTGACCGACGAGGCCATCTTGAGGTGGCGGACCGGCCCGACGGTGCACTCGTTCGAGGACTGCCGGCCGGTGTTCGAGAACGCTGGCTTCGAGCTCGGGAACCAGGAGGGCTGGACAGCCACCGGAGAGGCCTTTGCCGAGACGCCCGAGCGGGCCGTGCGTCCCCGGGCGACCCTCCCGCACCCGGGCGTGCTGGGGGGCTGGTGGGTCACCTCCGACGTGCGGAACCGCACGGGGGACGAGCCCCCCATGCGCCACCGGGCCCGCGGCACGCTCGAGTCCGTGCCGTTCCGCATCGAGGGCGACGACATCCTCCTGGCGGTGGGCGGCGGGCGGAACCTCGCCAGGCTGTACGTGGCCCTGGAGGTGGAGGGCGAGGAGGTCTACCGCGAGACCGGATCGGGCAGCTCGATTCTCGAGCCCCGGGTGTGGGACGTGCGCGCCCACCGCTCCCGGGATGCGGTGATCCGCATCGTGGACGCCAGCGAGCGCCGGACGGGGTTCATCCACGCCGACGGGTTCTGCTACTTCCGGTAGGTGGGAAGCCGGAAGTCCGGAGGGCCGGGTCAGGCGCCCGATGACTCTCCGGCAGGGTCGGCGCGGCGGTCGATCCAGCCGAGCAGGCGGTAGGTGGCGAAGCCGATCGCGCCCATCCCCAGCAGGAACGCCGGGTAGGCGAGCCTCCAGTGGTCCGGACCGCCCGTCATCATGGTCCACTCGGACATGCCGCAGATGCCCGCCAGGAGCGTCAGCGGCATGAACACGGTCATGATGACGGTGAGGCGCCGCATCACCCGGTTGGTCCGGTTCGCCAGGGCCGCCATCCGGTTGTTCAGCATGGAGAGGTAAATCTCCATGAGGTTCGCGATCATCTCCCGGCCGATCTCGGTGACCTCGAAGTACCGCGCGAGGTGGTCGTAGACGTCGCGGAAGTGGACGACGGCCCTCTCCCCGATCCAGGGCGAGTCCCCACGGCAGATCCTCACCAGGATCTCGCGCTCGTGGAACAGGCTCTTGCGGAGCGCGAGGAGGGATCGACGCAGGCGCAACAGGTCCTGGGGCTGGAAGGTGGCGATGTCTCCCAGGATCCGATCCTCCACGAGATCGATCTCGTCCTGGATGCCCTCGATGGCTCCGAGTTTTCGGTCCACCACGTGGTCCATCACGGCATGGAGCAGGAAGTCGGCGCCCTTCTCGAGGCACGCGTGCTCGGCCGCGGCGGAATCCATCAAGCCGACGTCCGTCCCGGGACCCCGGTGCACGGTCAGCAGGAACCCCTTGCCCACGAACGCGTCGATCTCGTGGACCTCGAGATAGCCCTCGGCGTAGCGGAAGCTGTTGAAGATGAGGAACGTGTGGGTCGTGTACGCCTCGATCTTGGGGACCTGATCCTCGTCGAGGCAGTCCTCGATGGCGAGCGGATGGAGGCCCAACGGCTCGGCCAGGGCGTCCAGGTCCGCTCGCTCGGGTTTCTCCAGGTCGATCCATACGATCCGACCCCCGCGCCAGGCCGCGAGTGTCTCGTCGAGCGTGTCGAGGTTGGGGAGACGACCCTTCTGGGCCACCACGAAGCACCGGATCCGAGACATGGACGACCTCCAGGACGCCCGCGCCGCACGGGCGCGCACATTCTACGCCGGCCGGGACGCGGTCAGGCGTCCAGGCCGAGCAGGCTCCCGGCCATGACGATCATGCCGCTGATGAGGCCGTAGATCGCGAGGTGCCCGGTGTCGTACTCGCGGGCCGAGGGCAGGAGCTCGTCGAGCGAGACGAACACCATGATGCCGGCGACCGAGGAGAGGAGCCAGCCCAGGACGGCCCCCTCGAGCGGGACGAAGAGCCGGATGAGGCCGTAGCCGACGAGTGCGCCCACGGGCTCGGACAGGCCGGAGAGGGCCGAGAGCACGAGAGCGCGCTTTCGGCTGCCGGTGGCGTAGAGCACGGGCATGGAGACCGCGATGCCCTCGGGGATGTTGTGGATGGCCACGGCCAAGGCGATCGTGACCCCGATCTCCGGGTGCTCGAGGGCGCTGGCGAAGGTGGCCATGCCCTCCGGGAAGTTGTGGATCCAGATGGCTGCGGCCGCGACGATCCCGACCCGCATCAGCCGGTCGCGCGCCTCCGGCCGCTCGCAGGCCTCGCGGGCCCGCGGGGCGTGGGGGTTCTGGCGTTCCGGGACGAGGCGATCGATGATGGCGATCCCGATCATTCCCACGAAGAACGCGATCCACGACTGGAACGTGCCGCCGACCCTTCCGGCCGGCTCGACCAGCAACGCCGTGCCCTCCGGCAGGATCTCGGCGAACGACACGAACACCATCACACCCGCCGAGAACCCCAGCGCCACCGAGAGCACGCGGGTGTTGGGCGTGCGGGCGAAGTAGACCAGCAGGCTCCCCACGCCGGTCGCCAGGCCCGCACACACGGTCAGGCCCAGGGCGAGCGGGACGGACGGCTCCATGGAGGGCCTCTCGGAGGGATCCCGCTCTGTCTACCCCGGTGCCGGACCTGTGGGCAGCGGCGGGAGGATAGGAGAAGCCACCCCGGGAGCGGCTATGCACGACTGCGTCCTCCCCCCTCTCCCCAGCATCGAGATCCTCGGCATCCGGATCCACGTGGTGGACCAGGCCGCGACGCTCGATCGCATCGCGGGGTTCATCGAGGAGGGGCAGCCCCACCACGTGGTCACCGTGAACCCCGAGTTCGTGGAGGCCGCCCGTACCGATGCCGCGTTCCGCCAGGTGCTGGAGCGCGCCGACCTGTGCGTGGCCGACGGGGTGGGCCTGCTCATGGCGTCCCGCTGGCAGGGTCGCCCCCTGCCCGAGCGGGTCACCGGCACCGACAGCGTGGTCCGCATCGCCGAGCGGTCCGCTCACGCGGGATGGCGCCTCTTCTTCCTGGGCGCGGCGCCCGGCGTGGCCGAACGCGCCGCCGGGCGACTCCAGGCTCGCTTTCCGGGCATGGTGGTGGCCGGGACCCACCCTGGCTCCCCGGACCCCGAGGAGGAGGACGAGATCGTCCAACGTGTCCGGAACGCACGTCCCGACATCCTGTTCGTGGCCTGGGGGGCGCCCCGCCAGGACCTGTGGATCGCGCGCCACCTCGACCGGCTCGGTGTGCCCGCCTGCATGGGGGTGGGCGGCGCCTTCGACTTCCACGCGGGGATCGTCCGGCGTGCGCCCCTCCTCGTACAGCGTGCGGGCATGGAGTGGCTCTTCCGGCTCGGGCTCCAACCCCAGCGCTGGCGCCGCATGCTGGCTCTGCCCCGGTTCGCCGTACGTGCGGCCGCGGAGGCCTGGCAGATCCGTCGCGCCCGGTGAGCGGCGCCCTTCGCCCCCACGCGGGGCGGTTCAGCGCTGGGGGGCGGGGGGCGGATCGGGCACGCCCGGACCCACGGGAGCGCCAGGGCCCGCGGGCCGTGTCGGCCTGCCCCGGTGTTTCCGATCCGGGGGCGGATGCAGTTCGTCGAGGGCGTTGTGGGCGTGCCAGCGAAGCACCGGATCCGCGCTGGAGGTGAGCTGTTTCAGGACCTCCTCCAGGTTGAGTGCCTCGGGCCTGGAGCGGCGGAAGAGCCGGATCGCGGTCCACCGAACCCGTTCCCTCGGATCGTCGAGCCAGGGCACGAAGGCGTCGGACGGCGTGGCCGTGCGGAAGAAGAGCGCCTCGAGGATGGCGATGTCCAAGTCCTCCTCCGGGTCTGCACCGGCGAGGCGCACGCCGCCGCCGAAGACCGGGATGCGCGCCTGGGAGGACTCGCCGGGTACCGGGAAGGGCGTGTGGTATCGCCCCACGCGCAGGTCGTTCGCGAGCGGACCGCCCGTGGGGGGGGGCACGTCGCCCCGCCACGAAGCCCGGACCCGTTCCACGGCATCCGTGGGAAGCGGATCCGTTTCGGGGAACAGCAGGCGCACCGCCTCCAGGGCGTACGCCGTGGCCGCGAAGGAGGACAGGTCCGGCGGGGCGAGGCGGGCGGCCGCGGGATCCGCCCGGCCCGTGCCGTAGTAGGCGTTGAACCACAGGCGGGCGGCCATGCCGTCCCGGGCCTCGACCCGGTCCACGTTCCCGGCCTCGGCCAGGAGGGCGTCCACCCGGACCAGGTTGCCCACGATGCCCTCGACCACGGCGACGGGTTCCGTGGGTGCCTGCTCGGAGGGAGCGAGCAGCGAGGCGGCGTGCGTGAAGCAGGACCGGGCGAACACGCCGGCCCGGCCACAGTGGCGAACGGCGCCCTCCAGGTTGGCCGCCCGGGCCATCTCCTCCCCGATCCGGAAGTGGCACTCCCCGACCCAGGGACCCTCGGGAATGCCCGCGCACGCCCGCTCCGCGAGGGCCTCGTCGCCCCGACCGGCCGCGGCGGCCGCGACCTGGACCCTGCAGGGGATCGCCAGCTCGGCGAACGCGATGGCGTCGCACGAGGCGAGGGCCTCATCCCCGTTTCCAGGGTCGCCGGCGGTCCGATCCGCGCCGCAGGCGGCCAGGAGGAGGAGCGAGAGGGCCTTCACCGCGGCGGCCCCGGACTCGCGGGCACGGGCGTTCCAGCAGGCGGATGGGGATCGTGGGCCCGCGGAGCGGTGGAGAGGTGGGGACGTCCCAGCACCTGGCGGCACTTCTCCTGGGCCGAGGCCGTCTCCACCTCCCTGCAGAGCCCCTGGGCCGCACCCGGATCGCGGATGGCGAGACGCAGGCGTACCAGGTCCCGGCTCTCGGGGCTGGGGATGGCCTCCAGGGCGGCGTAGAACGCCCGCGAATCGGCTCCGAAGAGCGCGGAGGCCCGCTCGAAGCGGCAGTCTTCTCGCATGACCTCGTCGCGGATCCGCTCGCAGTCCCTGGGGCCATCGCAGGCGGACAGGCAGAGGAGCAGGAGGATCACGGCTGGAACCGCTCCCTGGGGCTCCAATCCACCTCGCCCCCCGCGAGGATCGTCTCGAAGGCTGCGCGCCCCCGGGCGGCGTCCCCGCTGTGGACGCAGTGCTCGTAGGCCCGGCCCTCCAGGTGCAGGGCCAGGCGGTCCCTCTCGGCCCGGGCGCTTGTCATGGCCGTCTTGCAGGCCGCCAGGGCGGTGGGCGACCGCCGGCACGCGAGCCGCGCCAGCACCCGGGCACGATCCAGGGCCGCCTCGCCGCTGGGGGCCACCTCCTGGGCGAGCCCGATGCGGACGGCCTCGGTCGCGTCCACGAGCTCGCCCGTGAGGGCGAGCCGGAGCGCATGGGCGAGGCCCACGCGCGCGGCCAGGCGCGCGGTCCCTCCCGAGCCGGGCACCACGCCCAGGCCGGTCTCGGGAAGGCCGAAACGGGCGGAGGGACCGGCCACCACGTAGTCGGCCGCGAGCGCGTATTCGGTGCCCCATCCGAGGGCCGCGCCGTCCACCACGCAGACGTGCAGGACTGGCGCGGCCTGGAGGCGGGTCATCACCCGGCGCTGGCGATCGACGTGGTGCAGCACCTCGCCGTCGGTCCAGCCGGTGCGCTCCCGGACGTCGGCCCCGGCCGAGAACACCGGCGTGCCCTTGCGGGTACGGTGGTCGCTCCAGGTCAGCAGGGCGCGGGCCTCGCCTGCCTCGAGCCGGTTGGCGAGCCGATCGAGTGCGTCCACGGCCGTGCGCCCCATCTCGTTGGCCCTGCCGTGGTGGAAGCGCAGGAGTACGATCCGCCCATCGTCCTCCATGGAGACGTGCAGGGGCGCGAAGGTCACGACGGCCTCCCTTCGGGTCCGGCGCCAGGACCGGACGCCGGTCGGGGCTTCGGGTCCACGTAGCAGAGCCGGACCAGAGCCTGCCCGAGCACCAGGGCGAACCGCGTGAGAGGTTGGTGGAGGGTGTCCGTGGGGACCTCCTCGGCGGGCTCCCCCGCCACCACCACGGCTCCGGCCAGGGGCGAGGTGTTGGAGGCGCCGTCGACCCGCACCGGGACAGCGGCGATCCAACCCACGCCCGACTCCAGGTCGTGATCCTCCGTGCCGGGCAGGAAGCGGGAGGGTTCGTCGCTGAAGAGCAGGCCGTCCGGCTCCAGGGCTGCAACGAGGGCCGGAGCGTCGAGGGCAGCGAGCAGGCTCGGGGTCTCTTCGCGCTTGGGATCGTCCGGGGGAGCGAGCATCTCCCACCCGCCCCGTCCGTCTTCGAGGAGCACGCGCGCGTCCACCCCGGCGGACACCTCCTGCGCTCGAGAAGCCACCTGCCGGGCCAGGATCCTCAAACCCGGCCGATCCTGCACCGTCGCGGCGAAGTCGTAGAGCGCGACGACGCTCTCGAGCAGGGCGTCTCGGCGCATCTTCCGGGAGCGGTCGATCGCGGCCTGGAGGGCGTCGTTGAGGTCCCGCAGCCGGAATGGCTTGACGAGGTAGTCGAACGCGCCTGCCTTGAAGGCCTGCACCACCGAGTCGGTCGTGGCCAGACCGCTCATGACCACGCACGGCACCGGGGGTTGGTGCTGGCGAGCGGCCTCCAGCACTTCGACCCCTTCCGTCCCGGGCAGGGCCAGGTCGGTGAGCACCACGTCGTACCGACCGTCGGCCAGCAACGCCTGGGCGAGCCGGCCCTCGGGGCTGGCCTGGACCTGGTAGCCCCGCGTCGCGAGATACTCGACGACCATCTCCTGGACGGACGGATCGTCGTCGACCACGAGCACGCGTACGGAGGCGGGGTGGACAGGCAAGGCGGACCCCGAAACGGAGGAGAGCCCATAACCGGAGGCGACCCTGCCCGACGCCCGGGCGAGGTGGAGGCCCGTTCACCGGCCGGGTACGTGGGGGCGGGAGGATTCCCTTGGCCAGAGTGCAGCCGACCGACCGCGAGCGGGCAGCACGGCTCGATGCGTTCGAGAACCGCATGGCCCAGCTGAAGGTCCTCTACGAAAAGTACTTCATGGGGCTGGAGAAGATCGAGCCCATGAAGGATCGGGACGAGGTCCGTGCCCTGATGCGAGACCTCGACGCCACGCGCTTCGCCTCCTCGGTGCAGCGCCACCGGTTCCAGATGCTCCGGGCCCGATTCGTGAGCCTCGACCAGTACATCGCGCGCAACCTCTACCTCATCGAGCGCGGCGTGCATCCGCGGTTCGCATTCCGGGCCAACCTCGCCCAGGCCCGGCGGGCCGAGGAAACGGCCGCCCCTCCGGTTCCGCCCCCACAGGTGGAGGTGCAGCAACGACTCCAGCGGGAGGAGGACGCCTATCGCCAGATCTTCGACCGCTACATCGAGGCCCGTCGGGCCTGCGGGCAGGCCACCGACCTCGAGTACGCAACGGTGCGTGACTCACTGCGGCGCCATGCGAGGACGATCCGGAGCCGGTACCGCTGCGAGTCGGTGAGGTTCCAGGTCTCCGTGGAAAACGGTCGGGCCACGCTGAAGGCCTCTCCCCATCCCACCTCCCGGCGGGCCGGGTGATCCGGGCCGTCGCGGTGGCGACGACCGTGGCATAATAGCCTTCCGTGTGGTCCGGGCTGGACCCGCAGCCCGACCCGAGAGGCCCGTCGTTGGAGGTCGAGATGTCGGTCCGACGCCCAGAAAGTGGTGACGGACTCGTCGAACGCCTCTGGGCGCGCCGCGAGGCGAGGCGCTGCACCAGCCTGCCCGCGCGCTTCTTCGAGCGGTTCGGCCTCGCGGATCCCTGGTCCGAGGCGACCGGCTCCTGGGGCCGGCAGGCGAGGGGTCTCGAGGCCCGCCTGTGGAGCCGCCTCGGGGCCGGCCTGCTCCTGGGGGGTGGGTTCCTGCAGGCCCTGGAGCCGGCCGCATGGCTGTGGGCCTGGCACGGGGTGCGGATGGGCGCGGCGTGGCCGGGGCTCCTCATGGACCTCGTCTTCCTGGCGTCACCTGTTGCGTTCGAGCCCGAAGCCCGACCGGCGAGGCGGACCCGGAGGGCTCGGCGGGTGGTCCTCACGCCGCCCGAAGCGCCTGAGGCGCGGTCGCCGGCCGTCGCCCGCCCGCCAGGGGCTCCCCGCCCCGGCCCGGTGCCGCCCGAGGCCGCCCGCCCCGGCCCGGTGCCGCCCGAGGCCGCCCGCCCCGGCCCGGTGCC
>JAFGLY010000190.1 GCA_016927815.1 Deltaproteobacteria bacterium | reverse complement strand
GGAGTTGCCGCTCCTCTATCGCGAAGAGGCGGCCGAGCTGCTGCTGCAGGAGATGGGCAGCGATTTCGGCTACGACCCGGACCGCGACGCGTCGGCCAATGCCGCCGCCATCGCCCGCATCTGCGATCGTGTCCAGGCCATGAAGCGGGGTGGCGAGTAGGAGACCTCGCGTGAATAGGAACCGGCTCAACCTCTATCTCGACCTGCTGGGCTTCGCCGCGATGGTCGGCCTGGCGGCGACGGGCATCCTGCTCTATTTCGTCCTGCCACCGGGTACCGGACACTCGCTGACCCTCTTCGGCCACGTGCGTCACGACCTCGGCGAGGTCCACTCCTGGCTGGCGCTGCTCCTGCTGGCGGTCGTGACGCTGCACGTGGTCCTGCACTGGGATTGGGTCTGCTGCGTCGTGGCCGGCCTCCTCGGGCGAACGCCACCGCAACGAAAGGTCCGCCGCCTCTGGGGCACCGCGCTGACGCTGGCCAGCGTCGCCTGCCTGGCATGCGCCCTGCCGCTGGCACGGGCCTGGGTCGTCCCTGTTCCCGGTCAGGCCGGGCATGCCGAAGGCGCTCACCGGCACCGCGAACGCGGGCTCACCCTCGCTGCCACCACCGTCGACGGAACGACCCCCGCCACGACCCGCGCCGCGCCAGAGCCCCTGCCCCAACCGATCGAGCAGGACTCGCGTCGTGGCCATCGCCACCAGCCCGGTGTTTCCCACGAACACCACGCTTTCTGCCCGGAGGCTGCGGTCGTCAGCGGCCGCACCTCCTTGGGCGATGCCGCTCGGGCCGCCGGCATGACGAGCGATCAGATGTGCCGGCTGCTCGGAGTCCCCTCGGCTGTCGATCCCCGAGAACGCCTGGGGCGGCTCCGCCGCAGTTACGGTTTCAGCATCGACGAGGTGCGCCGGTGCATCTGCAGGCGATCGGACGTCCGCACCGGGGGGTGAGAGATGACAGCGACCATCACGGTCCTCGTGGACAACCGGACGGGAAACGACGATCTCGCATTCGAGCACGGGCTGTCTCTCTGGATCGAGTCCGAGGGGGTTCACGTCCTCTTCGACACGGGACAGAGCGATGCCTTCGCCGACAACGCACGGCGTCTCGGCGTGCCGCTGGAGCGCGCTGACCACATCGTCCTCAGCCACGGCCACTACGACCACGGCGGCGGCCTCGCGACCGCCCTCGCAACCGCCCCCCAGGCCACGGTCCACCTCCACGCCGAGGCCCTCCGCACCCGCTTCAGCATCCGGGACGCCCCCCGCTCGATCGGCCTTCCGGCTCCGGCGCTGCGGGCTCTCGAGACGAATAGGGCCCGGATCCGCTGGACCTCGGGCCCGACTCCGCTCGCGCCCGGCCTCGGCCTGAGCGGACCGATCCCCCGCCTGACCGACTTCGAGGACACCGGCGGACCGTTCTTCCTCGATCCGGAGGGGCGCACGCCCGACGACCTCGTCGACGACCAGGCCCTCTGGATCGACACGCCTCGTGGCATCGTCGCCGTGCTCGGCTGCGGCCACTCCGGCCTCGTCAACACCGTTCGCTACCTGCTCGCGCAGGTGCCGGACCGACGGCTGCATGCCGTCCTCGGGGGGCTCCATCTCAACGCGGCTTCTGAGCACCGCCTCGACGCGACCATCGCGGCGCTCGCCGAGTGGCGCCCCGATTGCCTGGCGCCGGGACACTGCACGGGCGAACGCGCGAGCGGTCTGCTTCGCGAGGCGTTCCCGGAGGCCTGGCGGCCGGTACACTCTGGAGCGCAGCTCCGAGTGGGCTGATCTGGCCTGGCAGTCCCCGCCTCGGGGAGCCCTACCCCTTCTCGACCACCAGCAGCTCGTGGTGCTGGGCCCGCGTCTCGAGCACGGGCACGAGGCCCATGCCCCGAAGCATCTCGCGCCCCATGGCAATGGTCGCTCCACTCACGGGATGCTCGCGTCCCGAGGCCCGGTGAACCCGGGCCACGATCTCGAAGCCCTCCGGCGTGAAGTCGGCCAACACCACCACCCCGCCCGGCCCGACGCAGCGGCCCATCTCGCGCAGCACCGGCTCTGGATCCTGCAGGTGGTGCAGGACGTCCATCATCGCCGCGCAGCCGAAGTGGCCATCACTGCAGGCCACGCGCGCGGCATCACCGCGCACGAAGCGGATGCGCCGGGCAACGCCGGCCTCTTCCGCCAGCAGCGCGGCCAGGGCCTGCTCCTCCGCATCGACGTCCTGCGAAACCACGTCCAGGGCCTGCCTCGCCAGCTCGATGGCCAGCAGTCCCTTGCCGGTCCCGACGTCGAGCGCCGGGCCCCGCAGGGTCCCGGCCGCCCGCGCCACGAAGCGGGCGGAGGCCCGTCGGTCGAGCCCCTCCCGCAGGTATTCCTGGTTGCGGGCGTGGAACAGCTCGCGCCGCCGCGCGAGACCGTCAGTCGGCATCGCCCCTGATCGCCGGTCCGTGGTCCGTGATCAACCGGCCGTTCAGGTGGTCCGCCTCGTGCTGGACGACTCGCGCCCAGAGCCCTTCGACCTCGAAGGACAGGGCCTTGCCCCGCAGGTCGAATCCTTTCACCACCAGCCCGGAGGGGCGGGTGACGTCGACACCGATACCCGGCAGACTGAGGCAGCCCTCGACCATGGCGTCCCGCTCCCCCCCCACCACGACGATCTCGGG
>JAFGLY010000002.1 GCA_016927815.1 Deltaproteobacteria bacterium | reverse complement strand
CCAGGCGCCTCCCACGCCCCGCCGACGGGATCGGACTCGACTTGCTGCGCCAGCAAACCGAGTTCGTTCACCCGATCCGGGCCCGGGGGACCCGGGTGGGTGCAGGCTCGGAGGGATGTGCCCCGAACCGGATCCGCCTGCGAGACGACGACCCGGATCGCTCCGTTCGGCGTTATGCTCGATCCGAATGCGTGCACCCGGCATGCCCATCGGAGGCCTCCATGCCCCTCTCCTCCCGTTCCTCCCTTCCCCTTTCGGGGATCCTCCTGCTCCTTGCCGCCTGCAATCCCAATGACACCGGGCTGGACGACACCGGCGAAGGCATCCACATCACGCCGCACTGCGGGGAGGTGACCGGGGAGGAGACGTGGGCGGCCTCGGACAACCGCCACCTCCTCACCTGCGACGTGGTGGTCACCGGTACGTTGACCATCAATCCCGAGGCGGAGGTCTACTTCGATCCGGGTACCACGCTCCGCGTGGACGGCGGCACGCTGGTCGCCGTGGGCTTCCCGGACCAACCCATCCTCTTCGAGAGCAACGCCCAGGATCCGGCAGCCGGGGACCACGGTGGCATCGTGAGCACCAACGGCACCGTTTCCATCGACTGGGTCACGCTGCGCCACGGCGGCGCGGAAGGCGCCCTGCTCCAGCTCACCGGCGGAACCGCCGACGTCGGGAACTCCACCTTCGCCAACGGCAAGAGCGAGGGGATCGTGGGCGACGGCACCACCTTCACCCGGCTCGAGAACCTCAACATCGCCTACGTGCCCGTCGGGCTGGTCCTGCCCTGGACCGCACCCCAGGTGCTCTCGGGCATCGTCTACGACCAGGTGGGCACGCAGTCGATCATGCTGCCGGACGACGTGGTGAGCGAGTCCGCCGAGTTGCCCAACGTCGGCTACACCTACGTGACCGGCGCGGTCACCGTCGAGGAGGCCGCCCAGCTCACCATCACCTCCGGTGCGCTCTTGCAGATGGGCGGGGATTTGCTGGTGTACGGGGGGCTGTCCGTGTTCGGCGACTACGACTCGAAGGCACGAATCGAGGGCGTGGACCACGCGCCGTTCAACATCCTCATCGAGTCCTCGGCCTTCACGGCGACGTTCCGGTATGCCCTCATCAACGATGCCAGCATCGTGTCGGAGGCCCAGGGCCTGTACGCCAAGGCCAGCGAGATCCAGGACGCTCCCGGCGATGTCTTCACCGTCGCGGGCACCGTGAAGGACAACAACCCGGCCAACCTCGACAACTGCAGGTTCAGCGGTGCCGGGTACGGACTGGTGATCGCGCCCCGGAACCTCGGAGCCGTGGGCACCAACGCCTACACCGGCTCGGCCTTCAACGGCGTGGCCCTCACCGGCGGGACGATCACGCAGAGCATGGACATCAGCGAACTCCCGTCCTCCACCCTGAAGGTGCTCGGCAGCATCACGGTGGATGGAGCCAACGTCGTGTTCACGGGGGGCACCTTCCTCTTCGCGGACGACACCTCGCTCACCGTTCGAGACGGTACGCTCCAGGTCTCGGGCGCCTCGTTCGTCCACGACGGCTCCACGGCCGGCGGCTGGAACGGCATCACGTTCGATACCGGCAGTGACGACTCGTTCCTGGACAACACCGAGGTCGGCTTCGGAGGGGCGGACGCCGGCGCCAACATCACCATCGCCGCCTCGCCCACGATCCGCTCCTGCAACATCCACGACTCCGCCGGCTGGGGCGTGTACGTGCAGTCGGGATCCCCCGAGTTCGAGGACAACATCTACAGCGGCAACGCGCTCGGCAACGTCGGCCCCTAGTCGTCCTTCCCCAACGGCTCGTACGCTACCGCTGCGCGTGGAGCGTGCGGGTGACCACGTCGGCGTGGTCGCCCATGGGCCGGACCTCGGCCAGTTCCACGGTGTGGGCGCCCACTGCCATGACCACGAGGTGGGGTTCGGGCAGGAGCGTGCCGGGCTTGACCACCACCTCCCGCCCGTCTGCGAGCCCGAGGATGGCTCGGGGGGGCTGGGCATCGGGCACGGTGGCCACGAGGCGGACGGGCCACGTATCGGTCACCCCGGGATCGGGGATCGCCGGAGGAGGGGGCGGAGGGGCGGCCGGCGCGGCGACCGGAGGGACGTCGACAGGGACGTCCTCTGCCGCGTCGGCGGCAGGTTCCGTTAGGTCTGCCGGTGGCAGGGTCGCCGAGGCCGGCTCCGCGGGGTTGACCGTCACCGTCCCGGCACCCTGGCCAAGTTCCTCGGACCGGATGGTGACCGGCTCGGTGGAGGGGAACTGCCAGTCGGGCGGTGGCGCGCGCACAGCGGCCGAGGCGTCCTCTGCGGGCTCGAAGAGGCCTCCTCGGGGCTCGACGGATTCGCAGGCGGCGAGAAGCGGGAGGACGACGACGAAGAACGTTCGCATGGCAGGCCTCCGGACGAGGAAGTGTAACCCGGAGCGACCGTCCGCCGGTCGAGGCCCCGTCAAGGGGGAGGATCGAGGAGCACGGCCCGGTTGAGGATCCACCGCGGATCCGCGGCCGCCTTCAGGCGGCGGAACCCGGCGAGCGTGGCGGCTCCCACCTGGATCGCGAGGAGGTGCCTCTTGGTACGCCCGATTCCGTGCTCCCCCGCGACCGATCCGCCCAGATCGACCGCGAGTCGCGCCAGGGCGAGCGCGGTGGTGCGCGCCCTCTCGAGCGCGGGCTCCGATTGGGGCAGGAGGTTCACGTGGACGTGGAGATCGCCCAGGTGGCCGAACCAGACGGCGGGCAGGTCGATGGCTCGGTAGGCCTCGACCATCCTCGGGAACACGGGGGCCGGCACCGCGAGGTCCAGGGCGACCTTGGGCATGTGGTTGCGGGCCGCCTCCTCGTTCACGCCGGCCGGCACGGCGTGGCGGGCGGCGTGCAGCGCACGCAGGGACCCCTCCTCGGTGGCCACCACGACGTCGCTCTCGGGAAGACCTGCGCCCGAGATCGCGGCCATCCAGGGATCGAAGGGTGGATCGCCTTCGTAGGGCTGCTCGAACCAGAGCGCCGCACCGGCCCGAGGCAGGGCGGGGCAGGAGACGCGGGCGAGGTCCAGCGCCCGCGCATCGAAGAACTCGATGCACCAGGGACACACGCCGGGAGGGCAGCGGGCGCCGCGCACGGCGTCCGCGAAGGCCAGGCACGGCTCCAACGCGGGGAATGGGACCAGGAGCCCGAGGATGCCCGAGGGGCGGGTCGTGAGCCGCACCGTGGCACGCGTGATCACGCCCAGCGTCCCCTCGCTGCCGACCAGGAGGTCGAGGAGGTTGTCCGTGGGCACGTACCCGGCGGCGTGCTTGGTCGTGGGCACGGACCAGCGGGGGACCTCCCACCCCGCTGGGATGGGCGTCGTCCGGTCGGCTTCGACGATTTCACCGGTCGGGAGCACCGCCTCGACCGACTCCACCCAATCCCGGCTCGGGCCGAAGCGGTAGGTCCGGGGTCCGGAGGCATTGCAGGCCAGGGTGGCCCCAAGGGTGCACTCGTCGCGGCTCGTCGGATCGGGGGGATGGAGACGTCCCTGGGCCTCGACCCGGTCCTGGAGCGCGCCCAGCCGGACTCCGGCCTGGGCCACGGCCCGTTCGTCGCTCACCGCGAGGACGCCGTCCAGGTGCTCGGTGGAGAGGATCCACCCGCCGTCGGGCACAGGTCCGCCTACGGTGGACGTGCGGCCCGCCGACACCGTGAGGGGGGTCCCCCGTTCCTGGCAGCGACGCACGACCTCGGCCACTTCCAGCGCGGAGCATGGGCGGACGAGGGCCTCGGCCCGGCCCGGGATCCGGGAGGCATCGGACAGGTAGCCGGCGAGGACGTCGGGGTCGGTGACGACGTCCACGGCCCGCTACGAACCGAGGATCTTCTGCACGGCGTCCACCACCCTGCCGTGGATGGGCCCGCTCGTGGCCACCACGCCCGGGTTGCGATCGAGCAGCCGGCCGCGGGAGAAGTCCAGGGCCGCGCCACGCGTGTCGGTGACCACGCCGCCCGCCTCGGTGACCACCGCCCAGCCGGCCGCGTGGTCCCAGGCCTTCTCGACGTAGTCCTTCCGCGTGGGGAGTCGCAGGTAGATGGAGGCGTCCCCCCGGGCCACGGCCGCGTACTTGCACTGGCTGTCGATGCGGTAGGGCGGTGCGGTGATGCCCAGGCGCGCGGCCACGCGGGCGGCGACGTCCTGGGCGGAGTGGCTCTTCTCGACCGACTCGCAGAAGCGCGCCCGAGCGGGGTTGTGCACCCGATCCACGTGGATGCGGGTCTCGGTGGGGTCATCGATCGAACGGCTCCACGCACCCTGCCCTCGCACCGCCACGAACAGGCAGCCGGTGTCCGCAGAGGGCGCGCGTCCGACCTGCGGGAGGTTCGGGCAGCCCAGCACCCCCAGCACGACCCGGCCGTCCTCCACGAGCGCGAGGGCCACCGCATACTGGTCGTGTCGGAGAAAGCCCTTGGTGCCGTCGATGGGATCCAGGACCCAGAACCGCCCCTTCGGACCTCCCGTATCGCGCCCCCGATCGATAGCGGCGAGGACCGCGTCCGCGTCGCCGGACGCGGGGTCGACCCGCCGCACCGTGGCCACGACCCGATCGGCGAGGGCGGCGTGAGCAGGGTCGCGGAGCGCCGAGGCGTCCTCCTCCCCCACGATGTGCAGGTCGGGGAAGGCCCGGCCGAGCGCAATCGACACCACCGCCTGGGAGGCGAAGTCGGCCACGGTCACGGGCGACCGGTCGTCCTTGTCGAGGGAGGCGCCGGTGAGATCGCCCTCGACGAGCCTGCACGCCCGGCAGGCAGCCTGCACGGCCTCCAGCGCGATCTGTCGCTCGGTGGCAAGGAACATGGCGAGGACCTCCGAGGAGATGGGGCACCCTCCTACCCGCCGGGCGTCCGACCGTGCAAGCCGGCCGACGGGTCCCCTCCGTCGGACGGGGTCTCGTTGGGGTCCGTCCCTTCCCCTCGGGCGGCCCGGGCGAAGGCGTCCTCGATGGCCTCCTCCTGCACGAGGCGCTGGCGGCGCCTGCGGGTGAGGCGGCGGATCCGGATGGCGCCCAGCACCAGGAGCAGGCCTCCCAGGCCCCACCAGAGGGATTCGTCGACGAGACCCGGCAGCAGGAGGCCCTTGGGTCGCACAGCGGCCTGCCAGGCGCGGTCCACGTCCTCCAGGCTCTCGCCCGTGGCCGCGCGAACTGCGGCGCCGGCCGCCTGTCCGGCAGCCAGGTCTCGCACCAGGATCCGCAAGGCCTCGTCCCCCCAGCGGCCTCTGACGAACGCCACGATGTCCGCGGACTCGGCGTAGGCCAGTTCCGCCCTCAAGGGGTCCGTGGGAAAGCCTCCGGTGAGGTCCCGGAGCGGGATGAGTCCTCCCCCCGACGCGCGACGCGCCAGGGTCCGAACGGTCTTGGGCGTGTACTCCCCAGCCACCACCTGGGCTACGCCCTCCTGCAGCCAGCGAGGCACGGACGACCCACGAAAGGTCTGACCGAGCAGCAGGTGGACGATCTCGTGATCCAGCACCTGCTCCAGCGGGGGCGCGGTGCCCGGCCTCAACCGGGGCGACCGCACGAATATCAGCGCGGCCCCGGGCCATGCGGTGGCATCGGCCCACGCGTCGGGCGGGCCGGGTTGGAGGTCACGGAACTGCGCGGCCGTGCGCGCGACGTAGATGTGGGCCCGCCGGCCCGTGGGAAGGCCGAGATCCTCGGCGATCCTCGGAATGGCCTTCTCGACGTGGCGCAGCACCCGCCGGACGGTGCCGAGGTCGACGGGATCGCCCGCGACCACCGCGTACGTGCCCACGCGCTCCGTCCACCCCTCGGGAAAGGGCGGCGCCTGCATGGCCACGACGTGTCGCGGGTCCTGGGGCGGTGCCGAGGTCCACGACGGCCCGGCGCCGAGCAGCAAAGGCAGCAGCGCCAGGAATACGAGGAAGAAGCGAGGGAGAACGAAGGAACACCTCGGGATGGTGCCTGCGGCGGCACGCCGAAGGTAGGCACCGGTCAGGGGAGGAAAAGCGCGAAGCGACGAGGCGCGGTCGAGCGGGCTGGCGGTCGGCGCCGTCGGTGCATCCAGGATCCTGCCCGGGTAGATCGCCCGGGCGGGCGAAGCCCGCACCCGATCCCGAGGTGCCTCTCCATGATTGCCCTCCACGCCTTGGTGCTCGTGGCCGCCTGCGCCTGGCGGGGTCCGGTTCCCACCCCCACGGTCGGAGACCTGGAGCCCTCGTGGCAGATCGTCTCGAGCACCAAGACCGCGGCCACTCGCGTGGCCATTCGCTCGGTTCGGGAGGGGCGCACGCCCGACGGCCGCCTCGTGGTGTCGATCGACGTGGTGAACGGGTCCGACACCGCGCTGTCGATATGGATCCGCACCGCCTTCCACAACGAACGGAGCGACCTCGCCGCGAGCGGGGGGAACACCGACGCGGTCTGGCAGCAACTCCGGCTTGCCGCCCAGGGATCCGCCCTCTACCGGGCCGAGGCCATCCGCCCCGGGGACCCGACCTGGCAGGTCGAGATTCGTTCCCCATGACCGAGCCGTCCGGCAGCGCCGCCTCGAGCGGCCCGTACGGGTCGGGCCGGGCCCCCTCCGGCCCCTGGTGGCAGGACAAGCGGATCTGGCTGTTGATCGCCGTCACCGTACTGCCGAGGCTGGCGCTCGCCGCCATCGGGTACGACGTTCGCTGCGTGCGGGACGAGTGCATGTACCTGTTCACCGCCCGCCGCATGATGGACGGTCTGGGCATGACCCCGTCCAACGGCTGGCTGTGGGCACCCGGTCAGGTGGTGCTCATGGCGCTTCACGGGGCCGTCACGGGCTACCCGGGCACCGTGAAGGTGACCCAGTGCCTGCTGGCGGGGGTCTCTGCCCTCCTGCTCGTCCGCCTGGGCACCCGCCTGGGAGGAGAGCGGGCGGGCTTCGTGGCCGCCTGGATCTACGCGGTCTCTCCCACGCTCGTCTTCTTCGCCGCCCGTCTCTGGAGCGAGACCACCTACGCCACCCTGCTGCTGCTGGCCTTGGAGACGCTCTTCCGTGCACGGGAAGGGCGCCCGGCCCGGGCCGTCCTCCCGGGCCTGGCGCTCGGGGCCTGCGTGCTCCTGCGGGGGGTCGCCACCTACATGCTGCCGATCTTCGCACTGGGTCTCCTCTGGGGTCGATGGATGAACCGCCGCGCCTGGGTGGGCATGCTGGTGCTCCTGGCCGCCACCACGGCGACCGTGGCCCCCTACTCGGCCTATGCCAGCCACAAGTTCGGGTCCTTCATCCTCTCGGATCGCACGATGGGTCAGATGATGTGGCTGGGGAACAACGACTTCTCGCCCGTGACCTTCGACTATGGAAACGGCCTCTTGAGCGACTCAGCCTACGCGCTCCACACCGGGACCGGACGCCCCCACTGCGCCGAGAAGAGCGAGCCCATCGTGCGCGACGCCTGCGAGACCTCGGCAGGCCTGGCCTGGATTCGCGAGAATCCCGGTCTCTTCCTCCGTCGGGTGCCGCTGCGCCTCGCCCAGATGATGAACCCCAACACGTTCCTCACGCGGGCCGTGCGCAGCGTGCGACCCCGCGATGCTCCACAGACCGCGGTGGGAGCGCTGTGTGCGCTGGTGGCGGCCTTCTCGTTCCTGCACGTGCTCGCACCCGCCGTGGGTGCCTGGGCCCGCGGCCGAGGGGTCTACGTGCTCGTCGCTGGGCTCACCACGGCGTACCATCTCGCGGCCGTGGGCGCGCTGGCGGGGCTCTCGCGCTACCGGCTCCCCCTGGAGATCCTCTGGCTGCCCTACGCAGGCGTCCTCCTGTCCGCACCACTCGCCTCGTGGCGCGCGCTTGGCGCGTCTCGGCCACGGCTCGCCGGGGCGATCCTCACGATCGTCGTCCTCCTGCCACTCCTCCTCTGGTATCTCCCAGCCGGGTTCCCAAGATGGAAGCACTGGTAGCCCTGCTCCTGGCGTCCTGCGGGGGAGATCGTCTGCCACCCGGCAATCCGGGCACGCCGGACGTGGTCCTCGTCTCCGTGGACACCCTCAGAGCCGACCACGTGGGTGCCTGGGGCTACGCACGGCCCACCACCCCCTTCATCGACGCGCTCGCCGCCCGCGGGCTCCGCTATGCCCGAGCCCGCGCGCCCGCGCCGTGGACGCTCCCTTCCCACGCCACCCTCCTGACCGGTCGCCTCCCCGCCCGCCACGGTGCCGTCGAGGACGACGTGGCGATCGGTTCGGACACCCCGTTGCTGGCCGAGGGGCTCCGATCCCGGGGCGTGGCCACGCTCGGCGTGGTCTCCAGCCTGTTCGTCTCGTCCCGGTACGGCTTCGACCGGGGCTTTGACGCCTTCGAGGACTTCGGCATCCGGACGCCCGCCGAGAACCTCGCGGGCGAGACCGACGCGCGGGAGGTGGTGGACGCCGTCCTGCGCCTGGGTGCGGCCCTGCCTCCCGGGCGACCGGCCTTCGTCTTCGTCCACTTCTACGACGCCCACTACGCCTACGACCCGCCCGCGCCGTACGCCACGCTCTTCGACCGCGCCCCCACCCGCAGGGACCCGGCCTTCCGCACCTACGCCTGGCACCTCGCGCATCCGCCCACCGCTCGCCAGCTCGAGCACCAGATCGCACAGTACGACGAGGCGATCCGCTACGTGGACGACGCGATCCGCCGGCTCTCGAAAGCCTGGGAAACAGCCGGGAGGACGGCCACCTGGATCGTGACCTCGGACCACGGAGAGGAGTTCGGAGAGCGCGGAAGCTGGGGACACGGCCACACGCTCTTTCAGGAGCAACTGCACGTCCCGCTCGTCGTTGCGGGCGCTCGTGTTCCCGTGGGCGTGGTCCAAGACGCGGTGGGGCTCCAGGACCTCGCCCCCCGGATCGCTGCCTGGTTCGGCGCGGACCTGCCCTCGCCCGACGGAACGCCTCTCACCTGCTCGGACCCGGGGCCAACGGATCCGGGCTCGCCGAGGAGGGCCTTTCCGTCCGAGACCAGCCGCTTCCGGACGGACCGCTATGCCCTGTACCGGGACGGCCTCCGCCTGGGCGTGGACCTGGCCACGGGCCGGCGGACCCTGTACGACCTCGAGGCGGATCCGGGCGAACTCGAGGATCTCGCCGGCGTCCGGCCCGATCTCGTCGCGGAGCTCGAAACCCTTCTCTGGACGTCCTACGGAGCACCCTGGACCACGCGCGAGGCCGTGGACCTCGAGAGCAGGGGCACGTTCCTGGTCGAGAGCCAGGCGGCCGCACGGGAGATCCGGCTGGAGGCCGGCCGCTCCTTCCAGGTCGTACCCGTGGACGCCAGGGTCCGGGTGCCGGGGCGGGGGCCGTGGCGCCCGTTCGGCGGTGCGGCTCCGGGTTCGGGCGACCCGGTGTCCTGGGCGGGCGAAGCGGCGGCCGTGGTGACCCTGTCCGAGGCGGATCGCGCCCGCCTCGAGGCCCTGGGCTACGTGCCGTCCCCGGACGACGAGTCGGCGCCCTGACGGGAACTTGACGGCGCCATGGCAACACTCTTGTGTCGAGAGGGCACTGCCTCAGCGTACGTTGGTGCCAGGAGTCGTGCGTGAATCTCGAGGCGCTGGTCGAGCGGATCCTGGATGCGGTGGACGACGAGGCCTACCTCGTGCCCGCCGAGCAGGCCGACCCCCGCCAGCAGGCCGCCCTCGACGAGATCGCACGCGCGGTGGCCGACCCCTCGTTCGATCCGCCCTCGGTCCGGCGCCGGATCATCCGCCTGCACGCCGAGGGGCGCATCGATCGGATCATGATGCTCTCGGCGCTCCACGTGGTGGCCGCCCACCCCTCGGTGGCCGACTGGAGCGAGGCGGCCCGCCTGGCTGGAGAGCAGGAGCAGGCGGCCCTCGATGCCGGCGGTCCCCGCCTCCAGGCCCACCTGGCGTCGGTGGATCGGCACCGGGGCGTCTCGGCATTCCTCCAGCGCCACTACGAGGTGGCCCTGGAGCACTTCGCCCGCGCCTTCGAGCGCGAACATTCGGCCGAGAATCTCGGCAACGTGTTGTGTACGCTCCTGGCTCTCGGCCAGGCCGCGGAGGCGCGTGAACTGCTCGGTCGCGTCCGTGCCACCTTCCCTCGCACCCTCGTACGGAGCCTCGAGATCCGGATCTCCCGGGATCCGGATCTGATCCTCCTGCGAGAGGAGGAGAGATACGAATGACTGCCTTCATCGCTGCGATTCTCGCTGCCCTCCTCGGAACCGCACCCTCCGAGGTGGAAGTCATGCCGGCCTGCACCCAGTGGGAGTCCGCCGCCCAGGGGTACAGCAGTTCCGCCTCCTCCTCCTCGTTGGGGAGCGAGCATGCGCCGCGCATCTCCAACGGGTTCTGAATGACGCCCGTGCGCGACCAGATCCACGCCCTCCTCACGGACCGGAGGAGTCCGGAGGCCAGGGCCTTCCTGCTCATGGTGCTCAGGTACGTCGAGCACCGGGTCGGCGTGCTGCGCGGTCGGAGGTACGGCGATCTCCTGGGTCCGGTCGATGCCGAGGAGATCGTGGCCGAGGTCGGCATGAAGCTCGTCAACGGGGCACTGGCGCGTTTCCGTGGAAACGACCTCCCGGAGCTCCTCGCCTACGTGCGCACCATCACGGATCGATGCACCGGACGCCTCGCCCGCCGCCATTTGAGGGAGCACCGTGCGAGCCAGGATCTGCTCGACACGAGCGCCGCCCATGCCGGCAGCCTTCCCCGCCCCGATGCGGAGATCGAGGTGCTTTGCCCATTCACCGAGCGGGACCAGGCCTACCTCCTCGCGCTGCTCGAGGCCGGAAGCCGGGCGGAGTACGCTCGGCTCCAGGGTCAGAGCCGGGCCGCGGTCACCCGCATGGTCCAACGCATCCGGGATCGCATCGAAGCTCTCTCGGCGGATCAGCGTATGGCGGCCCAGGTCTGGCTCGAGCAGCAGGCTCGGGAGATCGTGAGCCGCCGATCCGAGCTGGCCGAGGCCGGATAGCCTACGGTTCGCCGGGGGGCCTCGACCCCAGGACGGACCGGAACCACGCCACGGTGGCGGCCATACCGTCCTCGAAGGATACATCGGGTTCCCAGCCGAGACGTTCGCTCGCCCGCGTGATGTCGGGCCGGCGCCGCGTCGGATCGTCGGCAGGCAGCGGTCGGAACTCGATGCCCGCCGGGTTGTCCAGGAAGCGGTTCACGAACCGGGCGACCTCGAGCACGGACCGCTCGGTGGGGTTGCCGAGGTTGCACGGCAGGTCGAGGTCCGATTCCATGAGGCGCACCAGGCCGTCCACCAGGTCGGTGACGTAGCAGAAGGAGCGCGTCTGCGAGCCGTCCCCGAACACCGTGAGCGGCCGTTGCTGGAGCGCCTGCCAGCAGAAGGCCGGGATCACGCGGCCGTCGTGCAGCCGCATGCGCGGGCCGTAGGTGTTGAAGATGCGGGCGATGCGCGTGTCCACGCCACGGTACCTGTGGAAGGCCACGGTGAGCGCCTCGGCGTACCGCTTGGCCTCGTCGTACACCGATCGCGGGCCGATGGAGTTGACGTTGCCCCAGTAGGTCTCCACCTGAGGATGGACGAGCGGATCGCCGTAGACCTCGGAGGTGGACGCGAGGAGGACACGGGCACCGTCGGCCTCTCCCCGCTCCAGGCAGCGCCGGGTGGCGTCGCTTCCCGCGTAGAGGGTCTCGAAGGGGAGGTCCACGTAGTCGATGGGGCTCGCGGGCGAGGCGAGGTGAAAGATGCGGTCCAGGCGCCCCGTCACGGGCAGCTCCCGGCTCGCGTCGGCCTCCACCCAGGAGAAGCGGGGGACCGAGGCGAGGTGGGCCACGTTCGAGCGCACCCCGGTGACGAGGGAGTCGAGCGCCACCACTTCGTGCCCATCGGCCAGCAGGCGTTCACACAGGTGGGAGCCGACGAATCCGGCTCCTCCGGTTACGAGGACGCGCATGGGGCACCTCGGGGAAGGCGACTCCCTAGCGCCGGTGCGGATCGAGCGCAAGCCGCCCGGCGCGGACCCTGGACTCGCGCCGGGAGGGAACGTTCCCGCCATGGAGGCTGTCGGGGTCGGCGTGCTATGTTGCCGCTCCAGGCATCGCTCGGGAGGTCCCGATGCACCGATCCATGCTCCTCGTCGCTGCCCTCGCCCTGTCCGCGTGCCAACCCCTGGTCGAGGGGGCCGATCCTCGCGTCGATACCGTCGAACCTCGTTTCTTGTGTCATGCGCAACACGAGTCCACGCTCACGGTGCGGGGCGACGGGTTCACGCCCCAGGTCACGGACGCCCTGTCGCACACCCCCGAGCTGAGCGTCCCTGCCCTCGAGCTGACCATGGAATCGGATCTGTTCGGCCGTACGGCCGCGGGACTGACCCTGCCCGTCCCGGAGGACGACCTCCTGTGGGTTTCCGAGACCGAGCTGGAGGTGACGCTCACGCCGGACCTCGAGTGGCTGGACGGCGTCTACGGGATCACGGTGACCAATCCCGACGGTCAGGACGCCCACGTGGGCAGGGCCGTGATCGCGGCCCCTCCCCCCACCCTGTCCGAGACCAACCCTCCGTTCGCCTGCATCGCCCAGCAAGACACCTCCATCCAGGTGAAAGGCGGGGCCTTCCTGATGCTGCCCGACGCCAACCCCACGGTCACCATCGGCGACTGGGTCGCCCCACGGGTGGAGCCGTCCGACTGCGCCGTGATCATCGGCCCGGTGACGGCCCACCACTGCGCCACGCTCACCGTGACCCTGCCCCAGGAGACTCTGGATCTCGGCGCCTCTGCGATCACCGTCACGAACCCCGCGCCCGCCGAGTGCCACACGACCGAGCCGCTGGACCTCTTCGTCGTCGCGCCCCCGTCGCTCGCGAGGATCGAGCCGCTGCGCCTGTGCAACGCAGCCGGCGACACCGACCTGACCCTCTTCGGCGGAGACTTCCTCTTCTTCGGGAAGCAGGCGCCCGTGGTGACCATCGACGACGAGACCGCCCCGGTGATCGAAGGCGACGGCTGCAGCGACGTGGCAGGCTTGGAAGGCGCCCAGGCGTGCACCTCGATGACGGTGCTCGCCTCGGTGGGCGACCTTCCGGGCGGGGAGCACCTGGTGAAGGTGACCAACCCGGAACCGGCCGCGTGCGAGACCGGGGTCCTGACGTTCACCGTCGACCGGTTGCCCACGCTGACCTCCATCGACCCGGACCACGTCTGCGAGACCGGCGGCTCCTTCACGCTCTACGGCGCGGAGTTGTCCGAGGAGATGACCATCCACCTGGACGACCTCGAGGTTGCCTTCGAGTACACGGATGAGGCCATGGTGGACGTCACCGTGCCGCCCGGCGTCGAACCGGGCAAGCACGAGGTCGAGGTCGTGCAGGGCACCTGCCAGGCCATCCTGAAGAAGACCCTCGAGGTGCTGGCGGTCCCCGTTGTCCACTCCGTGGATCCCTCGATCGTCGCCACCCCCGAGGACGTGGAGATCACGCTGGCCGTCTCCGGCATCACCGGCACACTCACCCGCGTCTGGCTGGTGTCCGTCAAGGACGCCTCCGAGACCGAGCTGTCCTTCACGTGGGACGCAAAGACGCCTGACGTGGCCGTGGCCGTCGTCCCCGCGGGCCTGCCCGACGGTCTCTACGACGTCTACGTCGAACTGGACGACAACTGCCCCGGCTTCCTGCCGGCGGGGCTCGAGGTCCGCTCATGACCCCTACTCGTCGAGGGGCGGCAGCCGGGCGGCCCGCCCCGATCCAGTACCGGTCCGATGCCCCGCACGGAGGCCCCATGCTGTTGAGCCGAACGCTTCGCTTCCTCCTGCCCACCCTGCTGTTCGCCCTGCCTTCGGCGGCCTCGGCCCAGGTGCCCCGCTACGGGCTCGGCGTCCAGATCGGCGCCCTGTTCCATCACCCGGACCTCGAGCCGTCGGCCCTGGCGACCCCCTTCGCGGGCCTCGAAGCCAGCCTGGTGCTTCCCCAGGGCGGAGGCCGGCTGCGTCCGCTCGTGAGCCTCACCCGGGCGCAGATGGCCACCGACGGAGAGGCCTCCGACCCACGGGTCTTCGACGGGGCCTACACGTGGACCTTAGACGAGCACATGACCCTGCTGGGCGTGGGGCTGACGGCGCGACCCTTGGACCAGAAGTGGAACTTCCAGATCGAGGGCCGCCTGGCACCCCAGCTCGTCTGGACGAACACCGTCACCCAGAGCGCCTCCAGCGAAGGAGACTTCGGGTCCAGCACCTCGCGCTTCTTCACCGTCGGTCTTCTCGCGGCTCTCGGCTTTGCCCTCAACACGGACCTGGGGGAGTTCACCCTCACCGGCTCAGGGACCGCCGTGCCCGTTCGCGGTGACTTGAGCGGCAAGGGCTTCCTGACGGGGGTGGCCCCCACGCTCGGATACCGGTACTGGTTCTAGAACTTCGGGAGCATCGCCCGAGATTTTCACCTGGACCCGACCGTCTCCGCTGTCGGGGGGGAAGCGTGGGTGTTAGGGGCAACCAGTGACGTCCACCTTCCAGGAGGTTCTCCCATGTCCGCCGCTCCTGCAGCCTCCCTCGATTCCATCGGCGTCCCGCAGCCACTCCGCGAACGGGCCAAGATCCTCTGGATCATCACGGCTCTCGGGGGTTTGTGGGGATGGATCATCTGCGCGTTCATCTGGAAGGAGGAGGGCCAGGACCAGGACGCGTGGTTCCAGCAGCAGCTCGGGCAGAGCTTCTACGTGGGGTGCGTGTCCTGGATCGGATCGGTATTCTGTGGACTCGGCTGGTTCGTCGGTGCGATCCTGGGACTGCTGGGCTTCCTCGCCATTGGCAGGGGAGAGGACTACCTGGCGCCGGTGATCGGCGACCTGGCCGCCAAGGATCCGGTGGGGATCGGCAAGACCCAGGCCAGCTCCACGCCGGTGGTGCAGGCTCCGCCCACCTCGCCCCAAGCGGCGCCCGACCTCTCGCCGGTGGATGGCATCACCCTCGAGCACTGGGCCTGGGGCCAGGCCCAGCTGGCCCAGGGTGGCACGGTGGACAACGTCATCGGCTACCTGCAGGTGGATCGGGCCCGCTGGGACCGGGCCCACGCCGAGTGGACGAACCGCATGGCCAACGACGCGTCCGGCACCATCGCCGCCGCGTGCGCCCGGTACGGCGGGGCGAGCTAGCTCCCGGCTCTCACCCCGTTCCCGGCCGAGACCGCCGGGGGAGGGTAGCCTCGAGCGATCCGGGCAGGGCCTTCAGCAGTCCGACGCCCATGTCCACGATCGTCTGCGGCCGGAAGGTGGCGCTGGTCCGGACGCCCGTCTCGAACGTGCAGAAGCAGCGTGTCTCGCGCACGAACCTGCGGTGTGCACGCGCCTCGGGGCCGGCCCACAGCCGACCGAAATCGAAGTCCACGTCGCGCACGTTCCCGAACGAGACGGGGAGCATCTCGCAGGGCCGCACCTCGCCGGTCTCGTCCACCACGCCCACGAGCGTGCCCGCCAGGCACCGGTCCAGCACACGGCGACCCTCGTGGTGGCTCGCCACGATGGCCCGCTCCACGCGCACCCGCTCCGCGAGCGCCCGGCGCAGGAGCGACCCTGCGGCCCGTGCGACCTCCAGATCCTGGAGGCGATCCACCGCGGCGCGGTACAGGCCGAGATCCACACCCGTGACCCACGTGGGATCGGCCGTGGGAGGTCGGACTAGCACGAGGTCGAGCCGGGTGCCCCTCTCGAGGGCGTAGCGCAGCACCTCGGGGAACGCGTCCTGGGTCGCGCGAGAGAACGTGAAGTTGTACCGAACCTCCAGGCCAGGATACCGCTTCGCGGGCTCGCCCAGCGCCTCGACGGTGGCGCACAGACGGTCGAACGCACCCACCCCACGGATCCGGTCGTGGGCGGGTCCCACACCGTCCATCGAGCACTGCATCTCCAGCGTGAGATCCGGTCGACCCTCCAGCAGATCCTGCACGAACCGCCGTGCGCGATCCGGGTGCTGGGCGGCCGTGGCCACCGTGATCTGCCGCACGCCCGCGAGGTCGTGAAAGGCCGCGGCGATGCCCGCGAGGTCGTCGCGCAGGAACGGCTCTCCGCCCGTCAGGAGGAGCTTGGGCAGCCGGGGGAGGCGACGGGCCAGTTCCCGGTACTCCTCGAGGGTCAACTCCCTGGCCGGGTCGGCAACCCGGCGGGCGTGTGCGTAGAGGCAGTGGCCGCAGGAGAGGCCGCACCGGGCGGTGACGAACACGGTCAGGAACAAGGGCCCCCGTTTCATGAGGAGGCTCTCGAGGCCGTACGCGCCGTAGCGCAGGACGTAGGGCAGGAGCGGCGGCACGGCGGGTTCAGGGACCGAAGGACCGGGCCATGCCCACCAGGTAGGCGAACCCCTCCAGGGCCGACAGCGGCCAGGCGGCCAGGGCTTCGGACACGTTCCGGTGACGGAGCGAGTGCAGCACGAACCGGGCGTTCACCAGCGCCGACGTGGCCACGATTCCCCCCCCGACGGGCAGGCCTGCGGGCCCGATCGCGACGGCCGCGATGGACGCAGCGGCGAGAGCGGTGTTCATGGGGTAGCGCCAGCCGAGGACCGCACGGGAGGGCGACGGAACCTGCTCGGCCATCGAGGCAACGAAATGATAACCGACGTTGCTGCGGTGTTTCAAAAGCCCTCCGAGGGTCACCTCCTTCCGGTGGATCCCGGTGGCCTCGGGCACGCGCGCGAGGGTCCGGATGGGAAGGACGAAGCGCGTGGCCACGTCGTCGGCGTACCGACCTGGCCTGCGTTCGTCCCATCCTCCCATGGCGACGAGGGCCTGCCGCCTCAGCACGCAGAGCGACGTGAAGGCGCTCGCCACGCGCGGCCCGTGCCGCAGGTGCTGGTAGCGCAGGGAGGTGTTGACGAAGGCCGACACGAGCCCTTCCGCTCCGGGCTCGGGGTCGAGCATGCCGTTGGCCCCGAGGAGCCATGGGTCCGCTTCGAGGGCGGCCACCAGCCGGGCGAGGGCACCCGGCCGGACCATGACGTCGGCGTCCACGAAGGCTACCAGCGGCCGGTCGGTCGCACGCCAGCCGGCGTTCCGGGCCGCCGACGGTCCCCGGGGTCGATCCATGCGGAGGACGTGCACCCGGTCGGACGCCCCGGAGCGCTCGATCCATCCCGTGGCGATCTCGACGCTCGCATCGCGCGATCCATCGTCCACGACGAAAACCTCCCCGTCTACAGGCAGGTCCGGGACGAGCGCCTCCAGGCAGGCGGAGAGCGTGGACGCACCGTCGCGCACCGGGACCACTACGGCGAGCCCCTGGGATGCGTTTCCGGGGCCGGGTGCGTGGAAGGGTTGAGCCGTCAAGACGTCTCCTGGGTGCGGGTCACGACGGCGAGCAGTGTTCCTCCTGTCACGGGGGACCGCCACCCGGAAGGCTGCGCCGGGCGTCCTCCGTCCGTGTTTCGCCCGACGGCGCACGCCTCCGGGCCAGGAAGGCCGGAAGCCCCAACAGCCCCCAGGCCACCACCCACACGCGCCACGCCAGGAAGAGGGCCGCGCCACCCGTGACGGCCCGCCCGTCCACGGTGAAGCGCTCGAGCAGGGTGGCCAGGGCGGCTTCACCCACGCCGAGTCCCCCTCCGGGCACGGGCATGCTGTTGATCACCATGGCGACGGGCACGGTGGCGAAGAGCTGCGCAAGGGTGGGCGGCGCGTCCAACGCACGCCCGATGGCCCAGATCGCCAGCACGGTGACCGACTGGCTCGCGACCGAGAGCAGGAACAGGAGGCCGACGAGCGGCAGCCGGTGTCGGGCGAGCAGCACGGCGTCCACGAACCGGCGCACGGGTGCGCCCACGGAAGGGAGCCCCTCCACCAGGCGGGCGAGCCGCCCTCCCTCCACGAGCGACGGTGCCAGGAGGAGCGCCGCGAGGGCCCCGGCCCCGTCCACGGCGAGCACCGTGCCCAGGCGCGCACCCAGGTCCGGATCGGCTCGGAGGGCGAGCAAGGCGGCAGGCGCGGAAAGGGCGGCCCAGACGCCCAGGCCGGCCGCGCGGCCTCGGGCCAGGGCCACCACCGCCACCACGCCCGCCCAGGCGGTGCCGCCCACCACCAGCAGCACGGCCAGCGCCACACCCTGCAGACCCGAGGACGCACGCACCGTCGGCCATGCGGCCAATAGCGCCCCTCCGCCCAGAGCCAGGATGCCCAGGAGGGCGATCCCGCGGTCGAGCAGGACCGCCGCGGTGACGCGCGGCGCGTCGCCCGTGGCCCGGACGAGCCAGGCCAGCTTCACCACGTCTCCCCCCAGGCCGCCGGGCAGGAACGTGTTGAAGAACGACCCCACGAACCCGATGCGAACGACCTGCCTCAGGGGCAGCGCAACCCCCAGCACCCCCAGCACCACCGAGAGCCGGTAGAAGGCGACCAGGAACGGGATGAGCGTGAGCCCCGCTCCCAGTGCCGCCCAGGCGGGGGCGCTAAACGGCGCGACCAGGTCGGAGAGCGCGAGCCGACCCGAGAGGGCGAGCCAGGTGAGCGCACCCACCACGATCCCCACCTTGAGGATCTGGACGAGCGCGTGGCCGACGCGTCGCGGGCGATCCCGCGCGGGGGGGGGAGAAGCCGTCACGCCGCTCCCCTTACCCCCGGCAGAGGGGCTCCTCAAGACGGGCGGTCGGTCGGAGCGCTCCTGTGGCGTCGGTCCGCGGTCCCACCCCGCCTGGCGGGTGTTGCACGGCGAATATTACCCGGATATTATTCTGAACCCCGTCCGGTCCCGGACATCGCCTGGAGAACCGCCGTGAGTACCAATTCCTCCACCTTTCCCACCGTCGTCGCCTTCGCCGGCCCGTGCCGGATCGCCGCGGGTCCGCTGCCCGACGTGGCCCGCGTGGTCCGAGAGCGACTCGACGCGGGCGAGGTCGAGCCGGTGATCGTACTCGACGACGAGACGGCTGCGCCGGTAGACATCGATCTCCGCGGTACGCCCGAGGACGTGGCCGCCCGGATCCTCGCCGAGGCGGCGCAGCCGACGGAGCGGCAGGCCGCCGGGCCCGGCCGGCCCAGGCTCGGCGTCGTGAGCCGGGAGGTGTCGCTCCTTCCCCGGCACTGGGAGTGGCTCGCCGACCAGCCGGGCGGCGCGTCCGCGACGCTGCGCCGCCTGGTGGAGGACGCGCGGCGTACGAGTGCCCACACCGACCGCACCCGCCGCGCGCGGGAGGCCACCTGGCGGTTCCTCCACGTGATGGCCGGGGATCGACCCGGGTTCGAGGAGGCGTCGCGGGCGCTCTTCGCGGATCGGCTCGACGACCTGGCTCGGATCGCCTCCGAGTGGCCGCCCGACGTGCGCGACCATGCCCTGAGGCTGGCGAGTCGCATCGCCGGAGGGTGAGCCGCGCCCCCGCGGCACCCATCCTCCAGCCCGGCCGCTTGGGGCGATATACTGGCCCCCCTACGCGGAGCCTGCCCGTGCCCGGTCTCCCCAACTGGTTCCTCGCGCTGATCGCCGTGGGGTGTGGCTCCCCTCAGGAGGGCGAGGATCCGGAGACCTGCTACGACGCCGTGGACAACGACGGCGACGGCCTCCTGGACTGTGACGACGGGGGATGCGCACAGGCGGCCGGGTGCGGGGGCGACACCGGCGAGGCGGATTCCGGGGCCCTGTTGTGCATCAACGAGTTCATGGCCTCGAACGCGCAGACGTCGGTCGGCCTAGAGAACGACCTCGGCGAGCCGCTGTTTCCGGATTGGATCGAGCTGTTCTCAGCGCTCGACCATCCCCTCACGCTCGCGGGCTTCACCGTCACCGACGACCTCGCGGATCCCATGAAGCACGTCCTGGGCGATCTCGTCCTGCCAGCCGGCGGCTACCTGCTGCTGTTCGCGGACGGAGACGCCCGGGCCGGGCCGGCCCACCTCTCCTTTCGCCTCTCCGCCGGGGGCGAGCAGATCGGCGTCTACACCCCGGCCGGCCGAGCCATGGATCGGCTCGAGTACGGCGCGCAGCAGGCCGACTGGTCGGCTGCCCGCGTCCCCGACGGCAACCAGGCCGACGGCGCCTGGCAGATCGTACAGGAGCCCACGCCGGGCGCTCCCAACGAAGCCCGCTGACGTCGCGCCAGGCCACGAGCCGGCTTGAAGGGGGGTCCTATTCCTCCCAGGGCTCCACCACGACACGCCAGTCCACCGGCGCATCGAGGGACGCCGAGACCGAGCAGTACTTGCCGTGCGAGAGCTCGGCCGCCCGATGGAGCGCGGCTTCGGTCACGCCCGGGCCGCTGGCCACGTGCACGAGGGTGTAGCGCACGTACCGTTTGGGATGCTCGTCGGCCTGCTCCCCGCTGGCCTCCACCCGGTACCGTACGAGCGGCTGCCGCTTCTTTTCCATGATGTCGAGCACGTCCCATGCCGTGCAGCTCGCCAAAGCCGAGAGCAGCATCTCCATGGGCCTCAAGCCCGCTCCGGGGGCAACCCCTCCGAACTCGAGGGTGACCCCTGCCGGGTTCTCGGCCCGGAAACGGCGGTCGCCGAGGTGATGGAGCGTGAGGGACTTCGTCTTCATGGATCCTCCTGGGCGTCTACAGGTCTACCCCGTCCCGAGGGGAGAGGAGACCCCCACGGGGTTCGTCTCGCTGCACTCCAGGTGTGTCGCCGTCACCGTTTCGGGCCGGCGGGTGGCCCGTGCGTAGCGGCCGCGAACCGTTCGGAGACGACCGACCAGTTGACCACCTGCCACCAGGCATCGAGGTAGTCGCCGCGTCGATTCTGATAGCGAAGGTAGTAGGCGTGTTCCCACACGTCATTGCCCAGAATGGGCGTACCGCGGACCTCCGCCACGTCCATCAGCGGGTTGTCCTGGTTGGGGGTGGAGGTGACGCGCAGCCTGCCCTCGGGGTCGACGATCAGCCAGCTCCAGCCCGAGCCGAAACGGGTCAGGCCTGCCGTGCGGAAGGCGCTCCTGAAGGCGTCCATCGATCCGAAATCGCGATCGATCGCAGCCTCGAGCGCAGCCGACGGGAACCCGGTCCCACCCGCCGGAGCCATGGACGCCCAGAAGAAGTCGTGGTTCCAGTGTCCGCCACCGTTGTTGCGCACGGCCGCGGGCAGGGACGAGGCCCTGGCGAGCAGCGATTCCAGGGATTGCCCCCGAAGCTCAGGGTCAGCGGCCAGCGCCTTGTTGAGGTTGTCGACGTAGCCCTGGTGGTGACGGCCGTGGTGGATGCGTAGGGTCTGCTCGTCGATGGCCGCCTCGAGCGCGTCGTAGGCGTAGGGCAAAGCGGGCAGGGAGAATGCGGGGGCCGGCGTCTCGGCGGCGTCGGCACGGCTCGTGAGCACCGCCGTACCGGCGATCAGGATCGAGGCGAACACGTTCATCGGCAGGTGGGTCATCGACGGACTCCTTCGCTCGGCGTGTGGGGGAAAGGACGAGTGGAAGCGTCAGGGCCCGAATTCTTCACCCTGCCGGGTCGAGGGTCAAGCGGTTCGTGCTGGAGTGGCCCCACCCCTGGTGCACCCGCAAAGAGAGCGCCTCGCCAGGTCGCGGGCGGCGGTGGCGGGCGCGGCCCTCACCCGGCGCCTGTCGGCGCCACCCTCTCCCGGGGGGAGAGGGGGCAGGGCACGCAGT